>PMCR01000299.1 GCA_003155465.1 Myxococcales bacterium | reverse complement strand
CGGTGGATGTTGGGGAAACGCTCGGCCAAGAACTGCGCCGGCAGGTGGGTCATGTCGAGCACGACACAGTCATCGCCGGTGCGCTTCATCTCGGCATCGATGGCACGTGACACCACGTCGCGTGGGGCGAGATCCTTCATCTCGTGGTAGCGCGGCATGAATGGCGTACCATCCAGCAGGCGCAGGATGCCACCCTCGCCGCGCAGGGCTTCGCTGATGAGGAAGGACTTGGCCGCCGGGTGGAAGAGACAGGTGGGATGGAACTGGAAGAACTCCATATTGGCCACCCGCGCGCCCACCCGGTACGCCATGGCCACGCCGTCGCCGGTGGCCACGTCGGGATTGGAGGTGTACAGGTACACCTTGCCGGCTCCCCCGGTGGCTACGATCACGGCGCGCGCAACCACGGTCTGGATTTCGCCCTTCTTCTGATCGTAGACGTACGCGCCGAACACGGCGTTGGGGCCGCCATACTTGGCGGTGGTCAGCAGGTCGACTGCCATTGAGTCGGCCAGCAGCGTGATGCGGTCCCCACGTTCTTTCACCCGTTCAAGCAGGGTGTCGTGGATGGCGGCGCCGGTCATGTCGCGGGCGTGCACGACGCGGCGGGCGCTATGGCCGCCTTCGCGGGCAAGTTGGAACTGGCCGTCGGGCTCGCGGTCGAAGTCCACCCCCAGCCGGTTGGCCAAGTGAAGGATGTGCTCTGGCCCCTGGCGCACGCACATGTCCACCACGTCGAGGTTGCACAGGCCGTCGCCGACACGCAGCGTGTCCTCGATGTGCTTCTCAGGTGTGTCACCCGCACCCAACACCGCGGCCACTCCGCCCTGAGCCTGGTGGGTGTTGGCGTCGGTGAGGGCGCGCTTCGACACCACCAGCACGCGTCCGTGCTCCGAGGCACGCAAGGCGAAGTAGAGCCCCGCCAAGCCAGAGCCAAGAACCAGGTAGTCTGCTTCCATCACGGAGCCAATCTACCAGACCGGCAGGTTCGAGGACATGCGACGGGGGCGCCGGATTGGATGGGCGACGGCCGTCGGCCTGTGTTACGATCTTCTGGTTGTGATCGGCCGTCCCTCCTATCTCGCGCTGCTGCTCTTGCTCGCGCTGCCGGCGTCTGGTCACGCCACGGTGTGGCAGCGGCAGCGGGTGGACGGCACCCTGGAGTTCACCAACGCGCCCACCGCAGGTCCAAACTGGCGGGCGGTTCCCGAGTCGGAGACCAGACGTACCTCGGTGAGGCCGCGCGAACACGCGCCCGCAGCCCGGGAAATCAACAGCGTGGTGTGGACCCGCGAGCGCGCCGACGGGGTGGTCGAGTTTACCAACCTGCCCCCGGTGGGCAGGCGCTGGAAGGTGCTGTTTCGGATCGGGCCGGGCAAGGCCTCTGCCATGCGGGGCGACTCGGACCTGGTTCCCCCACGCGACAGTTCCTTGGCCCGCTACCAGCGCTTCGACGAGCACATCCGCGATCAGCAGGCCTACTTCGCCATTCCCCAGGCCCTCATCCGGGCTGTCATCAAGACCGAGTCCGACTACGATCCGTACGTCGTGTCCAGTGCGGGCGCTCTCGGGCTGATGCAGCTTATGCCGGCCACGGCGCGGGCCATGGGTGTGACCAACGTGTGGGATCCGCGGCAGAACATCATGGGTGGTGCCCGCTACCTGCAAACGCTGGCCAAACGTTTCTGCAGGACACCCGCCGTGGGACGGGGCGACGGTGTTGGCGGCGCGTTCGTGTGTTCGGACGACGAGAAGATCAAGGTCCTCGCCGGGTACCATGCCGGGCCTGGCGCCGTCGAGAAATACCGGGGATTGCCCCCCTATGAAACCACGCGGACCTATGTGGCCACCGTGTGGCAACGATACAAGCGCGAGGCTGCGCTGTCGGCGTGGGTGGGAGCCGCGCCGGTGGCGCTGCGATGACCTGTGCCTGCTGACACCTACCTTCCCGAAGAGTCCGTGTCCGTGCCGGCGATCTCCGGACCTGCCGGCGGACGTGAGGACGAAGCGCTGCGGGAGCAGCTTCATCGCACCAGCGAGTTGGTGGTGGCGCAACGCTTGCCCGAGGCGGAGTTGGAACTGCTGCGCGCACAGGCGGACGCGCCCCATGATCTGCGCGTGCTCAAGCTGCTGGCGCTCGTGCGCTTCAAGCTGGGGCGTCTGTCCGAGGCGCGCCAGATCTACCGGGAAGCCGCGCAGATCGCTCCCGACGACGCGGCCATACGCCTCAACCTGGGACTCATTGCCCTCAAGCTGGACTGGTTCGACGAAGCCGTGACCGAGCTGGAGACCACCGTGCGCCTGCGTCCCGACGACAGGCGTGCGTGGAGCTATCTCGGGTATGCGTGCGCGCGCACGGGTGCGCGGGGGCAAGCGGCGGCGGCCTTTCGGCGTGCCGGCCAGCACGAGCTGGCCGCGGAGATGGAGCGGGTGGCGACCTCGTCCTTTTCAGCATCGGAGGAAGAAGCGACGGGCGTAGTCGAGCCCGACCGCACGCATGTCGCCGATAGTGGCCCGGCCACGCCCAGGCCGGAGCTGCGCACACAGGTTCTTGATGCGGTCATGCCCGCGCAGCCGGGCTCCACACCTGGGTCAGGCGAGATTGTGTCGCTCCACGCCTTTGCCCTGGCCCGCATGTTGGCCCCGTCGCCCGAGCCGGCGCCCATGGCCTGGCTCGGGCAGGGGGTTTTGCGCTTTGCCGCCGCCAGCGAGACCCACGTCCGCGAGTCGGCGCTGCTGGCGGCGCTGGGCGGGGTCGAGTTGCTTCCGGCGCGACGGAGAATGCGCGGACACCTTCTGGGTGAAACGCTGACTTCGCAGGGTGGGAGATTCCTTCGTTTGGCTGGGAACGGCGACCTGTGGCTTTCTTCCTGGCGTCCGGGCCGTGCGCTTTTCGCGCTGTCGCTGGACCGGGATGTGCTTTACCTGCGTGAAGAACACGTGGTGGCCTGGGGCGACGAACTGGTGTGGGAGTGGGGTCGCGTGCCGGGCGGTGGGCCAGCCCTGCTGCAGTTTCGCGGGACCGGGCGGGTCGTCGTGACTGCGGGTCCTGACGAGTTGGTGGCCGTGCGTCTGAGCGAGGGAGATTCGCTGGCCGTGTTGGGGGGGCGCCTGCTTGGCTGGGTGGGACGCCTGGTCGCGCAGGGCATGGCCGGGCGGGAAGGCGAGCCGGGCGACTCCTATGTGACCTGCACCGGTGTCGGAGTAGTATTGCTGTCAAAACATGGCGAATCTACGCAGCCAGATTACGGATCTGCCCAACCTCGTGACGATGGCGCGGGTGCTGATCGTCCCGGGGGTCCTGTACTTCATCGATAACTTCAGCCCGGTCCGCAGTTTCATCGCGGCACTTCTCTACCTCGTCGCCTCGGCGGGAGATGGCCTCGACGGCTACCTGGCCCGCAGCCGGGGTCAGGTCAGTGTCCTCGGCAAGTTCCTCGATCCCCTGGCCGATAAGCTCATGGTCACGGCGGTGCTGGTCTTTCTCGTGGCGATGGGCCGGGCGACGGCCTGGGTCGTGGTGGTGCTGGTCGCGCGCGACTTCTGCATCACCGGCCTGCGCGGCATCGCGTCCAGCGAGGGCATGGTGATTGCTGCCAGCCCAGGTGGGAAGATCAAGACAGCGTTGCAACTGGTGGCCATTACCATGCTTCTCGTGCACTTCAGCTATCCTGTGCTCGGGCTGGGCGTCTCGGTCGACTATCAGGTCGCGGGCACGATGTTGCTGAACATCTCGGTGGCGGTCTCGCTGGCGTCCGGGGTCGAATATGTGTGGGCCTTCGCCAAGGCGGTGGGCGCGGTCAGGCGGGAATCGCCCTAGCCGTAGACGCTCGGATGGGGAATCGCATCAGACGGCGACGCCCCGGCGGAGGATCCTGTAGGCGACGGCCGCGGCAGTGCCGAGAGCTAGACTGAGCGCCTGCGCGGTGGAGAGCGCCAGCGGCTGATTGGTAGGCAGGTCGAGCCAGGCCGCCACGCGTGGCAGGGAGATTCCGAAGAGGAAGCCGCGGCCCTGGTCTCCGCGCAGAACTTCGACGGTCGCGCGCAGGAGTGCGTAGCCCATGACGTAGACAAGCGCCAATGACCCGGGAAACGGCCGGCGGCGGCGCAGGAGCACGAGCAGGACGAACAGCAAGCCTTCACCTGCCGCCTCGTAGAGCTGGGTCGGGGCGAGGGCCGGTGTCGCGGGTGCGCCCGGCGTGACCAGACCCGAACTGGCCAATTCGTGATACGCGACGCTGTTGGGCGGAAAATGCACACCGAAAGTGGAAACCTTGCCGTAGCAGCAGCCGGCCAGAAAACAACCCACGCGTCCCAAGGCATGGCCCAAAGCCAGTGAGGGAGCGAGCAGGTCAGCCACGTTGCCGACGGGCCAGGACCGCCGGCGCGCGAAACGCAATACCACGCCGGCCGCTGCGAGAGCGCCGCCGTAGAAGACCAAGCCGCCCTGCCAGATATAGAGCGGTGCCGTGCAGTCGGCGAGCGCGCGCAGTGCTGGGCGGGATGCGCCGGTTCCCGCGCACAGGCGTGCGTAGTCGCCAGCGTGCACGATCACATAGAGGACGCGCGAGCCGACGATGCCGGCCACCAAAGCCCAGAACGCCAGGTCGAGCACGGCGGCGGTGTCGAAGCCCATCCGCCGTCCTTGGCGAAGCGCGAACAGCACGCCCGCGATGGCGCCCATGGCGACCAGCAGGCCGTAGGCGTGGATGTCCAACCCGTGGCCCCCCAAGTGCAGCGTATAGAGGTTCGGTCTCACGCGCCTTCCCGCGTCGGCGCCGGGTCTGCCAGCCAGCGCGAACGCAGACCACCAAGCAGCAGGAAG
Source organism: Myxococcales bacterium (assembly GCA_003155465.1). The sequence continues at coordinate 3,552 of PMCR01000299.1, read as the reverse complement.
AGCCCACATGCGATGAGAGGCAGCGACAGGATTTGCGAGGTGGACAGCCAGCCGAAGAACACACCGCGATCATCGTCGCGGAAGATCTCCACGAAAGAACGCAACACGCCCTTGCCGATGAGCAACCAGGCGAAGACCTGACCATCGATCCGTCTTCGCCGCCGCACGACGAAGTAGAGCAGCAGAAACATCCCGAGGTTGAGCAGGGCGAGGTAGATCTGGGTCGGGTGCACGGGCAGGGCAGGGCTGCCCTCGGAAATCAGGCCGGCCGCGCGCTGGGCATCCCACACGCTGCTCCCCCTGGGGAAGTGCACCGCCCAGGGCAGATGCGACAGCTTGCCGTAGCAGCAGCCGTTCAGGTAGCAGCCCACGCGGGTGAGAGCCAGACCAAAGGCGATCCAGGGCGCGGCCAAGTCCGCCACCACCCACCGCCCCATGCGATGCTTGCGCGCGTAGGCGAGGCCGAAGATCGCGGCGAAGATGAACCCGCCGTAGTAGGCCAGGCCCCCCCGCCACACTTTGAAGACCGCCAGACAGTCACGCGGCGGATGGCAGGTGTGGGTGGCCAGGTTGCACACGTAGTCCCAACCGCACTCCGAGCTGGCGTTGCAGTGGGCGACTTTGGCTTCGGTGGCCGCGACTTTGAAGTTGTCCACGCACAGATTCACGTAGTCGTGAAAATGGCCGTCGGCGAAGATGTGCAAGACGCGCGCCCCGATGATCGCCCACAGGACGAGACCGATCCAAAGATCGTAGATCCGCTCGCGGTCGAGCCCGAGCTTGCCCGCCTCCCGCCGCATCATCCAAAGCCCAACCAAGAAACTCAGGGAGAGCGCGGCGAAGTAGGCGGGGACGTCCAGCCGCCCCAGCAGGGGAAGATCGATCCCGAAATCGATCAGGATCGGGCGCATGGTGGCTAGCGGGCACCGCCCGCACGTTGGGGCGGCGAGCCGGTGGCCGAGCGGCGCTTGTCGAGCATCATGTCGAGTGCCATGAGGCACACGCCCACCACCAACGCCGCATCCGCCACGTTGAAGGCGGGCCATTCGTGGCCGCGGTAGTGCCACACGATGAAGTCGCTCACCCGGCCGAAGGCGATGCGGTCGATGAGGTTGCCGACGGCGCCCCCGCCTATCAGTCCCAGCGCGAGGTGCAGCCGGGTTTGGCTAGGGTCCGTGCGGCGCAGGTAGTGAAAGACCAGGGCGAGCGCCGCCATGGCCACCACAGTCAGCAGGATGCGGCCGCCGGGCAGTTGTTGCAGCATCCCGAACGCCACCCCGGGGTTCTCCGAGTAGCGCAGGTCGAAGCAGCCATCAATGACCACCACCGCCCGCCGCGGGTCGAGAGGTTGAAGGTGGGTGCGGGCCAGCGCCTTGGTCCACTGGTCGAGGAGGATCGAAACCACGGCTGCGACCGTGAACAGGATGTTGCGGCGTCTGGTGGAACTCATTTGGTCTCCAGCAAGCTGACCACGGCGGCGCAGCGAGTGCAAAGGTTCGGCTCCGCAGTGTACCCCGAGGCCAACCCGGTGCGCCGCCAGCAGCGCGGGCACTCTGGACCGCTGGCCTCGCCGACCGTGATCTCGGTGGCGCCCGCGGCATTGTCGGCGCTGATCTCCAGTTGCGACACCACGGTTAGCTCAAGCAGGTTTGCAAGATCGCGCTGCCAAAGCCCTCGCTCGGCTGCGTTGGGTCGCACCGTGACCTTGGCCTCCAGGGACTTGTGGCCCGCGGCGCGGAAAGCCTCCAGTTTGGCCAGGATCAGCTCGCGTCGGGGCCGGATCTCGTCCTGCCAGCGTCGAACCGAATCCCCGCTGAGTGTCGGCTCCTTCCGGATCTGGCCGTGCACGTCGAAGGGCTCGCCCGTCTGCCGCAGCAGTTCGTCGGCCACGTCCTGCGCCGAGAAGCACATGATGGGCGCCATCCAGGTGGCGATGGTACGCACCATCTCGCAAAAGACGGTCTGCACGCTGCGCCGGCTGAGCGACCGGGGCGCCTCGCAGTAGAGGACGTCCTTGACCGGATCCAGATACTCAGCCGACACGGTGACCACGTAGTCAACCACCCGGCGGACCACGTCGTGGAAGGCGTAGGCGCGATAGGCGTCGAAGACTTGCCGGTCGCGGTCGCGCAAGACTCCCAGCGCCAGACAATCCAGAACGCGCAGTTTTTCGTCGGGCAGGAGATCACGCGAGGGCACGAAGTCATACAGGTTAGACAGAAGGTAGCGGCAGGTGTTGCGGATCTTGCGGTACGACTCGCCCAGCTGATCCATGATGGTCTTGCTGAACACCACGTCCGCCTGGTAGTCGGCGGCAGCGGCCCACAGGCGCAGAACCTCGGCGCCGTTCTTCTCCATCCACGCACCTGGCTCGACGTAGTCAGTCTTGACTCCCGCGGCGCGCGCCTTTTCGATCTCGGACTTGGAATAGACCTTGCCGCGCTCGTCCAGCACCCAACCATGGGTCAGTACCGCCTTGTAGGGCGCGGTGCCACGCGCGGCCACTGCGGCCAGCAGCGACGAATGGAACCAGCCGCGATGCTGGTCTGCACCTTCGAGATAGAGGTCGACCTTCTCGCCCTTGGGCACCAACACGCCGTCGGCCACCGCAGCCCAAGACACGCCCGATTCGAACCAGACGTCGACGATGTCCGCGCCCTTTTCGAGATCGGTGCCCTGGCACTTCGGGCAGCGTGTGCCCGCCGGGGCCAACTCGCTGGTCGGCCGGCTGAACCAGGCGTTGGCGCCCTCAGCCTCGAACAGGGTGGCCACGAACTCCATCGCGTCGGGCAGCAGGAAGGGCTCGTCGCAGGTCTTGCAAAGATAGGCGGGGATGGGCACACCCCAGATGCGCTGGCGCGACAGGCACCAGTCGGGCCGAACTTCGATCATGCCCCGGATGCGATCGCGGCCCCACGTCGGGATCCACTGGGTGCGGTCGATTTCGGCCAGGGCCTTTTCGCGCAAGCTGTTGCTGTCGCCCAGATCGCCCAGGCGCGCGAACCACTGGCTGGTGGCGCGGAAGAGCACCGGGTGCTTGCAGCGCCAGCAAAGGGGATACTGGTGTCGCACGGTCTCGCCCGGCTGATTGAGCAGGTATCCCGTCTCGGCCAGAAGCGCTACGATTTTGGGGTTGGCTTCCAGCACCGGCTGGCCCGCCCACAGCGGCACCTCGGCGGTGTAGCGGCCGCGGCCGTCCACCGGGGCGTAGACATCGAGGCCCTCGGCGCGACCCACGGTGTAGTCATCGGCGCCGTGGCCCGGGGCCGTGTGCACAAGGCCGGTGCCGGCCTCCAGCGTGGCGTGGGACGCGAAGGTCAGGCGGAAATCGCGCTCGCTGCGCGGCTCGCCGACAAAGGGATGCTGATAGCGCACGCCGCGGAGAGCGGCGAGCTTATCCCCGGCAATCTCGATCCATTCGGTCTTGGGCGGGACGGGAAGAGCACAGGCCGCCAGGAAGGGTTCGGCCAGCTCGCGCGCCACGATCAGGTATTCACGCCGGCCGCCGCGCTCGACCGGGACGCCGGCATAGGCGAGCTGCGGGTTGGCCAC
>PMCR01000027.1 GCA_003155465.1 Myxococcales bacterium | reverse complement strand
TCTACATTACTGTCATCGCATCGTTGTTGTTGGCCGGCGCACCGGCGTTCGCCAAAGAAAAGCGGGCCATCGATTCGAGGGAGGCGGACAGGGAATCCAAAGAACGGGAGGCGAGAAAGGCATGTCTCGAGGGCGACTACGCCAAGGGTGTGGGCATCCTTTCCGATCTCTTTCTCGATTTCAGAGCCCCGACCTACATTTTCAATCAGGGACGGTGCTACGAGCAGAACGAGCGTTACGATGAGGCGATCAGCCGCTTTCGTGAGTACCTTCGTACCGGCACCGAGGACATCCCCCTCGCTGAGAAACACATCGCCGAATGCCAAGCCCTGCGGCAGAAGAAGAGCCCACCCCAGGCGTCGCCAGTGACGCCATCCCAGGCCCCGCCAGCGGGGACGCCGGTGATGCCGATGGGCCAGGCGGAAACGGCGGTCCCACAGCCACAGGCTGCTTTGCCTTCATCCGGGTCTGGGCTCCGTGTGGCGGGCGTGGTCCTCGCCGGTGTGGGGGTGGGGGCCGCTGTTGCCGGCTTGGTGCTGAACCTGCAGGCCAACATTGTGGCCAAGAGCATCGAGCCGCCCAAAAGCTATGACCGCGGCAAGGAATCGACCAGAAACACCTACGAGACGTTTGCTTGGGTCGGCTACGGGGTGGCTGGAGCGGGGGTCGTGGCGGGAGCCATCCTCTACGGCATCGGCTGGAACAAGGGCAGGAAAGACGACACAGTGGTTTTCGTCCCGACCGTCGGGCCGGGCCTCGCCGGTGCAGCACTGAGGGGAGGCTTCTAATGATAGCGACGGCAAATGCGAGTCAGCGCAGGAGCGCGCATCTGGTGTTGGCGCTTTCAGTAACCACGTTGGTTGCGTGCTTCGACCATCCCGACGACAAGGTCAGCCAGATGGTCTGCAGCGGCGACAACAACTGCCCGGTCGGGTACCGGTGCGACACCGCTGCGCGGAAGTGTGTCAAAGGTCCGCTTCGCTCTGGTGGGACGGCGGGCGGACCAGACAGTGGAGGCGGCGGCCGGACGACAGACAGAGGGCCTTCTGACGCCTCCCAGAGTGGGGGCACGGACGGTCAAGCGGACGCGCCTCAAACTGGCGGCGCCGGCGGGCTGGACGCGCGACAGACGTCGTCGGCGCTCGACGGCGTTGTCGCAGGTACCGGTGGGCAGCCCGGGACGGGTGGAGGCCCCGGTGCCGGCGGCAGCACGCTGGTTGATGCTCCGGTCGCGGGCGGAGCGACCGGCACCGGAGGTTCGGACACCGGCGGAACGGTGTCATCTGGCGGCGCAACTGGCGGGGCCGCAACCGGTGGGGCCGCAACCGGCGGGGCAGCCACCGGTGGCGCCACAGGCGCGGCCCGGTGTAGTTTGGGTGCAACATCTTGCAGGGGCGACACTCTTCTTACTTGCGATGCCAACGGCAACTGGCCGGCCACCGGCTCGCCGTGCACCTATGTTTGCCGTGACAATGCTTGCACAGGTGAGTGCAAACCCAGCGACCACAAGTGCAGCGCGGATTCGCTGCTTACCTGTGATGCCAATGGTAACTGGCCTACTGCTGGAACCCTGTGTGCCAATGTCTGCCGAAACAACTCCTGCACGGGACAGTGCAAGACTGGCGCGACTTCCTGTGGCACTGGCGACACTCTCCTAACCTGCGATGCCAACGGCAACTGGCCGACCACGGGAACCCCGTGTACCAATGTCTGCCGAAACAACTCCTGCACGGGACAGTGCAAGACTGGCGCGACTTCCTGTGGCACTGGCGACACTCTCCTCACCTGCGATGCCAACGGCAACTGGCCGACCACAGGAACCCCGTGTACCAATGTCTGCCGAAACAACGCTTGCACTGGTCAGTGCAAACCCGGTGCATCCTCCTGTAGTAGCAACACCCTTCGAACCTGCGACGCCGATGGCAACTGGCCGACCACGGGAACCGCATGTCGCACCGGCTATGCTTGCAGCACTGATCAGAAGAGCTGTGCCTGCGCTCTCACACTCTGTGCCGACGGTCGCTGCATTGACACCAGCGCCGACGCCATGAACTGCGGGGCGTGTGACTACGCTTGCCCTGGGCAGTGTAGTGGCGGCGCCTGCAAGTGCGCCACGCAAAGCGCGTCCAACCTGGTACCCGATGGCGGTTTCAATGGCAACGCCGCCACATGGGTAGCGCAATCAGGGGGAACCGTCACACTCACTCGCTCATCGCGGGACGTGGCGGGCTGCGCGAGCTCGGGGTCGTTGCTCTACACCTGGGGCTACATCGGGTACACCAGCCCCATCGAGAGCCCTTGTTTTCCCATCTCGGCCGGCACCGCCTATGATTTTGGCGGCTGGGTTCTCACCCCCTCAGGAAGCGGTAGCCAAGGGCTCGCGGGGCTTGCCGCCTGGTGGTACACCGATGCCAATTGCATGACTCGAACCAGTAGCAGCGTGCAGAACACGACCATTTCGGTCGACGAGAGTTCTGCCTACGACGTTTGGAAACTCTTCCGCGCCGACTCAGTGGTGCCACCCTCCGATGCGAGGTATGCCACTTTCTCCGTGTTTCTGCAAGCCATCACCGGAACGGGACAGGCCTATTTCGATTCTCTCTACTTCACCCCGGCCCCTGGCCGTTTCTGATTCCGCAGGTCAGCCCATGCAGGGACGAATCTTCCCTACTGTCATCGCATCGTTGTTGTTGGCCGCCGCACCGCTTGCTGTGGCCGGGCCATAGTCATTTCAATTTCGGCGACCGAACCATGACATGGTTGCCGCGAATTAGTGGCGGCCAGCCAATCGGATGCGACCAAAGCCGAGGCAGAGGCCACTTTCCCAGCCGAGGACACTTGGCCCGGAAGGTGCAAGAGATGCGAGGACGCGAGGCGCGCAAGGACGCAACGGGCAACAGTCGTGCTTTCGGGAACTATGGGCAGGATCGACACATTCTGGGCTGATGTCTACGCAGCTGCCTTTAGGGTCAACGCGACCCTGACGATCGTTTTGCGCCCGCTTCGGTGCTCCACCCACGCGACCCCCAACCAGGGCAGGCCAGGTCTGCGCGGAAGAGGACCACGATGCGCAGGACCAGCCATCTGAAGGAAGAGAGAGACACGCTGGGAATCCTGGCCGCGCATCCCGTTCGCCTGGTGCCAAGGCACTGCTTGTCGATCCTTGTGGTTGCAGTCGGCGTAGCAATTACCATCGCAATTCGGGTGCAGCTCTTCGGTTTTCACAGTGGCGATTTGGACAACTGCGCTCTTGTCTGGTGCGACCANNATGCTCTGGCTGGTCACCAAGCTGCCCTTCGACCGAGTCGTGACCATCAAACTCTGTTCCGTGTTGTGCGACTATGTCTGTGCAGCGGCGCTGGCATCCATTGTCTATCGTGTCCACCACAGCAAGCTCAGAGCCGCCGTCGCTGCCTTTGCGCTCCTCGTCGCCCCAACCGTCGTTTTCAACGGCGCCCTCTGGGGTCAATGCGACATGGTCTACACGGCCCCTTTGGTCGTCGCCCTGGCCACGGCCTTCGGCAAACGCCCCTACGCGACGACTGCGCTCTTTGGCTTGGCAATTTCCGTGAAGTTGCAGGCCATCTTCCTTCTTCCGTTGCTCGGCGTTTGGGTCCTGCGCAGGGAACTTCCGTGGCGATCGCTCCTGCTTGTACCTGTGGCGTTCTTAGCTTGCCTTGTGCCAGCGTGGATCGCGGGGTGCTCTTTCGTCGACCTCTTGATGATCTATCCCAAGCAGACCCAGCACTACACGGCCCTGACCCTGAACGCTCCGAGCATCTTCAACTGGCTTCCCGATGATGGCCGGTGGCTCGGCTCGTTCGGACTGTGGTTCGCGCTGGCGGCGATCTTCATGGTTTCCGTCGCCTGTCTCTATTCCAGGAAACGTACCACCACGTTCCTGACCACCCAGCAAGCGATGGTGTTTTCGTGCCTGACTCCCTTCCTGCTCCCCCACATGCACGAACGCTACATATTCCTTGGCGATGTGATCAGCATTCTGTACGCATTCCTGCGGCCCAGCCGGTTCTGGGTCGCTTTTCTGGTCATCGCGGCATCGTTTACCAGCTACTTCTGGTTCTTGTTCGGCAAACTGCCGGTTCCTCTTGCGATCGCATCGGTCATGTTGGGAGTGGC
>PMCR01000150.1 GCA_003155465.1 Myxococcales bacterium | reverse complement strand
GTACCGGTGATGCCGAAGTTGTCCCAGCGTCCCCATTGTATGGAGACGTGATCGAAAATCATGTTCTGACCGTCGGTGATGTTGACGGTCTTCTTTGCACTGCCCGAGCTGTCGGTCATGCCCTGACGAAAGCGGAGATAGCGCACGATGACGTTCTTGCGATTGCTGAAGCTGACCTCCCTGCCATAGATCGTGATGCCATCGCCCGGGGCGCTCTGGCCCGCCAAGGTGATGTTGTCGCCAGCGACGACGATGATGTCGGTTGGTTTGATGACGCCGCTGACGTCGAAAACCACGATGCGGTTGGACCCACTGACGGCATCGCGCAGCGATCCAGCTCCGGAATCGGCGAGGCTGGTGACGTGAACCACCTGGCCGTTGCGCCCGCCGGTGACTGTGGCCCCAAACCCTTCCGCCCCGGGAAAAGCCAGCGGAGCCGCAATGGCCTCGCCCGCAGCCATCATCCCAACGACCAGCGCGAAGGCGCCAAACCGTCGGCCAGAATTCCGTGTAACACGTGAGTGCGTCAAGGCGACCTCCTGTCCTGACCACTATAGTGGCTTGCGCGTGCCTTCAGGCACCCAAATAGCATCCCCAAGATTGACAAGCTAGGGCGTCGCAGCAAGCCCAACGCGGGCACGTTGCCATTGCTGCGAGGCGCCCTCTTCCTACCGACCCTTGGCAACGAGAGTGACTGTGCCGTATGCCACACCCCGCACCTGGTCCGCGGGTGAACGTCCCACGGCGAGACTCACGGCCGCGCCGTCACTGAGCGCCTCCAGCGCCTGGCCCGGACGAGCGCCCTTGACCCCGATGAGCGCGTAGCTGGCCCGGTAGCGACCCACAAGACTCGCAGTACCACCAAGCTGACGAATGATCGCGTCGTGCGCCGAGCGCCACTGCACGGAGGCGTCGTCCTTGGCCACCAACGCCACGACGGTGTTGGCAGGAAGCTCGTCGATGGCCTGCTGGAGGAGCTGAGGCGCCGCCGGATCCGCGAACGTGTCGAAGCTGCGCGTCGCGCGAGCCTTGGGCGCTTGTTCGTCCAGCACCACGAGCGTGAGGCCCCGGTCCCTGATCGCCGTAGTCCGGTCGTCAAGCCGAAGCGAGGCGCGGTTTCCCGCAAAGAAGCCCGCGCTCTCGATCCACACTTCGTATGGGAGCGAGCGACCGGTTTGACCCACAGGCAGAGGGCCCGCCGCGGGCATCTCTTGCTCGACGGTGACAAAGACCACGCCGCTGCCCACCAGCTCCCGGGGCAGCGAAAACGGGCGACGCGTCCAGTCCAATCCGATGTCGGCGTCAAGGACCGTGCGTCCGCTCACGCGCATCCGCACCCGGGTGTGCTCGCGGGCCGCGGCCAGCTCGATGGTGCCGTCCAGGGCCAGGGACTGACGCGACGAGAAAACCCACGACCCATGCCTGCCCTCGATGAAGCGACATCCGCGGTCCTTGTAGCGGGTTGGCTCGCCAAAGCCGGCCATCGCATGCACGTCAGACGTCAGCGACAAGGTGGCCGGTGCATACAGAGGAGGATCAAGATCGGAAGCTGCAGCCACGTCGTAGCGCTCGGGAGAGACCCCGGCCTTGACCGCAAAACGCCAGTTGTCGGGAATCGAACCCCAGTTCCCGGTGACACCGTAGACGCCGTCGATGGCCTTGTTGATGGCCGACTTCCAAATCGGCTTCATCGGTTGCGGATACTCGTGGCGAGCCCGAGAGAAAAGGTAGTCGTCCATGAGCGACAGATTGAGAAGCCCGCACACCACAACCAGAACCACCGGAATCGCCCGGACCAAAAACGCAGCGTGACGCTCAAGCCAACCGCCGAGTGCTTGCACGGCTATGGCCAAGCCCAGACAGACGAAAATCGCCTGCCCCACAAAACGTCGCCCGCCGAACGACCAATGGCCCCACCAATCGTAGGGAGCGCCGTTGACGTAGATCTGGACCAGGTAGGTCGCAATGCAAATGACCAGCATGCGGCGCAGCCGCGGGTCAGTTCCTCGACGCAGCACGGGCCAAAGCAGCCCCAGTGAGCCGAGATAGGCCAAGGGGTGCCACGCGAAAAAGCCGTACCGAGTCGAAAAGAGAGCCGCCCAGGGACGACTCGCACCCCAGAGCATATAGCCAGAGCCCTGCGGTATCGTGAGGGGCGTCCCAAACATGTACCACCAGGCATACATCTGCGGGGAGAAAGCCAGGGCCAGGCCGGCGACGAGACAAGCGCCCAGAACAAGGAAGGGGACGAAGCGGCGCCAGCGAGGTGCGCCCTTCTCGCGCATGGCATGCACGGTCAGCCCCGTCCATTCCAGCAAAGCCATCAACCCGTACACCACGTTCTGCGGACGAACCAGCGCCGCCAGCCCGAGCACCAGACCGAGAATGAACCAGCGCCGCCGCGTCGCGATGCCTTCTGTGCTCCACCAGTAGTAGATGAAGGCGGCACTGACAAACGCGTCGGTGGCGTGCGAGTAGCTCGGCTGCCGAAGCATGTACCAAAGCAGTGGCGTCGCGAAGAGAGCGCCCATAGCTCCGAGCAGCGCCGGGCGCAAAGGGACGATGCGGGCCGCCAGACGGAAGCCCAAAACCGCAGCCAGGAAGCCCCACACCACGCTGCTGAACTGGGCGATCCTCTGGAAGAGCATGCCCCCGCCGTTCGAGGGTTCGTTGGTCAAGCCAAGCCATCGGGCCAGGGGAACCACCGCCCTCGCCACGAACCCGAGAGGCAACTGGAGAATCGCGACTCCAATCGGCATGCCCGTCTCGTAGTGACCGGTCTTGTGGTTCCGGCCCAGCCCGGATTGGTTACCGATGATGGGGTAGTCGTTGGCGAAGTCCAAATCACCGTCGTAGACCAGCGATCGCAGGTAGACGAAATAGTAGACCCCGTCGCCATGCGCCAGCGGACTGGCAGTGTACACGGGCGGGATGTCCATGGTGACGTACACCACCGACAACACCGCGAAGACAGCCACCAGGAAGGCCGAGTACCGGTTGCGCAGCCGCCCCGCGAGCCGCCGAAAAAACGGAAAAAGCTGCAAAGCGGCATGTTTTCTACCACGGACCTTCCACCTGGGAGAAGGGTATTCGCCCCGTCCGTGGAGACATCGGCCACCCACCCGACCGCCCGGCGAAGTCCCCGGGGGACAGACGGTCTGGTGGCTCCGCGGCCAATTCGTCGCGCGGGCAACGCACCGACACGCACAGGTTGCGAAATGCCATCCCCCGTTGGACATCTCGCAACCTGTGACGACCGGGCGGCCAGACTCTATCCGTTGACTGCTCTGGCGAAGTGTATCAGATTGACACTCTGGCCCTGTTGTAGACTCGGGTAACTGCGATAACTCGGCCAGGGAGGCACTATGAAACGGACCATGGCTGGCAAGGCCCTAGTTGCGATCACAGCCTGTCTATTCGTCAGCGTGTTTCTGATGGGCTGCGTATCGGATCTACCAATCAGTGTACCAGGAGAAAGCGGTGGCAACAGCGGAGCAGCGGGAAGAACGGGCAACGGGCCACCGGTCGCAGGAAATGGCGGCAACAGCGCGGCAGCAGGAAACACCGGCAACAGTGGAGGTGCAACCGGACCCGTCATAGGAAGCCTTCCTGGCAGCCTTGGCGGTTCCTTGGAGACCGACGCCGGAAATGATGACGCCGGTACCGGCCTGGCTGCCGTGTGGCCTCCGTCCGGCTTCAAGAATGTGACGGATGTGACATCTGGTGCCTATGCTCTCGGTCCGGAAATCACTGCGCCAGCAGACGCCGGCGCGACAGGAGGGAGTAGCGGAACTGCGACTCCGGCCACTCAATGCCAAGCCCTTTTTGGCATTGTTCGCGACTTCAAGATGGGGGGCACTGCCCACCCGGGCGGGCACCCCGATTTTGAGACAGCGCCGGTCGGAATCGAAAAGGGAATCGTGACCAATACTCTGGGCGCGGACGGCAAGCCCGTCTACGCAAAGGCAACCGGCGGGACAAAGTCCACCACAGGCAAGGCCAACTTCGACCAGTGGTACAACAATACGCCGGGGATAAATATGGCGTATGTATTGGCGCTGCACCTGGTGGACATCAACGGGACAGCGACCTTCTCGGCGAACACGCCCAGTTCTTTCTTTCCCCTCGACGATGCGGGCTTCGGGAACGAGGGCCAGCCTCACAATTTCGCCTTCACCACGGAGATTCACACTGCCTTCACCTATAAGGGCGGGGAAACCTTCACATTCACTGGTGATGATGACGTGTGGGTGTTTATCGACAGGAAGCTGGTTATTGATCTGGGAGGGCGCCATGCGCAGACCGCCGGGTCGGTCACTATCGATTCCCTCGGACTAACCAAGAACAATATCTACGAAATTGCGGTCTTTCATGCCGAGCGCCACACTGACCAATCGAACTTCCAGATCCAAACCACGCTGTCCTTTTCCAACTGCGGAGTGGTAGACGGCACAATCTACTGAGCGCAAGCACTGTCCCATGACTAGCTGGATGAAGCGATACTTGATCTTGGCCCTCCTCGTAGCGCCCATTTGCGGCTGTGGCAGCAGTGGAAACGGCAGCCACAGCGGCGCCACCGGCGGCACGACCGCCACCCCCGACACGACCGGCAACGGCGGCACGGCCGCCACCCCCGACAC
>PMCR01000485.1:584-2561 GCA_003155465.1 Myxococcales bacterium | reverse complement strand
TGATCGTGGCCCTGGGCAAGTTCGCCGCTCGCGTGCTGACCGGCGAGCACACGCCCATCACGCGGTTGCGCGGCAATCTCAAGCACTATCAGGGGATCACGGTGATGCCGACCTATCACCCCGCCTACCTCTTGCGCGACGAAAGCCGCAAGCGCGAGGCGTGGCACGATCTGAAAGAAGTCATGGGGCTGTTGAGGCACATGGGTGTCTAGTCACGGCAGCTCGACGCGCGCAAAGCGCGCGGGGCGGGCAGGGGCAGGTGTCATAGTTAAGCGGGCCAACGGCGGGACCAAATGACCATCGTGATTCGAGGGCACAAGTCTTCAAATCTGGTCACCCCTCTCTCTCCGGGCTCGTCCTTACCCAGAAAGCTAGACAGGCATGGCGTTTGGCGTGATTGACATGCTAACCTGCCGCCCGCCAGTCACCGAGCGACAGTTCCTTCAAAGCCATCCAGGTGAGAGCCTATAAATGGCGATAGGGGCCTTTCCACCGGAGTCATTGATGAGGAAGAAGATTCACCTTTGGGTCAGAATCGCTGCCATTCTTGCTCTGGCTGTCGTCGGGGCGATGAAGGCGAAGGACGTCTACCGGTGGGGGGCGGGGCAGGCGAAGGATGTCTACCGGTGGAGAGCCCTTCGCGAGATCCGCACCACGCTGTTCGCCGCCATTCGCCCCGTGCGCCTGTCCAACTGCGCGATGAAGCGTTTTGGCGCTCCTCACGATGGTGGTTATCTCCTTTGCGAGAATCTTATGAGCCAGGCCGAGACTGCGTACTCGTACGGCATTGATGGGCGCGACGAGTGGGGGTGCGACGTTTCCGGGGCCTACCACTTGCCGGTCCACCAATACGACTGCTTCAATCCGAAACGCCCGGTCTGCGATGGTGCTCAATTCCATTTCCATGACGAGTGTGTCGGTCCGGCCCCAGCTCGCCTTGAGAATCGCGATTACGACAGCATCACGAACCACATCGCCAGGAATGGCGACGTCGGAAAACATCTCCTGGTCAAGATGGACGCCGAGAAAGCAGAGTGGGATGCCTTCGCCGCCACGCCGGATCACACGTTCGAGAACGTCGACCAGCTGGTCGTCGAGTTTCACGACGTGGACGATCGTCAGAATGTCGGTGTCATCGAGAAGCTCAAGAAGACCTTCTATGTCGCGAACGTGCACTTCAACAACTTTGCCTGCGCGTGGTGGAGTCGGCCGTTTCCTGCCGTGGCTTTCGAGATCCTGATGGTCAACAAGCGGCTCGGTGTTCTCGACACCGCGAACCCTTGGGCCGTCTATCCCAACCCATTGGACAAGCCGAACGAACCGTCTGAGAGCGACTGCCAAACCGCTTGGTAGAGCCCAAGGTTGCTGACTGGGTAGAGTGGGAAGCTGGCGCGCGGCTGTCGCTCGCTCTCTCTCACTCGAATTCGTCCCTCGCGAAGTAGAAGAAGCCTATCACCCCGCCTACCTCTTGCGCGACGAAAGCCGCAAGCGCCCACCGGGCTCAAGTGCGCGCGCAGGTCGCCGAGTTCGGCACGCAGAAGGACACTCTGCGACTCGACCTCGCCTAGCAGTTGCTCCACCAGCCGCACCACGTTCTGCGCAGCTTCGGAGGGCGTTTTTTCGCGCAACTGTTCGCTCCAGGCCTGCAGGCCGGCGAGCACGTTACGCGTGTCGTGCATGAAGACTCCTTCCAGCAGCTCGCGTCGGCGCGTGGCGGTTATGTCATGGAGCACACAGGCCAGGACGGTCTCGCCGCCGAGGGCAGGGGCGATGCGTGGAGGGAAGATCCAACTACAGATCTTCTAGAGGCGGCCGAGTTCAGGGCAGCTCGATGCTGAATCGCGTGCCCGCAACCTCGTCGGTCACGAAATCCACCCGGCCGCCCAGGCAGTGCTCGCCCAGCAGGCGCATGGCATAGGTGCCGAAGCCTCGGTTGTGACCCTTGTTGCTGAAGTGGGGTTGAAAGATGTGGGCCGC
>PMCR01000485.1:0-550 GCA_003155465.1 Myxococcales bacterium | reverse complement strand
TGCACGGGTGGTTGCGGAACATGGCCCCCACTGATTCCACGACCCGGTTGGCGCTCACTGGTCGCATGTGGGCCCGCAAATCGCCGATCTCGGCGCGCAGAAGCACGCTCTGCGACTCGACTTCGTGGACCAGCTGCTCCACCAGCCGCACCACGTTTTGCGCAGTCTCTGAGGGCGTCTCCTCACGCAACTGATCGCTCCAGGCCTGCAGGCCCGCGAGCACGTTGCGCACGTCGTGCATGAAGATCCTTTCCAGCAACTCACGCCGACGCGCAGCGGTGATGTCATGGAGGACGCAGGCCAAGACGGTGTGGCCGTTGAGAGGCAGGGGCGTGATCCTCACACGGTACTGCGCGCAGACCACGCGCTCGCCATCACGATGGGCAAGCGTGCACTCCCCGGTGGCGGCCTCACTGGTCGTCTGGGCAGCCAGAATCGCCTGGACGGCGCCGCAGTGACGGCAGTGTAGTGATGTACCGCAACCACCGGGGCCGGTGTGGGCATGGATGCAGCCCAATGCCTCGCCGTGCCGCTGGCCCGTCAGCCGGTC
>PMCR01000584.1 GCA_003155465.1 Myxococcales bacterium | reverse complement strand
TACAACGATCTCGATCTGCTGCTGCGCACGGTGCGCGACATGTTCACGCCCGAGGTGGGCAAGCTGATCATCGATTCCCGCGCCGAATACGACAAGATCAAGAAGTTTATTGCCGCGTTCATGCCGGACTTCACCGGGCAGATCGATCTCTACGACGGACCGGAACCGATCTTCGACGGCTACGGTATCGAGATCGAGATCGATCGGGCGTTGGAGCGCAAGGTGTGGCTCAAGTCAGGCGGCTATCTGATCGTTGACGAAATGGAGGCCTTGACGGCTATCGACGTCAACACCGGCCGCTTTGTGGGCAAGAAGAATCTGGAAGACACCATAACCCAGACCAACCTGGAAGCCTGTCGCGAGGTGGCTGAGCAACTCCGTATTCGCTCGCTCGGCGGCATGATCGTGGTCGATTTCATCGACATGGACCGCGCGTCCAACCGCGAACGGGTCACGCGTGCCTTCAACGATCACTTGCGCCGCGACCGATCGAAAGCGGCGGTGACCCGTATTTCCGAACTGGGCTTGATCGAGATGACCCGCAAGCGAACGCGGGAGTCGCTGCTGCACGCCCTGACCGAGCCCTGCGAACACTGCGAGGGCAAGGGCTACACCAAGTCGCGGCGGACGGTGGCCTACGAACTTCTGCGCGAGCTGAGACGGCAGGGCAACCTGATCGAAGGGGACACCGTGCTCATCGAAGTGCACCCGGACGTCGCGCAGGTGTTGGCCACCACGGATCACGCCTACCTGGAGGACATGGAGAAGCGCCTGCAGAAGCGCATCATCGTCAAGGCGCGTGGGTCGTTCGCGCTGGAAGACTTCGAATTGCGCTCGCCCAGCCAGAAGACGCCGCTTGATCGATCAGATGCGGATCGCGAGGGCGATCGCGCTGATCGCCGCCGCCGGCGCCGCAAGAAGCTTGGCCCGCCGGCCGAGGTGGAAGCCATGCTGGAAGAGGAAGAACGCAGCAGCGCGGCCGACCGTGAGGCGATCCAGGAGGACCGTACGTCGGAATCACGAGACGACGAGCGTGCGAGAGAGCGTCGAGGCGTGGATGGGGACGCTGTTGCGGGCGATTCCCTGCCCGACACGGCGGAAACTCGTCGGCAGACTGGAAGAGCCGATGGTCCAGCCGGTGCCGAGTTGCCGCAGGTTGCTGCGCAAAGCTCTCCGCGTGCCCCAGTGCCTTCTGAGACACCGCAGGTCGCGTCCGAAGTGACCGCGGGGCTGCCTGGCGCTGACGTGCCCAAGCCACAGGGCTGAGCGCTGACCTGCCAAAACGTGGAGACGTATTTGTCTCACAATGTAGCATAAGGTCTTACTTTTACCGAGGTGTGGTTATCAACAGGAAAAGTCAAATAACTTCAAAGTGATAGAATCTTGATCCACAGCTTCCTGGTTGTTACGATCGCGGAATCGAAAGAGAAGAACATTCCGCGATGCGACGAGGACACAATTGAGCAAGATGCTCTGTCGAGGCGCTGACGCCATCCCAACGGGAGCTGAGTCGGGCTACGTGGATCCGCGGCAATTGAGCTTCCGCTTTGCCGCTTCCGAAGAAGAAGGAGTCGCGTCTTCGGCCCCCATGTCGCGTTGGGCTGCGCCAGCCAAGAACCCAGGCCGGATCGTCCGACTACCCGCTGGCGGCCGTCCATTGGAGGAGATTCGGCTTGAGCACGCGGTGGCTGCCTACTTGCCGCCGGGCAAGGGACTGCGTCTCACGCTGACCAGCAACCGCTACAACATCGTGGCGGTGCGGCGCGAGCCGGCGGCCTACGCGGTCAGAATACACCAGATATTCGCCGGCGCTGAGCCTCGGCTGGTGCGGGCCCTGGCGCGCTACGTGGTCCACAACGACCGGCGGGCGTCCGGAGTTCTTGGGGAGTTCATCGAGCGTCACGAGAACATCATCAGTCGGGCACCACGCCGGCCGCGCCAGGTGAAACTGCGGCAGGCTGGACGCTTCCACGACTTGCAGAGCATCTTCGATCGCCTGAACCGACGATACTTCGAGGGCAAGTTGCGGGCACAGATCACCTGGGGGCCGGCGGTTTTCCGTCCGCAGCAACGATCCATCAAGATGGGCAGCTTCGCGGTCGAAGACCGAATTATTCGGGTGCATCCCGCCTTGGACCGCGCCGAGGTGCCACCTTTCTTCGTCGATTGGATTGTGTTTCACGAAATGCTTCACGGCCGGCACGAGATCCGTCGGAGCGGGAGCCGACGCTGCTTCCATCCGCCTGAGTTCCTTGCCCAGGAACGTGAATTTGCCGACTACCAGCGAGCTTCCGCTTGGGAGAAAGATAACGTCGATCGTTTGTTCCGGCGTTGAATTGCCATCTTGGCAGCACCGCGGACCATTTCTGGCCAGAGAGTCGTGGGTTGGTCTGAGCGCGGCGAATGGCGGGCACGGTCGCGGGCCTTTTCTGCTGGAACGATTGATGCTAGTTCCTTCAAGACACGCATGACAACGTCAAGACTCGGTGCGCTCGCGGTCGTGTTTGCAGCAGCTGTGGCTGGCTGCGGTCACACTCGGTATCTGAACGGAACCACCATCCCTGCCACCGAAGACAACTTGGCCATCGTCGAAACCATCGAGCAGTATCGGGCGTTCCTGATCGAGAAGAACATTGAAGGACTGCTCCTGCTGGCGTCGAAGCGGTACTTCGAGGACGGGGGCACGCCCCAGGCGAACGATGACTACGGCTACGACGGCTTGCGCGAGGTCCTGACCGGGCGCCTCGGGCGCGTGCAGTCTCTGCGCTACGACATCGAATACCAGGAGGTCAAGCTGAAGGGCGATCAGGCCGAGGTCGATGCGTTCCTCAACGGCGCATTCGAGCTGCAGAGCGAAACCGGTGAACGCTACCGCCGCGTCAATGACCGCCACAGGTTCGTGCTGGAACGAACATCCAACGACAAGTGGCGCTTCTTGAGCGGAATGTAGAGGCCCCCAGCGATTTGACTGTGCGTCCGGGCGGCGGCTGACGGTTTCTGGGCGCCGTCTCACGCTCGTCCACATCTGGAGAACTGCCTACATAAGCACACCTTGGCTTTCCCATTTGTGCGGGGAGGGGTGTGAAGGCGGCAAACATCCACAGGAGCACGCCGTGAAACGAATTTCGTCCTTCACCTCTGGGTTTGCGTTCGCGATGGTCATTGCCTTTGCAGCCGCTGGTTGCGGAGGGTCCAGCGGAGGCGGCGGAGCCGGTGGTCAGGGGGGCGGAGGTGGCAAGGGCGGCACCGGCGGGACCAGCGCAGTGGCCAGCAGCAGCGGAACTGGCGGGAGCACCGGCGTAGCCGGAAGCAGCGGCTCTGCTGGGAAGAGTGGAACGGGCGGGACCAGTGGCGCGGCTGGGAGCAGCGGCATGGGCGGGACCAGCGGCGCGGCTGGGAGCAGCGGTTCCGGCGGCAGCAGCGGCGTGGCTGGGAGCAGCGGTTCAGGCGGGAGCGGTTCCGGCGGCAGCAGCGGCGTGGCTGGGAGCAGCGGCTCAGGCGGGAGCGGTTCCGGCGGCAGCGGCGGAACGGGCGGGAGCAGCGGTTCCGGCGGAGACAGCGGCAGCGCAGGCAGCGGCGGTCGGGGCGGCGCGACTGGTAGCGGGGGCGCGAGCGGAACTGTCACAGACGCTGGAGTTGATGACGCAGGCAACGATGCGCCAGCAGGCGGCGACGATGGAGTAGGATCGGCTGCGGATGGCGGCGTGGGCAGTGATGACGGCGGTGGCGTGACTGGACCTGAGGCCGGAGATGATGGCGGAACAATGGCCGAGTCTGATGCAAGCACCGATCGTGGCGTGGATGCCGTGTCTGTCGCCGATGCACCGACGACAGGCGGGAACTGCGTCGAGCAGATCAAGAGCAACGGCTACGTCTTTGGGACGGTCGCGCCTTGCAGCCAGTGCAAGGACAACAGCGTCGATTTGGCCGGGACTTGCAGGAGCATGATTGATTGCCTCGCTTCCGCGTGGCCCTGCACGGGCGACTGCTGGACCAATTGTCGCAACTCGGTTGGGGGCAGCGGTGTGGTCGACATTTGCGCGTCGAACCTCACCAACGCTGCCTGTCAGTAGTCGATCTTCGCGGGAGCCCTGAGAGGGTTTGCTCCGCCCTTCGGCCCCCCCGCCGCCCCCGCCCCGCTCGCTTCGCTCGGCCTCGCCAAACCCTCCCTCGATGGTACGCCACGCGCGGCGCTGGCGAGGGCGCGCTCGACGCGCGCGGGGCGCGCACAGGGTGGGCTGTCCTTCCCGAAGGGCCGGAGGGCTCCCCACACGTCTACAGTCGGTACACCAACAGGCGCGTTTCAAGCGGGCCGTTCCACAGACGGTGCGAAATCTCATGCTTGCGCCGGAGGGCGTGCGCCAGCAGCGGGTTGCCGCACAGGATGACCGCGCTCCATCCGCGCATCTGGTCTAGGGTGCGGGCTATATTGGCGTAGAGCTGGTCCAGCGGCTGCTCGGGTGCCGGACCGGGGAGCCGCTCGCCGTAGGGCGGGTTCATGCAGATGGTCCCGGGCGGGTCGCGCGACACCAGTGTCGCGACATCCGCGACCTCAAACAGGATGTCATCGGCTACCCCAGCGGCTCGGGCATTCCGGCGCGCGGATTGAAGCGACGTGCTTGAGACGTCGCGGGCCAGAATAGGGCAGGGGGCCTTGGCCAGGCCGGCGTCTTGCGCCGCCTGTTTGAGCCGCGCGAACACCGGGAGGTGGCTCTGGTCAGCCCATCGCTCGAAGCCAAAGGCGCGACCGAGGCCCGGGGCGATCTTGCGACTTGCCAGCGCATGCTCGATGGCCAGCGTCCCTGTGCCTGTCATGGGATCGACAAAGGGCTGGTCGGCACGCACCCCGCCCAGGGCGAGAACGGCCGCAGCCAGGGATTCCTTGAGGGGAGCCTCGCCCATGGCCACCCGGTAGCCGCGTCGATGGAGCGGCTCGCCAGCCAGATCCACGAAGAGGCGCGCGTCACTTCCGCGCAGGTGCAGGACGAGGGACACGTCGGGGTTCTTCACGTCCACATTGGGGCGGTGGCCCAGGCGGTCGCGGAGCGTATCGACCACGGCGTCTTTCACCTTCAACGCGGCGAAACCCGAGTGGTGCAGCTCGGGGTTCTCGTGGGTGGTGGCGGTGACGGCGAGAGTGGTCTTGCTGCCGAGAAAGCGGCTCAGGTCCGCCGCACGCGTGCCGGCGTAGAGGGTGTCGGCGTCGGAAGCGGGGAAGCTGCCCACTTCGAGCAGGACGCGCATGGCCACGCGCGACCACAGGCAAGCCTTCATCCCATCTTCCATGGTGCCGTCGAAGGAGACGCCTCCGGTGGCGCCGCGGGGTGCGTGGATGCGCTGGGCAACCAGTTCGCGGCGGAGCGCGCCCTCGGTTCCCCTGGCACAGGTGACGAAGAACTTCATCGCCCCAGGACCTACCAGGTGGCACCGGGTGCGTCGAGGGCTGGCTCTTCGGATCTCGCGGATGACCTCGGCGGATCATCGCTCGGCGGTCGCTCGGTCTTTGACCTATGGCCCAGATATGGGAATCTTGGGCAAGCACCGGTCGGCAATCCGCCGGGCAGGGCCTGCCAGTTTTTCCAAAAAGGCTGGGTTGCTGTGTCTAGGAGAAATCATGATCAGTTTGGCGAAGACCATCCTTGTCCTCGGCATTGGGCTCTTGGGGTGTTACCGTGACCCGCTGCGCCAGCCGGCGCAGGGCGGGGATGCGAGCCCAGCCGCCGACGTGCCGAGACGGGAGGTCGCGCCTGACCGCAGAGACCGCGACAGCGGCGCTGCGACGGATGCGAGGCAAGAGCGTGCGGCGCTTTTCGGCGATGCCGCGATAGTTCCGGGCCCCGGCCGCGACGCAGGCACAGTCCTGCCCGGGCGCCCGGACGCCCCGGTCATACGGATGGCCGAGGCTGGTGTGACCCCCGGCTTCGCAGACGGATCAGTCACGCGGCTGGCCGACGCTGGTGTGACGCCTGGGCGTGCAGACGGACCGGTCCCCCCCGTGCTGCCGGACGCTGCCGTGGTCCCCAGGACGTCGCCGGATGCCACCTTGCCGCCGCCCCGACTCGCCGACGCGGCCGGAAGCGCGACCGACACCTTGCCACCCGGTCCCGATGCGCAGCCCCTGTCCGGCACGGTCCTGCCCGGCGGAGCCTGTACGGACAGCGGCCAGTGCGCCTCGTTGCCCGGCCAGACGGCCATCTGTGTTCCACCCGCCATCGGCTTCGACTCGGGCTACTGCGCGGTGCCCGGCTGCTCGATCCTTGCCCAGGACTGCCCGGGCGGGGCCGCTGCCCTGTGCATACTCGGGGACGACGGGCCGATCTGCATTGGGGCCTGCGTTCCGGGCGGGACCGCCTCGTGTCGGCCCGG
The DNA here is from genome assembly GCA_003155465.1 of Myxococcales bacterium. The sequence continues at coordinate 1,307 of PMCR01000584.1, read as the reverse complement.
CTACGTGTGCCAGCCGCTTGGCCTGCTGTTGCGGGCGGTGTGCGTACCCGGATGTGTCGACGACACCGGTTGCCCGGCTGGCACGACCTGCTTCCCTGTGGCCGGCAGCCCTGTGGGCCAGTGTCGCGATCCCGGACGCAAGGTGGGCGATCCATGTGCTGCGGCCTCTGAGTGCCCGCAGAACGGACTGTGCCTGTCCGAGGACGATTTCGGCTGGCCGCATGGCTATTGCGTGACCAGCAAGTGCGCCTCCAGCGCCGACTGCGCCGCGGGCACCGCGTGCACGGGCAATGATCCCGACGGTATGTGCGCTCTTCGCTGCACCGGCAGCTTCGACTGTCGCACGGGCTATCAGTGTACCCCGGCGGGACGCGCCGGCGAGAATGTCTGCATCCCACGCTGCAGCAGCGACAGCCAGTGCGGGAACCTGACCTGTCACATCGGCACGGGGCTCTGCTGAGCCCCGGCGCGGGTCGGTCGTCTACCTCGGCAGGGAGAGCTGGGGCTGGACAGGTGCTTTCGAGTCATTTCCAGTGCCGCGCCAGTTGAGTTTTCTCCCAGACTCTGCGAGAAGGTCCTATGGCAAGCCAGAGTGTTGGTTTTGATCCAGAGGAGTTGACCCGACTGGCGCGTGAGGCAGGAGCCCGGCTGCGCAAGTCGCGCAGGCCCCTGATGTTCGTAGGGCTGGCGATCGTCGGATTCGTGGCACTGTACAGCGCGTACTACCAAGTGGAACCGGACGAGGTGGGCCTGGTGACGCGCTTTGGACGTTTCGTGCGCACCTGCAATCCCGGCCCGCACGCCAAGTTCCCCTTTGGCATTGAAGTGGTGCAGAAGGTTCCGGTGCAGCGCCAGCTCAAGCAAGAGTTTGGCTTTCGCACCGCCCGGGCAGACATCCAAAGCTCGTACCACAAGGACGAGAAGACCCAGGCCGAATCGGTGATGCTGACCGGGGATCTCAACGTGGCGACGGTCGAATGGATCGTCCAGTACAAGATTTCTGACCCATACAAATATCTTTTCCGGATGCGCGACGTGGAGGAAACCTTCCGCCTCATGACCGAGGCGTCCATGCGCACGGTCGTGGGCGATCACAGCGTCACCGAGCTTCTGACCGTGGGGCGTGAGTCGATCGCTGCCAAAGCCAAGGAATTGCTCTCGAACCTGTGCAAACTCTACGACAACGGCATCTCGGTCCAGCAACTGATACTGCAAAACGTAGATCCCCCCGAGGCGGTTCGGCCTTCCTTCAATGCGGTCAACCAGGCCATTCAAGAGCGGGAGCGCGCCATCAACGAGGCGTGGGC
>PMCR01000231.1 GCA_003155465.1 Myxococcales bacterium | reverse complement strand
GGCAGCTTCGTGTACCTGGCGCAGCCACCGCTGTTTCGCGTGGACCATGGCAAGGAAACCTTCTGGGCGCTCGACGAGGCGGATCGCGATCGCATCGTGGCGACTCTGCCCAAGAACGCGCGGCCCGAGGTCATGCGCTTCAAGGGCTTGGGCGAGATGCAGCCCGAGGAGTTGCGCCGGACTACGCTTGACCCGGCTACCCGGCGGCTGCTGCGCGTGACAGTCAGCGACGGCCCGGAGACCGACCGCATTTTGACCGAGCTGATGGGCAAGGACGTCGAGGCGCGTTTCAAGTTCATCATGGAGCACGCCGCACAGGCGGATCTGGATCTGTAGGAGTGGGTTGGGCGCGGGTGAGGGGGTGTAGCCGAGCACGCAAAGGGGAGAGCATGGGTGACCGCGCGAGCGCGGCGGGAACGGCGAACGTTGGCGGAACGACGAGCCTCGCGGGAATGACGAGCACGGGCGGCACCATCAGCGGGACGACGAGTTCGGGTGGCAGCACGCTTGCAAGTGGCACGACGGGTTCGGGTGGCAGCACGGTTGCAGGTGGCACAAATGCCCAGCAATTCCAAGTCATCCGGGGACTGCAACGGCTGCCACGACGGTTCTACCAATCAGCACATTTCGGGGCCGTAGCGTCCGCGGCCCTGACGGTCGGAACAAGCTAGCTTTCTGGGTTGACAAGGCTGGAGGAACGAGGAATATATAGCACTGCATATGTTAGCAAAGCAAGTACCGGTCGGGCTCTTGCTGGCTGCTCTGCGACGCCGGCAGCGCCAGGCTGTGGAGATGCGGGTTCGCGATTTGGCGCTCTCGAACCAGCAATTCTGGCTGCTGGTGGCCTTGGTGGAACGCCAGGGGGCATCGCTCGCCGAGATCCTGGCTGCCTTGCCTATGGATCAGCCCACCGCTTCCCGGGTATTGGCCGCCTTGAGCCGGCGCAAGCTGGTTCGCCTGGACAGTGATCCGACTGATCGTAGGCGTCGCCGGATGGTGCTGAGCCCCCGAGGCGAGCAATTCGGCGCGCGCTGCCTGGCCGTGGCGGAGGAAGTCCGCAGGGCCGCGGTGGCGCATTTTTCGCCTGACGAGATCGCGACCCTCCGGGTCTGGCTCCGGCGGATGGTGGACAATCTGGATGAACTGGACCGCACTTCGCCGCCGAGTTCGCCGTCGCCCAAGAAGGGACTGGCTGCAGGGCGGGCGGGGGATAGATAATGTGCAGGAGATGCGCATGAGTTGGCTCAAGTCGACGAAGTTCTGGGGTGTCGTGGTTCTCGTGTTGGCGCTGGCCGGGGGCACGGCCTATCTGGTGAAACGGCGGTCCGCGAAACCCAAGGTACAGTGGGAAACCACGGCGGTGGATCGCGGCCGCATCACCGCGCGGGTTACCGCGACGGGCACCCTGTCGGCGCTGGTCACCGTGCAGGTGGGCAGTCAGGTGTCCGGCTCGATCCTGAAGCTCTACGCCGATTTCAACTCGACGGTGAAGAAGGGACAGGTCGTCGCGAAGATCGATCCCCGCCTGTTCCAGGCCTCACTGGAAAACGCCCGCGCCAACTATGCCCAGGCCAAGGCCAGCCTGCACAAGGATGAGGTGCAGGCCCAGTTCGCCGGCCGGCAGTTCCAGCGCCAGGGCAACTTGGCGAAATCCAAGCTCATTGCGCCTTCGGATTTCGACACCGCCGAGTCCAATGCCGGATCGACCATGGCCCAGGTGGAGGCCGACCGAGCCAATGTCAAGCAGGCAATGGCGGTCTTGCACCTGGCCGAGGTAAATCTGGCCCTGACCAACATCATTTCGCCCACTGATGGCACGGTGATCTCGCGCAACGTGGACGTGGGCCAGACCGTCGCGGCTTCGTTGCAGGCGCCGGTGCTCTTCGTCATCGCCGAGGACCTGCGCAAGATGCAGGTTGATACCAGTGTGGCCGAGGCCGACGTGGGCAAGCTGCGCGCGGGCATGACGGCCACCTTCTCCGTCGACGCTTTTCCCGGCGAGTCGTTCAAGGGCATGGTTCGTCAGATTCGCAACGCCGCGACCACCGTACAGAACGTCGTCACCTATGATGCAGTCATCGACGTGGAGAACTCCGATCTCAGACTGCGACCTGGCATGACCGCCAATGTGACCTTCGTGTTCGCCAACAAGGACGACGTGTTGCGTGTCACCAACGCCGCCCTCCGCTTTCGTCCTAGTCCTGAACTGTCGAGTGCGCTCAAGCTGGAACTGCCCAAAGGGCGGCGCTCCGGTGGCGAAGGTGCGGCGGGCGGTCCGGCGGCGAGTGGGGGCGGCCGGCCTAGGACCAGCGGTTCGGCGGAGGGAGATGAGGCGCCCGAGCGCCGCACGGTTTGGGTGTTGCGCGACGATCGGCCCAACCCGGTTCGCATCAAGGTGGGCACGACCGATGGCAGCAAGACCGAGGTGGTAGAGGGCGGGTTGCAGTCCGGGGACCTTGTCATCAGCGACGCCACTCTTCCGGCGGGCTTCAAGCCGGCCGCCGCGACCGGCTTGTTGCCTGGTGCCGGGCCGCCCCCTGGTGGTCCGCGCCGCGGGTTCTAGGAGCGCCAATGGGCAAGCCCCTCATCGAGACCAGCAAGGTCAGCAAGGTATACCGGATGGGCGATGTGGAGGTCCATGCCCTGCGCGAGGTCTCGCTGACCATCAGTGAGGGCGAGTCAGTGGCGGTTATGGGTCCGTCGGGCTCGGGCAAGTCCACCCTGATGAACATCCTTGGGTGTCTCGATCGTCCCAGTTCGGGGGGCTACTGGCTGGTGGGCGAGGAGGTATCGCAGCTTGATCGCAACGCCCTGGCCCGGCTGCGCAACCGCACCCTGGGCTTCGTATTTCAAAGCTTCAACCTGCTGTCGCGCACCAGCGCGCTGGAGAACGTCGAGCTTCCCCTGCTGTACGCGGGCGTGTCGGCGCGCGAGCGGCACGCCCGCGCGCGCGAGGCGCTGGCACGCGTGGGGCTGGGCGAGCGGATGCACCACCATCCCAATCAGATGTCGGGCGGGCAGCAGCAGCGGGTGGCGGTGGCGCGGGCTTTGGTCACGCGGCCACACTTGATCGTGGCGGACGAGCCGACCGGCAACCTGGATTCGCGGACCAGCATCGAGATCATGGCGCTGTTCCAGGAGCTGGGCCGCAGTGGCATCACGCTTCTGCTGGTCACCCACGAGTCGGACATCTCGCGCTACGCCTCGCGCGTGGTGGTCATGCGCGACGGCCGCGTGCAGTCTGACGAGCGGCAGACGCCGCTACAGGCCGAGCTGGGGCCAGCCCCGGCCGGCACGGAGGTTTCGCCATGAGTCCCTTGCAGGTGCTGCGGGTCGCGGTACGGGCACTTCTGCGCAACAAGATGCGCTCGTTCCTCACCACGTTGGGCGTGATCATCGGCGTGTCCGCGGTGATTGCCATGGTCGCCATCGGCGAGGGTGCCAAGGCGCGCGTCGAGGAGTCGTTCGCCTCCATGGGCTCCAACCTGCTTGTGGTTCTGTCCGGCAGCACCACCGCCTCGGGCGCCCACGGGGGCTTCGGCAGCATGCCCACCCTGACCTGGGACGATCTTAAGGCCATTCGAAGCGAAGCCAGCGCGGTTCGTTATGCCAGCCCCCAGCTTCGCACCACCCAACAGGTGATCAGCGACGACCAGAACTGGGCCACATCGATCAACGGGGTTTCGCCCGAGTACTTCCCCATGCGCTCGTGGTCAGTCGCGATGGGCAGTCCCATCACTCAGTCTGACGTCGAATCCGGCAGTAAGGTGGTGCTGCTGGGCCAGACCGTGGTGGACAAGCTCTACGGCTCCAACGCCGATCCAACCGGCCAGTCGGTGCGCATAAAGAAGATCCCCTTCCAGATCATCGGCGTGTTGGCGCGCAAGGGGCAATCGGCCATGGGGCAAGACTACGACGATGCCGTTTTCATTCCGTACACGAGTTTCCAGGCCAAGATCCAGGGCGGCCTGCAGAAGTTCATCGCAGGCTCGATCATGGTCAGCGCGGCATCGAGCGACGCCACGGCGCGGGCGCAGAGCCAGATCACCAACCTGTTGCGCGATCGCCACCACGTCGCGCTGGGCGCCGACGACGATTTCAGCATTCGCAACCTGACCGAGATGGCCAGCGCCCAGCAGGAGGGCGTCAGTACGCTGACCACGCTTCTGGCCAGCATCGCTGCGGTGTCGCTGATCGTGGGCGGCATCGGCATCATGAACATCATGCTGGTCAGCGTGACCGAGCGGACGCGCGAGATCGGCATTCGCATGGCGGTGGGCGCGCGGCCGCGCGACGTGCTGTCGCAGTTCTTGGTTGAGGCGCTGGCGCTGTCGATTGCGGGCGGTATTATCGGGATCCTGCTGGGGTTATTGGCGGCCAACCGATTGGCAGCCAATTTCGGCTGGCCCGTCTTGATTCGGTACGACATCATCGCGATCGCGGTTGGATTCTCCGGTCTGGTCGGCGTGGTCTTTGGGATCTACCCGGCGCAGAAGGCCGCCCGCCTGGACCCCATCGAAGCCCTGAGGTACGAATGAAACGCCTCCTCGCCTTGCCCGTCTTGCTTTGTCTTTTTGCAAGCCCAGCCAGCGGACAGCCGGGACGCATGTTGACCTTTGCCGAGGCCCTGCGCATGGCGCGCGCCAATCACCCGCAACTTCAGGTTGCGCACGCACAGAGCGAAGTCGCCGACGCCCGCTCCTACGAGAGCCGAGCCGCGTTGCTACCGCAAGTGACTGGCACTGCCTCGTATCAGCGCGCGACCAGCAATTTTGCGTCAGGCGGCAGCTCAGTCGGAACCAGCCCAGTCTCCGGCACAAGCACCAGCACCACCACCAGCATCGGGACCAGCGGCTCGAACCACGGGAGTTTCGACACCAGCAACCTCTTCCAATTCCGGGTGACCGCAAGCCAGCTCATCTACGATTTCGGGCAGACCACGGGCAAGTGGGATGCGGCCAAGACCGCCGCTCGTTCCCAATTCGACAGTGAGGTCCGCTCGGTGCAGCAGATCTCGTTCAACCTTCGCGCCGCCTACTACAACGCGGCCGCGACCTACGCCCTGGTCAAGGTGGCGCAGGATGGCCTGGCGAACCAGGAAGCCCATCTGGCGCAGGCCCAGGGTTTCGTGCAGGCGGGCACCCAGCCGGAGATTGCGCTGGCCCAGGCGCTAACCAACCGGGCAACGGCGCGGGTGCTGCTAATCAATGCGCAGAATGGACACGACGTGGCCAAGGCCCAGCTCAATCAGGCCATGGGTGTCGAGGGCCCCATCGACTATGAGGTGGAGGTCCCTGTTGTCGAGCCGGTGGCGGACGAGGACAAGAGTACGGACGAGCTTCTGTCCATGGCGATGAAGGCGCGCCCTGACTTGCAGGCGCTGGCCGACCAGATTCGGGCGCAGGAATTCACCATCGGCGCGACCAAGGGCGGCTACTATCCGGCACTGAGTGCGAGTACCGCATTGAGTGATGTGGGGCCGGCGCCAGACAACTTGGCGTGGAACTGGTACGGGATGTTGTCATTGAGTTGGCCGATCTTCGGAGGGGGCATAACCAACCAACAGGTCCGCGAGGCGCGCGCTACGATAAGCGTGCTGCGCGGCCAGTACGAGATCCAGCGCCAGCAAGTCCGCCTGGACCTGGAGCAGGCGCGCCTGGCTGTGCGCGCGGCCAAGGCGAGCGAGGAGGCCACCCATGAGGCAGCGGTCAACGCGCGCGAGCAGCTTCGTTTGGCTGAGGGTCGCTACCAGGCCGGCGTGGGCAACATGATCGAGCTGGGGGATTCGCAGGTGGCCATGACCACTGCTGCGGCGCAGGAAGTGCAGGCGCACTTCAGTCTTGCCACGGCCCGCGCGCAGCTCCTGCTGGCGCTGGGGCAGCCTTGAGGCAGGCGCCATGAACACCCCGGGGCTCACGGGAAAGGCAAAGCGGGTTCGCATCTACGTCAACGAGGGCGATCTGCACGGCCACCAGCCCATCCATGCAGCCGTGCTGGCTTTTCTGCGCAAGGAGGGCGCGTCGGGCGCCACCGTGCTGCGAGCGATTGAGGGATTTGGCGCGTCCGGCGAGATCCACACCGTCCGATTCGTCGACGTAGCCCAGCGCCTGCCCATCGTGATCGAATGGATCGAGAGAGCCGAGCAGGTGGAACGGCTGCTTCCGCGCATCAAGGAGATGGTCAAGCGCGGCCTCATCACCGTCGATGACACCGAGGTCGCGCTTTATTGCGCCTACCCGGTTCGTGACGTTTCGGCTGCGCTGCGCGCCTCGGACGTCATGTCCCGCGACGTTGTTTCCGTGGCTCCGGATGCCTCCGTGCGCGAGGTGGTCACGCTGATGCTGGGCAAGACCTACCGGGCCGTCCCGGTGGTGGAGTCGGGGATGCCGGTCGGAATCATCACCAACTCGGATCTGCTCAGGCGCGGCGGCCTCACCATGCGGGTGGAGTTGCTGCGCTCCCTCGATACGCCGGAACTGCACGCCGAGCTGGAGCGNNCTGACCCAGGTTGCGGAGATCATGTCGTACCGGCGCCTTAAGCGTCTGCCTGTGGTGGACGAGCATGGCGCGTTGGTTGGAATGATCAGTCGGCTGGATGTTCTCCGTACAGCAGCGCGGACCTTCGATCGCCAGGAGAGCGAACCGCGTGAGATTGGACTGGCGGTGAATGCCCCCGTCGGACGCACCATGCGCACGGACGTCCCGACGGTGTTTCCCGACACACGTCTGCCCGAGGTTCTGCAGGCCGTGACCTCGACGCGGCTCAATCGTTGCTTGGTCGTGGATCGTGACCGGCGTGTGCTGGGCAAGATTACCGACGCCGAGGTGCTGGACCGGGTGACACCGGCCCTGCGGCCGAGCGCCTTGCGATCATTGATCCATCGCCTGCCATTCGTCCACCCCAAGCCCGAGGAGCTGCAGGCCGAGCAACACGCCCGGGCGCGAACCGCAGCCGACCTCATGATCGAGACCGCCGTGGTGGCCGAGGATGCTCCTATACGGGAAGCCATCGCTGCCATGCTGGGTGGCAGACACAAGATAGTCGCCGTAGTCGATTCGCAGAAGCGCCTGGTCGGCGTGCTCGACCGCGCCGACCTGCTGCACGGCCTGCTGTCGTTCAACGGGTCGGAGAAGTAGCTCGAGGGTGACGCCGCTAGAATGATAAATGGAGAAGCATGTCGCGACTTCTGGTGATTTCCGTGGGTGGCGCCATCGGCAGCGGTGCGCGCTATCTGCTGTGCAACTGGATGCTGGCGCTATTCGGTGCCGCCTTTCCCTACGGCACGCTGGCTGTCAACGCGATCGGGTCGTTCCTCATCTGCGCCATCATGCACCT
>PMCR01000177.1 GCA_003155465.1 Myxococcales bacterium | reverse complement strand
ATGTTCGAGCCCATGGGCGGCAGCGCGCCCAAGTACACCGGCAAGACCTGGCCGCGGAGCCTCGGGGGGCGCACCCGCGGGAACGGGAGGCAGCCTCAGCCCGGTCAGCGGGAGCACCGGGCCGGTGGGCGCGCCCGGCGCGGGGGGCAGTGTGCCCGGCCCTGCGGCGGCGTCGGGTTGCAACTGCGCGCTTGGCGGCAGGTCAGCATCAACGCCGACGTCAGCAATGGGATGGCTACTGATCGGCCTGGCGGCTTTGGCATTGAACGCCCGCCTGCACAGACGGACCCATCGCTGCTGATCGATCCGCTTCTACTGGTTGGATTCGACGATGTGTTTGGCTTTGCTGGCGTAGGGGCCGGCGGGGAATTGGGCCAGGTAGAGGGCGGCCGTTTCTCGCGCGGCGGTTCGGTCGTGCAGGGACTCGAAGAGAACCAGACGGCGGCCCAGGGCCTGTCCCCGGAACCCTCCTGTGGGATTCTCCGCGAGGTAGCGCCCGTACCATTGCAGTGCGCTGGTCTGGGCTTCGCGCCCGGCGCGGGATTCGTCGACAGTGCCGAGGAAGAAGGCGGCATCTCGCGCGGGCGGGGTCTGGGGAAAGCGCTGGCGCTGGGCCAGAAGCGCCCGCCGCGCTAGATCGTTCCTGCGGCCGTAGCGGGCGGCATCGGCGAAGGCAGCGAGGTCCGCGCTGGTCGCGCCCGACAGCACATCGTCATGCCCTCGGCGCGCGGCCTCGTCCAGGACGCGCTGGAAGTCGCCGCGGGCCAGCGCTTGCGGCCAGGTCAACGACGGCTCAGGGGCTCGTACTCGCGGCGAGGGGGCTAGGCCCGGTGCACGCGAGGACTCGCGCACCGCGGGGCGCTCGGAGGGAGGCGAGGGTGCTGGCGCGAGGTCGGCTGTGGCGGCGGTGGCAATGGGCAAAGGGGCAGCGGGCGCTACAGCGTCGAGCACGATCTGCCCGCTTGCCGCACTGGCCAGGAGATGCTGGCCGGCGCCAACGGCAAGTCCCTGGCCAGCGTTGGGACCCTTCACCAGTACACTGCCGTGGTGAAGCCAGAGCTCCAAGGCACGAGTGTCAGGGGTCCAGTTCAAGTCGAACGCCGTCCCGGTCACCAGGACCTGGTATGGCCCAGCCGCCACGGACCAGCTTGCATCGGGAAGTTGCACGAAGCGTGCGGACAGTCGGCCGTGCTCAAGCCGGATGTGTGCCCCGCGCGCGTCGATTGCCGTGACACTCGCGCGCGCCTCGGCGGGCAGGCTGACTTGAGAACCGTCGGAGAATTCGATGCGTCCCGCGGACGCGAGATTGGAAACTGTCTGTGCCACGCCGCCTTCGTCGACGACGCGGAACCCGAGGCTGGGCGGCGTGTGATTCAACCTGATCGCCAGCGCCACAACGGCAGCCGTGGTCGCAGCCAGGCCGAGGCCCAAGACAAGAGTGCGCCGCGCGCGCGGTCGCCTTGACAGTTTCACCTCCAGGCGATTCCACCCGGCTTGTTCGCGAGCCGAGATTTCATCGGTGAAGCTGGCCCGGGCCAACTCGCACAGGTAACCAAGTGCGCGGTCGGAGTCTTGAGACGCTGGGCTGGTTTTCATGGGGACTCCTCGCCGATTCCCGAGAGGTACGCGGCCAGACCAGGATCTCTGGCGATGTGGTGGTTGACCCGCGCGCGGGCGCGTACAAGCCGTCTCTTGGCCGTGGCCAGGGACAATCCCAGGGCGGTGGCCACCTCGGTCAATTCCAAGCCTTCGATGAAACGCAGGGCAAAAGCGATGCGTTCCTCGCGTCCAAGCCGGTCCAGGATGGCGTAGAGCCGAGAGACCGCTTGGCGCGCCTCCGGATTGGGATGCACAACCCTCGGATCGCTGTCGATGTCTTGCTTCGCGCCGAGAGTCATCCAGCGTCGCACCCAGCGGCGACGCAGCTCGTGGCGCAAGGTGAGGGTCGTGATGGTGACCAGAAAGGCGGGCAGGGCCCTAGGCTCGCGCAACGTCGGCAACCTCTTGAACAGGCTCAGAAAGACCTCTTGCACCAGATCCTCAACCTCGTTCTGCTGGCCAAGCGCGCGGCGCAGGATACGGTAGACCAGACGCGCATGACGATCCCACAGTATACGTGGCGCGCGCGGATCCCCGTCCAAGATCGCGCGCACCAAGCCCGCGTCATCGATCGCCGAAAGATCCGCCGCCGGCAGCACCAGGATCTTGGCGCCTTCTCTGACCTGGGTGTCGGTTTCGCTGCGCATGTCTTCTGAAAGGGAGGTGCCGGTCCTGGCGGAAGCCGGCTCAGGAAAAGGGCCACATCCGAGGCCCGCTCGTTCTGCAGTAGCCGCACACATCGGTTCGGGGCCAAGCAGAACTGGGGCTCTTCTACCACGGTGAGACAGCCTTTTCTGAGCCGGTGGGCTGACCTGGTGGCACTTAGCCTTCGTAGGAAATCCTACTTGTCCCACATTCTCGGCTGCCTGGCCTGTGTGCTCCCTTGCTCCCCTGGGGCGTGGGTGCTCGACGGGAACGGGCGTCAACGCCAGCGAAAGTGTCACTACTGAACTCAAGGAGACCTAGATGCAGGAGGCTTCCCCAACGAATACGTATCCGCAACGCAACTTGCGCACGGCGGTGCAATTCTCCGCGCTTGTCGCGGCCTTGGCCGGCACCGCGCTCCTCTGGGGGTGCGCTTCGGACACGACGGGCGGATCGTCGGCCGGCGGCGCCACCGCCGAGGGCGGCACTTCCAGTGGCACGGTCGCTTCGGGGGGCAGTGTCGCAATGGGCGGCAGCGTCGCGTCTGGCGGGACCCGGGCTGCCGGTGGAACCACCTCGACAGGTGTCCTGAGCACGACAGGTGGCAGCTCTCCTGCCCCAGGCGGAACTACTGCATCGGGCGGGAGCGCCAGCTCCGGTGGCGCAGCCAGCTCCGGTGGCGCAGCCAGCTCCGGCGGTGCAGCCAGCTCCGGCGGTGCAGCCAGCTCTGGCGGCGCGGCCAGCCTTGGCGGCGCGACCAGCTCCGGCGGCGCGACCAGCCTTGGCGGCGCGACCAGCCTTGGCGGCGCGACCAGCTCCGGCGGCGCGGCCAGCCTTGGCGGCGCGACCAGCCTTGGCGGCGCGACCAGCTCCGGCGTCGTCGCGGGGCGGTCGGGCACAGGCGGGGTGTCGAGTGGTATTGGTGGCGGAAGCGGTGGCGGCGGGGGGCGCTCTGGTTCAGGCGGGGCGCCCGGCGGAGCTGGCGGCGGAAACAACACCGGCGGACCAGGCTATCCCTACGTCTTCTCCTGTTTCAACGACGCTGCTCCGGCTTCCACTCTCATGATTTACACATCCGACGATGCCCTGAACTTCAAGTTGCTGTACGACACCGGGTTTGGCGGGCCAACCGGAAACCTGCGCGATCCCAGCATCATGAAGCACACCGACGGCAAGTTCTACGTGGCACACACGACGCCACCGGCGGGTACTGGTTGCTGCGGTGCCGAGTCGAGTTTCAACGTTGCCTCAAGCGCCAATCTGAAAGACTGGACCACAGTCACCCAGGTGCCCTGCGGCGTCGCCGGAGTCAAGAACGTATGGGCACCTGAATGGTTCAAGGACACGGATGGGAGCATTCACGTCCTAGCCAGCATCGACGGCAAGACCTATCGGTACGAGCCGACGGACGCCACCCTGACAAAATGGGGTGCGGGGACGTGGATTGGGATTGGACCCGGCTACATCGACACCTTCATAGTCAAGATCGACACCACCTACCACGCATTCACGAAGCACGAGTCAGTCACATTGGTCGAGCACGCCACTTCGACCAGCCTGGATGGTCCCTGGAATTTCGTCGGCACCAACGACTGGGCGGGCTGGGGCAACCACAAGGAAGCACCCTGCTTGATTCAACTCGCCAACGGGAATTGGCGTTTCTACACTGATGCTGGATCGGCTGGTCACGAAATGTACAGCGACAGCACCGACGTGTTCAAGTCCTGGACGAAGATCCAGACGCTGCCCACGGTCGGCGCCAACATCAGCCACGGCACCGTAATCAAGGGAAACTAGCAGGCGAGCCAGCGTGCTTTGTGCGTGCACGGAGGATTCCATGACGAATAGGTATTCGGGACGCAATCCGCACATGGCGGTGGCACGCCTGCTCATACTTGTCACGGCATTGGCAGGCACTGCATTGTTCTGGGGGTGCTCTTCGGACACGACCGGCGGTGCGTCGACCGGCGGTGCGACCTCCCCGGGCAGCGCTTCGAGCAGCACGGTTCAGTCAGGGGGCAGTGTCGCGATTGGCGGCAGCGTCTCCACAGGTGGCATCTCCATATCTGGCGGGACTCCGGCTCCCGGTGGAACCATCTCGACAGGTGGCCTGAATGCGACAGGTGGCAATACCCCTGACCCCGGCGGAACCACTGTATCGGGCGGAAGCGCCAGCTCCGGCGGAGCGACCAGTTCCGTCGGTACGACCAGCTCAGGCGGTGCAACCAGTTCCGTCGGTACGACCAGCTCAGCCGGTGCAACCGGCTCGGGTGGCGCGACCACCTCCGGCGGCGCGACCAGCCCCGGCGGCGCGACCAGCTCCGGCGGCATTGCGGGTCGCTCCGGGACAGGCGGGTTGTCGACTGGCGCGGGCGGGGCAAGCGTTGGCGGCGGGGGCCGCTCCGGTACAGGCGGGGCATCCGGTGGGGTTGGCGGCGCACCCAATACCGGCGGAGTCAACTATCCCTACATCTTCTCCTGCTTCAACGACTCAGCTCCAGCCTCCACTCTCATGATCTATTCGTCCAACGATGCGTTGAACTTCAAGGTGCTCTACGATACCGGGTACGGTGGGCCAACTGGGAATCTACGCGATCCCAGCATCATGAAGCACACTGACGGCAAGTTCTATGTGGCTTTCACCACGCCCCCCGCGGGCACGGGTTGCTGCGGTCACCAAACCAGTTTCGCCATTGCCTCAAGCGCCAATCTGAAGGATTGGACTCCGGTCACGCAAGTGGACGCCAGTGCACTCAAGCCCAACAACGTGTGGGCACCTGAATGGTTCAAGGACACCGATGGGACCGTCCATGTTCTGGTCAGCGTTGACCAGAAGACCTACAGGTACGAGCCGACCGACGCCAGCCTGACCAAGTGGGGTGCGGGCACATGGATTGGAATTGGACCTGGGGTCATCGACACCTTCGTGGTCAAAGTTGCCGACACCTACCACTCGTTCTCGAAGGGAAGCTTCGTCCAACATGGGACAGCATCCAGCTTGGATGGTCCCTGGGCGTTCGACGGAACGAGCTACTGGCCGGGCTGCAAGGAAGCGCCTGCCGTGGTCGATCTTGGCAACGGAACCTGGCGCCTCTTTTGCGACGCCGGTGGCGGCGGTCACGAGAAATCCAGCGACAGCACCGACATGTTCAAGACCTGGACAACACCGACGACGCTGCCCGGGGTCGGCAACGACATCAGCCACGGCACCGTGCTCAAAGGAAACTAGACTAGGCTATCGCCGGGCGCCCACCACCACCTCGGTGGCCTGGGCGCCGCCAGTGCCGTTCACGGCATCGGCTTCCAGCCGAACGTAGCGCGCAGCCACCGGACCAAAGAGAACCCCTTTGTACTTTCCGTCGGCCGGCCAGGGTCCCGTGGTCGCCGGCGTGTAGGTGGAATTGTCGCTGCTGACCAGGATCTTGTAGGACGTGATGCTGCCGTTCGTGGTCGGCCCGTTGCCTGCATAGCCCGGAAGATAGCCGAGGTAACCCACATCAGGTTTCACCGACCCTAGATCGAGCGTCAGCGATTGTGGGAGGCTGGTCGAGGACGTCCAAACCGTATTGACGCCCACGTCATTCACGCCGTCAATGGCATTGGCGGCGGTTCCACTGGTTGCGGTTGCTCCGGTGGGCATGTACGGATGCTCGTTCAGCGGGACCTGCGCGGGCAACGGCGCCCGGCTGCCATTGGCCGTCCATGAACTCCCCACTTGACCGAGGATAGTCACAATGGCCGCGTCCAACTGTCCGTTGCGATTGGGCGGACAGTTGAGGATGAAATTGGTGTAGCTGGCCTCCAGCTTCTTGAGATGACCGTCGACGATCGCGCTGGCAGTCATCAGGTTGCCAATTCCCGGAGCCCAGAACCAGTCATTTCCACCGCTGCCGTTGATCTTGTTGTCCTGACCTGCCGCAATCGTGTTTCCGGTAGGAGAGAACACCCCTTTCGGCTCCTCGTACATCACCAGGTCGGCGTCCCAGGGGCCCTGGATGCCGTCATGGTCGGTTATCAGAATGTCTGGTTGCAACGACTTGATGAGGTCGTGAATCTCGGCAAAGGGAGCATTCCGGTGGCCCATCTTCCAGGCCCAGCCATCAAGCACGAGAAATGGAATCTTGCCGTAGTTAGACAATAGCTCGGTAAGCTGGGTCCTTATGTATTGCATTTGTGCGGTCGAAAACGGCGCGTTGTTGCCGTTGTTCTGGGTAGAATCCCAGATCGAGTAGTAGAGTCCCGGCTCCAGCCCCTTGGCGCGGAAGGCGGTGACATATTCCTGCACTACATCCCCCTTGCCGGCGCGCCAAGAGATGCTTCCCACATTGAAGTCGCTGGCCTTGCTCGGCCACAGGGCAAATCCGTCGTGGTGCCGAGTCGTGAGCACGCCGAACTTCATCTTGGCGCTTGCGGCCGCATCAGCCCACTGATTGCAATCGAGATTAGTGGGATTGAATTGGTCTTTGGGGAGATTGGCCTGCGCCCAGGATCCTGTGAAGGTGAGAATCCCGAAATGGATAAACATGCCGAAGCGCCAATCAATGAAATCACTCTGGATCTGCTGCCAGCTTCTGGCCGTTCCGCCGTCGGTGGATGACGGCGTGCCGGCATCGGCAACGACTGACTGACCCCCGGCGCCACCTGTCCCACCGATTGCCAAGACACCACCGGCTCCTTTTCCACCTGTTGTCGCGCTTCCGCCTGAGCCGCCCGCCGGCGCGCGATCCACGCCGGCGTCTGCCACCGTGCTGCCCCCGGAAGGCGTCGTTTGACCACCGGTGCCAGCCCCACCCACCGAGCTTGAGGAGGTCGACGTCGTCCCGCCTGTCGCTTGACCACCGCTACTGGCCCCACCTCCTGGGCCAGAAGAGGTCGACCTTGTTCCTCCTGAGGATGGGGTTGAAGCTGGGGCCGTGCTGGTTGTTCCGCCGATACTGCCACCGGTGCCGATCGAGCTGCCACCCGCGGCGCCTCCGGTCGACGCGATTCCTCCGGTTCCCAAGCTGTCCCGAGGTATGCCACCCGCAGATCCATCCTGGTTCACGTCGGTGGCCTTGCTGCTGCAGGCAAGGCCCAGCGCGCACGCGAACACAATCGAGGTTGGTTTCGTGTTCATGGGCGGTGGGAGTCCTGGTGAGTGTGACGGACTTGCGGGTTGTTTTCATGCCCCAGCATCTCGATCTTGCGCAGACTGAACATTTGCCTAGTATAGGTTAGATGGCCGCGAAAAGTGGCGATGCTCCGCTCAACCAAGCACAGGTCGCAGCTTGTGCGCATGGCGATGGGCCGCTCTTGGTGATCGCGGGGGCAGGGTCGGGCAAGACCCAGACCCTGGCGCATAGGGTGGCCGCGCTCATCGGACGCGGGGTGGATCCTCGGCGCATTCTCTTGCTCACATTCACGCGCAGGGCCGCGGTCGAGATGACCCGGCGGGCGGCGCGGCTGGCGGGCCAGCAGCGCGATCGGGAAGGGACCTTGCCCTGGGCTGGGACCTTCCACGCCGTGGCCAACCGTCTCTTGCGCCAGCACGCCCAGGTGGTGGGGTTGGATCCGGGTTTCACCCTGCTCGATCGCGAGGACTCGGCGGATCTTCTCGATGCTGTGCGCGCCGAGGCCGGGCTGGGCCAGCAACAGCGGCGCTTTCCGCGCAAGGGCACGGCACTGTCCATCTACTCGCGCGTGGTGAACACCCAGTCCTCTCTGCGCGCCTGCCTGGAACAGGCCTTTCCCTGGTGTCTTGAGTGGGAAGAGGCGCTGCGCGGGCTCTTCGCCGGCTACGTCGAGGCCAAGCTCAATCGGCAGGTGCTCGACTACGATGACCTGCTGCTGTACTGGTACCACCTGGTGGGCGATGGTGGTGCAGCCCAGGCCATCGCGGGCCTCTTCGATCACATCTTGGTCGACGAGTACCAAGACACCAACGTGTTGCAGGCCGAGATCCTGCGCCGCCTGCGCCCCGACGGACGGGGCCTGTGCGTGGTAGGCGACGACGCCCAGTCGATCTATGCCTTTCGCGCGGCCACTGTGCGCAACATCCTGGATTTTCCCAAACAGTTCACGCCGCCCGCCACGGTGCTGACCCTGGCGCAGAACTACCGTTCGACCCAGCCGATTCTGGCAGCGTCCAACGCAGTCATCGGTCTGGCCGCCGAGCGATTCACCAAGGATCTCTTCACCACGCGCAGGGGTGGGACACGGCCGCTGCTCGTGACCGTGGACGACGAAGATCTCCAGGCCAGCTTCGTCGCGGATCGGGTGCTCGCGCAGCGCGAGGCTGGCATCTTGCTCAAACAGCAGGCGGTGCTTTTTCGCACAGCCCATCACAGCGATACGCTGGAAGTCGAGCTGGGCCGCCGCAACATTCCCTTCGTGAAATTCGGCGGCCTGCGCTTTCTTGAAGCCGCGCACGTGAAGGACGCGCTGGCCTGCCTGCGCTGGGCCGAGAATCCGCGCGACGCCCTGGCCTCGGCCCGGGTGTTGCAGCTTCTGCCCGGCATGGGGCCGGTGCTGGCTGGTCGGGTTCAGCATATGATCGGTGCTGACCGGGAAGGCCTGGCCCAGGCCATGGCCCGCACCGTGCCGCCAGCCGCGGCCGCAGAAGACTGGCCAGCCCTGGTGGATTTGGTGCAGGCCCTCACAGATCCGCGTACGCCTTGGTCCGGGCAGCTCGGTCGGGTGCGCCGGTTCTACGAACCGCACCTGGAACGCCTCTACGACAACGCGCGCACGCGCCTGGCGGATCTCGACCAGATCGAACGCCTGGCCGATGCTGCGCCCTCGCGCGAGCGCTTTCTTTCTGACCTGACCTTGGATCCGCCCGACGGTGCCGGTGCCCTGGCTGGCCCGCCCCATCTCGACGAGGATTTCCTGATCCTGTCGACCATTCATTCTGCCAAGGGGCAGGAATGGGACACTGTCTATGTGTTGAGCGTGGCCGATGGTTGCATCCCATCCGACATGGCCACCGGCCGCGCCGACGAGATCGAGGAAGAGCGGCGTCTGCTCTACGTGGCCATGACCCGCGCCAAGAACACCCTGTGCCTGGTCCACCCCCTGCGCTTCTTCATCCGCCAGCAAAGCCGGCACGGTGATCGTCATGTCTACACGCCACGCAGCCGGTTTCTCCCTGACAGCGTGCTTGCCCACCTCGATCACTTCGCGCCCGAGCAAAGTCGTGAGCAAGCGCCCAGGGCCGCCATCACTGGTCGGGTGGATGTGGCGGACCACCTGCGCGCGCTGTGGAGATAGGCAAGGCCGGGCGAACGTAATCCCGCGGCAAGCACAGCGACGCCGCGGGGCGCCTGGCCGAAGGTGAGCCAGACGCCTGCGGCCCCAGTGAACTTCGCAATGCAATTGATTCAGTCGTCGTCGGGGTGCGAAGGCGGCGCCTCACGCACGGGCGCACCTGGGGAGATGGACGCGGCTTGGGGAACGCATTTCTGGGTGGCGGCGATGATGTCGCGCAGGGTTCGATCCAGGTCGATGCCGCAGTCGTGGCCGGTGAATGCATCAAGGGCTTTTCTCGCCTGGTAGCGCACCAGGGGCAGGGGATGGGCAATTTGCCGGGCCAAGAGCGGCAAGGCCTCGTGCACGTTCTGCTCGCGCAGACTGATGATCGCCACTGCCTGTTCGTGGGGCTTGCCCCGCACCAGTGTAGATAGCAGGGGCGGCTGCCGCAAATCACCGTACAGTGCCTGCAAGATCGAACGATCGTAGCGCTTGCCCCACCAGATCTCCATGGCTGACACCAGCTCCTCGCCGCTCTTGCGGGCGTGGCAAAGCGCGCACTCCAGCGGTCGATCGCGCAGCACCCGTGCGCCTTCCGTGGGCGAGCCGATCCGGTGGTAGCGGCTCAGCGTGTAGGTCAGTGCCAGGTTCTTGCGCGGCATGTGGCAGTTGATGCACACGCCGCCCGCTGCATCAGGATCATGATGGCTGTGGGCGCGCAGCGCCTGGCGGCTGGCGAAGGCCGAATGGCATTTTGTGCACGTGGCGTTGCCAGCGGGCGTTGCCAGCGCAGCCAGATCGTCTGGATCGTCGTCGCGGTGGGGATCGTGACAGTCGGTACACGCTAGGGCGCGGCTGCACCCGCCCAGCAACATGTCGCGTGCCTCGCCCGAGTTGGTGGAACTGCCGCCGGGCGATCCGCCGTGGCGAAGACCGCCTTCCCAGGTGAAGGGATAGCGCGAGAACAGAACCTGGTGGCAGCGTGCACAGGTCCGGTTGATCGACTCGGCGCGGGTGATGGGGCTGCGGTCCGGCGCGGGCTGCACACGCAGAAATGGGCTGCGGGGCTGGTAGGAGGTCGAAACTCGCGGTTGCAGCACGTGTTCGCGACACCCGCCGTGGCAGGCCTCGCACCCGATGCCGACTTCCAGAAGATGCTTGGCCCCGAAACGCTGGTTCATCGTCGCGATCCCCTGTCGCAGCGACGTGGGCACATCGCCGGGCAAGTCGCTCGTCTCGCCCAAAAAACGAACTTCGTCGGCAACTGCTGCGCTCAAGGCGTTGGAATCGGTCACCTGCAATCGCCAGCGCCGGATCTCGGGCAGAAGCGCGTCCACCACTTCGCCCTGGTAGGCGAGCACGCCCTTGCCCAGCAGAGCGCCCCACATCGAGAGGAAGATGGGCGCGGTGTTGTGGCACAGAACGCAGGACTGGTTCCACACCGCACCGGCCTTCAGTCCCGGACGCTCGCGCACCATTACGGAATAGCCCTTAAGCCGGAACGAAGCGGTCTCGAAAAAGTAGCTCGCCGGCAGGATAACCTCGTCGTGCGGATCGCCAATGCTGCGGGCGTCAGGTTGCGTGCCTGTCACTTCAACGCCCGCGAAGTCCTCGCGGGTGCGCCCGCCGATCACGCGCGTGACCCGGTACAGATGATCTCCGAAGCGTCGCGACTGAATTCGGACGAAGCGCGTGCCGGCGTGCTGTTCGAAGCGCGCTTCATCGTCTTTGAACCTCCAGGTACGTCCGTCAAATGGCGCTCGAATCTTGGCGGTTGCGGGCAGGCGGGTCATCTGCCGCATGGGCGAGCCTAGCCAGTCGTCATACAAGCTTCGGTGGCAAGTGCGGCAGCTCGCGGAGCCAGCATAGTCAGCGCGTAAGATGTTGCTGCGCACGACAGCGGGTTCACTGACCGCTTTGTCCGGCGCGGACTCCGCACCAGACGCGCTGCGAACGCAGCTCGATACCGACAAGGCCAGCGCTGCCACGCCGGCGGCGACGCCAGTAGAATGCAAATGGTGCGGACTCCTCACAGGAACGCCTCAGCTACCTTATGGACGATTTGGCCGCCCTTGCCAGTGGCCCCGGAGCGCTTTGGCCCACCATCGGGCGATGGTCGCGATAGACTCGGTCCATGATCTCGCTCCTGCTCCTGCCACTGCTTGCGGCCGGCGTGGCGCGGCCGCACGTCGGTGAGCCTGCACCTGCTTTCGAGGCGCGCACCCTGGCGGGCAAGAGCGTGCGTGGCGCGAGCCTGCGGGGACATGTGACGGTCGTCGAGTTCTTCGCCAGTTGGTGCACGCCATGCAAGGAGAGCCTGTCGGAAATCTTGGCCATCCGCGAGAGCCAGGGGCCGCACTTTGGTCTGATGCTGGTCGCGGTCGAGGGTGACGTCCCGGCTGTGAGGGAGTTCGTCGCCGGTCATGCTTTGCCCGCCGAAACCCTCGTTGCGTTGGATGGTGATGGCCTGCTGGCGCGCGCGTTTGGCGAAGATCGGCTGCCCACGACGTTCTTCCTCGACGCGAGGATGATCATCCGCCACATCAACCGCGGTCATGGCGCGGGGTTTCGCGAGCGGGCCATGCGGTGGCTCTCGGCGATGCTCGCGGCCAGTCCGTAGCGGCAGTCTTTCTCTATTGTGCGCCACCGCGCAAATTGGCATGCAAATTTGCATGCATCGACGAGACATGGTGGCGGAGCCGTTTCCAGCGCTGCTGGTGGGCAAGCGCATCACCGAGGTGAAGCGGCGTGGACAGTTTCTGCGCTTCGACCTGGACGGCGGGCTGTAGACGTTTTGATCTTGACCTGAACACACGTTCAGTTACGCTTGAGCGGGTGTCCGTCCCGGCGCTTGAGCAGCTTTCCGCGTTTCTGATTCCAGCACGACGGCTGGAAGCGAAACGCGGGCATCTGCCTACCCCGTGGCCCGCGCTGAACGAAATGCTGGGCGGCGGTTGGCCACGGGG
>PMCR01000073.1:470-2798 GCA_003155465.1 Myxococcales bacterium | reverse complement strand
ACCTCGCCGGAGGCCGGCCAGCTGAGATTGTTGCCCAAGACCCAGAAGGCCGGCCAGCTGCCTTGACGGGTATCGATCTGCCCGCAAATCTCGAATCTGCCATACAGGAAGCTCTTCTTTCCCATTGTCGTCATCGAGGTCGACGTGTACTGGGCGTATTGGCGATTCTGCTTCCAATCGGTGCTGCCCGCCTTGTAGTTGGGGTTCAAGACTTGNNGCGATGGTGAGCAGTCCGCCCGACACAGTTGCATTGTCAGGCTGGTACCACTGAAGCTCCGAATTGCGGACGAATCCCTTTTCGTAGACCCAATTCGAAGAATCCGGGGCGCCGTCCTTGTCGAACTCGTCCGACCACGCCAGCTTCCACTTCGTGCTATCGAGGGTCGCTCGGCTCGTGCACTGCTCTGGCCCCGCGCTGCCCGCGTCGATGGTCCCGACCGCTCCGCCGGTGGAAACGTCGACTGATCCGTCACGTGCGGAACCAGCACTTCCCGTGTTTCCTCCCGAGCCCGCATTTCCAGCGTCGACGCCACCCTTCCCCGCATTCCCACCGCTCCCCACCGACCCTCCGCTTTCAACGGGGCCACCGTCTGCGGCCGCGCCGCCGCTGCCACTGCGCCCCCCGGTTGCCATGCTGCCGCCGCTACCGTTCGTGCTGCCGCCCGTGCCGGTGGTCGCGCCGCCGGTCGCGGTGGTTCGGCCGCCCGATCCAGGAATCGCGCCGCCGGAGCTACTGGTGCTGCCGCCTGTGCCAGAGACGCCACCCAATCCGGAAGTTGTACCGCCTGCACTGGTCGTGCCG
This sequence comes from Myxococcales bacterium, assembly GCA_003155465.1. The sequence goes on along the minus strand of PMCR01000073.1, from coordinate 1,996 downwards.
CCGCCGGTGGCAGTGACGCCACCCGATCCGAAANNCCCATGCCGCCACTTCCGCCAGCGGACAGTGCCGCGGCGTCGGCCCCAGTGCCAGCCGGGCTACTGGTCGTGCTATTTCCACACCCGAGAAGTCCGACCACCACCGTCGGAGCGAACCACACACGCGCGCGAGGCAGGGAAGATACTTTCATGTTTCTCTCCGGCTGGGTGATGCAGCTGGAATCCCGCGCCCAGCCAGGAAGAACACTACCATTGCCACGCTGCCCACGCTTGGCCCACAGATTCGTGCACCCAACCCACACCGTTCCGGCCACCGGCCACCGGTCCCGGCAATTCTACTTCTCGACCGGCTTGGCCTCCGCCAGCCACGCCCCCACGATTTCCACCCGAGCCGCCGGATCCAACTTGGGGAACTGGGCCAAAGCCCAATCTACGGCCGCCAGACGAGCCGGGCCGGCGGCAAGGGCGGCGAAGGAGGCGCGCCAGACCTGGCCCTCGGGCGCGGAGGCCGCGGCCAGGCGCTTCTGCGCATCGAGGTCGGCACTGCCCAAAAAGCGCAGCTCCGCATCCTGGTGGCCCGCCAGGTTGGCCAGCAGCTTGCGCGCAGGCGGATCGCGGCGCACAGCCAGGGCCCGCGCAGCCGCGAGGCGAACCCGCCGATCACCCTTGTTGTGGACGAGCTTGCCGAGCATTTCGGCCGAGGCCTCGCCCTTCATGACCCCGAGTTCCTTGGCCACGGCCTCGCCCGGCCGCGGGTCCCTTTCTTTGTGGAGGAGGAAGAGCTGGGGGACCATCGCCTCGCCCCCGGCCCGCANNCGGCTCCACGCACTTCTGGCGCCGGCCCATGCAAAAGCGCGGTCAGGCGAAACACCGCGCCTCGACCCGCATCCGGTCGCGTACCGGCCAGCAAGGCTGCGGCCCGGATGGCTGGCGGCGCATCGTTTGCCAAGCCTTGCAGGGTCTTGCGCGCCTCGGGATCGTCGAGGGTGCCCAGGGCTTCCGCAGCCGCCACCCGCTGGGGTTCCGGCGCCGAGCGGTCCTGGGCCACTACCACGACCCCCGGCAAGCAATCGCGCTCGAGCCCAAAACGCAGGGCAGCCACCGCCACGCCGCGGGCGTCGCCCGCCGGCCCTTCGAGCTTCTCTTTCACCAGCGGACACAGGGGAATCGCCAGCCGCGCCAGTGCGCGCGCCGCTGTCTCCACCTGCTTGCCCTGCGCCACTGCCTGGCGAAGCGGCTCAGCTCCGGCTCGGTCGCCACCCGCCGCGCGTGCCGCAGCCACGGCCAATCCCAGCTCCGCATCCGCGCCGTCGAGCCACGCCCAAGCAAGAAGTGAAAAGCCTTGCTCGCGCTTGTCGTCACCGACTGCCTGCACGCGCTGGATAGCAGCGCGCTCGCGACCTTGGGCCACCAAGCCGCGCACCGCCTGGGGCAGAGGAAGTTGCGCATTGCTGACCTGCAGGCCCGAACACCGGCGATCGTCGCGCGCGAAGGTCCACAGGATGTGCACGTTGCCGTCGTCGGAAAGGA
>PMCR01000073.1:0-429 GCA_003155465.1 Myxococcales bacterium | reverse complement strand
AGGATGGTCTTTGGGCAGGCGTGCAGTGGCCATGGCCAGGAAGTTGTCCACCCAGGCCCGGTGCACCTTGCCGTGCAGGTCATTCAGGTAGGCAAGAACTCGACCTTCGCCTTGCACGGGCGGCTCCTCGGCTGCCCGTGCCGTGCCGGCCGCGAGAACCAGGGGTAGTGCAAGCCCCGCGGCCAGCAGGGAAAGCGCACGCTTGCTTGTGGTCATCGTCGTACCTCTCGGGTCAAGTTGGCACCACTATATCCGCGCCGGGCGGTCTCGGTCCAACCGTCGCTGCCAAGCTTTTCGGTCCGGCCCAATGATCGGTAATCGGCAGATCACACCGCCGTTCTTGAGGGGCACTCGTCAGCCGGCGGCGCGCTTCTGCGAACGGCCGCCCGCCCCTTCCTTCTCCCGCTTCTCCTTGTAGTCGAGGATCAT
>PMCR01000117.1 GCA_003155465.1 Myxococcales bacterium | reverse complement strand
GGTGATGGTCTGATTCGACCCGGCGCTCACCACCGGCGGTTGGTTCACCGGCCCGGCGGACAGGGCAAATACGAGGTCGTCGCGATCGTCGTAGCTACCCGTGGTGCACGAACCTGCTGTGCCGGAATAGCGCCAGTTGGCACGAATGACCGGCAACGTCGCGGCGGGAAGGACGAAGGTCGTCGATATCACCTGTTGGGTCTGCGACCCGCCTGCGGCCTTCACATCCGTGGCGATCGCGGTCCACACCGGGTTGTTAGCGTTCGGCGCGAAGTACAAGTCCAAGGAGTCTGTGGAACTGTAGTTCCAGACCGTGGCGTCGATCCTGACCGTCTTGCCGGCGTCCAGTACGCTTCCATCGGTGGTGAAGACTGCCAGACGATCCAGCGACTCGTCGAAGTGGAAAGTACCGGCTGTGCCATCGGCGCAGCTCGCGTTGAGCGTGTTCGGCGCGTTGGACTCGGGGCCACCCGACATATTGTCCCGGCCCCTGATCAGGTTCGCGCCAGTATCGCAGAAGCTTGCGACTGCGGTGCAGCGAGCAACCTTGAGGGTGCTATCGTAGGCGGCATTTCCGGGTGGGGACACGCTGAGGGTGGCGGACTGGGTAACGGTCGCCGGGAAGGTCCCCGAGATCGTCACGGTGGTCGCGGCACTCACTGAGGTCGTGACGATGGTGAAGGTTGCGGCCAAAAGTCCTGTGGGAACCGTGACCGTCGCGGGAACCGGCGCTACGGTGGTGTTGCCGCTGGCCAGCGAGACCACCGCGCCTCCGCTCGAGGCTGGATCCGTCAGCGTCACCGTTCCTGTGACGGTTCCACCACCGTCAACGCTGGCTGGGCTGAGGCTTAGCGAAGCCAAGCTCGGAATACGCGTCACCGTCAACGTCGCAGTCTGGGTGGTGTTGTGGTAGGCAGCCGAAATCACCACGTTGCTCGTGGTGGTTTGCACGCTGGTATTCACCGTCAATGTGCCAGTCAAGGCTCCTGCGGGGATCGTGAGAGTGGCGGGCACGGTCGCAACAGCAGTGTTGCTACTCGAAAGTGCAACGACCGCTCCGCCCGCTGGAGCCGCTCCGCTCAGGGTGACCGTAGCCGTGGACGTGGTGCCGCCCTGGACGGTTGTCGGTGAGAGGGTCACCGATGCGACGGTGGGCGAGGCAAGGACGGTCAGAGTCCCCGTCACGCTGGTGCTGGCCGGGTAGGTAGCCTGAATACTGGCGGTCGTCTGGGCAGACGTCTGAACCGTGGTGACCGGGAAGGTCACGCTCTGGCTGCCAGCGGGAACGACGACGCTGCTGGGAACGGTAACCACGCTGGGGGCGCTGTTGGTCAGAGCGACCGTTGCACCACCGGCTGGGGCGACAGCAGTCAGCAGGATGGTTCCTGTCGACGGCGAGCCTCCCTCGAGGCTCGCCGGACTGAACGTCACCGAGAAGACCTGAGCTATGTCGCTGCTGGCGGCAATGAGCTGGCCGTTCGGTGTGCCCCATCCCGTTGGACCATCGTACCCAACTTGGGCCGTACAGAGATACGCCGGGCTGCAACTGCCATTGCTACCGGTCGTAACGTCGTAGAACGCACTGGTATGGCCATATGGGAAGCCATTACCAACGGTCGTCTTGCCAGCGGCGGTGAAGATTGTCGCCACGATGGGTGACGAGGCACTCGTACCGCCCACAACAATCCAGCCTCCCTCGTAGGAGGAGTAGACGGCAACCCCGGTATTGGGGTCGGCAACGGCGGAAACATCAGCCACCGTACGTCTGCTGCACCCAGGGTCGGTCTGGAGCGATGGCTTGCTGATGTACGCGCTGCAGCCGCTACCGGCTCCATCCCAGGTGGCCTCTGCCCACCCACGAGAGGAGGCCGACGTAACCAGGCTCGTTCCGCCGACACCGAGCACGTACTTGCTCGATGCTGGGTATTCGACGCCGTAGCCATAATCGCCCGAGCTGACGGTGATGAGAATACCGGAATGATTGAAGTATAGAGAGTCCCAGGTCGTCACGTTGGAGGATTCACTACCGCCCCAGCTATTCGAGATTGCCGAAGGGCCGAGCGCCGCAGCGGCATTTTCGGCGGTTCCGAGATCACTCCAAGCGTTGCTGTTGGCCTCGACTAGCAAAATATTGCAGCTTGGGCAGATAGCGCTCACCATGGCGAGGTCAAGTGCGATTTCAACTGCCCAGCCTGAATCCGCCGCGGGCAGCGGGCTGGTGGCACCGTTCTGGTTCACCTTCTTGAAGCAGCCGTTGGCCGTCGTACACGGCGGCAGCCCGAATTGTGATCGGTAGGTCGCAAGTTCGGATTCAGCGTAGGGGTCGTCATAGGCGTCGACGATGGCCACGGTTCGGCCAGCACCACCGGTTGGCGCCAAATAGGCGCTCTGGAGAGCGGCCGGGCCGAAGCCACTCGGCGTCGAGAACAACTGGACGTCGCCGGCGGAGGTGGTGCGGACGTGTGCGTAGCAGCGCGCAGATCCGGGTGTCACGTCACCGCACACCCGCTTGTGCTGGCCAGGGGGTATCGCGCTCAACGCTACTACGTCGAGCTGTGCGCTGTTCTCGGATTCGACCTTCGAACAGCTCACACCTAGCAGCAGCACGAATGCCGGCCCAAGGGCAGCGAACCCGTGGCTTGGAGGAATTGAATGCTTCGCAAGCTTGAGCAACCTGGTCCTGTTCATGGCTACCTCACTGTCATTGTTGAGAGGCACGTCCGACCAACACACTGAGCCTCGCCAGGACCTTTAACACATGACACCGCAACGCTCAAGCGCAACTGGCGCCAATTGCAGTGACCGTCGTCACTTGCCAAGACGCTCGCATCTCATCCGCTGCGCTGGCTCCAGCGTGAATGCCTGCCCGCGGAGCGTCTTTCGAGGCGCTGGCGTAGGGACTCGAATCGTCGATGGGTGGAGATCTTTCGCGCGATAGCAAATCGGCAATTCCCAGCGGCGATTTCGCGATTGTCAGGGGTGCAATTGGGAGGGACAGGACGAATCCAGATCTGCAGCCCACCCGCTGATTTTGATTGGCTCGAGTGTCGACCCTCTGCCATATGTAAAGGCGAACGATGCCAGCAGCCCGGGACGAAAGCGTGAGCGAGGCGCTCGACTGCCGAGGTCGCCAGTGGCGCCGTGCCGTCTTGGTGGCGCTGTTTGCGCTCGCCTTTCTGCTCGGCTGCTTTCCCATGGCAGATTTCGACGTCTGGTGGCACCTGCGCACTGGACAGTTCATTCTCGAGCACGGCGCGGTTCCACGGGTTGACATCTACACCTACACCAACGCAGGCCGCCCCTGGATCGACATCTACTGGTTGTTCCAGGTCGTCATCGGCCTGATCTACCGTGCCGGCGGCGTTTCGGCGTTGGTGCTGCTCAAGGCAGCAGCGGGCGTGGTGATCGTCGCGCTTGCCCTCGCGGCCCGACGCCCGGGAGCCACAGCCGGACCGGCGGTGCTGGTATGGCTTCCCGCTCTTATTGCGCTTTCGGGCCGCCTTTGCGAACGACCCGAGCTGTTCTCGCTGCTGTTTCTCGCGGGGTTTCTCGCTGTCTTGGGGCACGCGGCCGAGCGGCCGCGCTGGCTGTGGGTGCTGCCGGTGCTGCAGCTTCTGTGGGTGAATTGCCACGGTTTCTTTGTGCTCGGTCCGCTCGTGATTGCCGCGTATGCGGTGGAGTGGCTTTACCAGCGGGCTCGCACCGGGAGTGCGGGGCCGCCTCAGTTGGCGCGAACCTTCGCGCTGGCTGGAGGCGCAGTCATCGTCGCTTGCTTGGTCAACCCGTATGGCCTCGGGGCCGTGCGCCTGTCCATCGAGCAGTTCCACAAACTGGGGGGCCAAGGGATCTTTCGCGCGAACATTGGCGAACTGAGGAGCGTGGGCGATTTCATCGCCCTGGCCGGGGTGCGCAGTCCGTATTTACTGGCGTTCCTATTCATGCTCGCGCTCGGGTTGGGCAGCTTTGCCTGGCTGCTCCGGCGCGGCCGTTTCAGCCCGTTTCGCGGACTGCTCTTCGCGGGCTCCGCCTACCTCGGTTGGCAGGCAACACGCAACAGCGGCTTGTTCGCACTGGTCGCCGCGGTGGTGACCACGGGAAATCTCGATGATGTGATCGCGCTCACGAAGCCGAAGGCTCCCGCAGCCCGCCGGGGCCGGCGAGTTCCGCGCTCCCAGGCCCGGCGTCGCTTTGAGCCGGTCTGGCTGGCTGCCATCGCGCTGGTCGCAATTGCGGTCCTGTCCGGCCGGCTCTATTCATGGGCCGGCGAGGGGCGCCGGGTGGGCCTGGGCGAGCGTCCGCAGTGGTATGCCCACGAGTCGTGTGAGTTCCTGGCGCGTCCGGGAATGCCGGAGCGGATCGTGGCCTTTAACCTCGGCCAGGCGGCGGTCTGTATTGCCCACGCCGGCGAGCAACACAAGCAGTTCATGGATCCTAGACTGGAAGTCAACTCAGTGCAGACCTTCGAACGCTACTTGGCAGGCCTGCGTGGCCTTTGGCGCGGCGGGGCCGAATGGGAGACCGCGCTCGGCATCGATCCCGCGCGCCCCGACGAGATCCCGGCGCTTCTCGTCGAGCGCGGAATCCTATCCCGCGTGATCGACGTGCTGGCCCACGATCCCCGCTGGCGCTGCGTGCATGCCGACGCGGTCGCGGCGGTCTTCGTGGCGGCGCCTTTCGCCGAGGCAAACCAGCTTGGCGCGGTTGCGCCATGAGAGCATCAGTCAGTTCGAGGCCAAGCGCGAGTTTGACTCCCTGTCCGGCGGGCAAGCCAGACCATGGCCGCGATCCATCAGAATTCTGAGGGCATGGCGGCAGGCCTGTCGCGACTGCGTACGCACACTCGACGATTCTGATGCCGACATCCATGATTGGACCATGAAACGGGCTTCGATAGCGGGTGGCACGTATGTTGCTGCGGGGAATGCTACGGTTCTTCTGGAAGCGGGCTCGGTGCATGACGAAGATACAGTGGCAATGAGGCATTTGATTATGAGAGCAGTGATGAGCTCGGCAATTCTTGGAGTTCTTGTGACTGCCATGGTCGCGGGGGGATTGCCCGCTGGCTGCAGCAGCGGTGGAATCGGCCAAAAGAGCGTCGATGCACATGCCTCCGTCGCTGAGGCGCCTGCGGGCGGGGGAGGTGTTGCCGTATCGGGCAGCGATGCTGCGGCCGTTGGAAGCGGGGGCAGCACAGACGGGGCCGTCGCCGGAAGCGGCGGGGCCACGGTAACGGCCTGGTCCACGCCAACCGGCGGCGCGAGCGGAGTTGGAGGGACCGCGCGGACCGGAGGCATCATGGGAGCAGGCGGCGTGACCAGTTCTGGCGCGTCCTCTGCGTCAGGGGGTTCTGGCGGTGAAGGTGGCACGAGCGGCACCGGCGGGCCCGACGCGTCCGCCGACAAACCGCGACCAACGGTGGGAACACCCTGCAGTTCGCAGGACGATTGTGGATCGTATGTTGGCGATTTGCTCGCGTGTCAGGCGCCCGGAGAGCCCCTCGGCTGCGGCGCATGCCTAAGGGGGGCCGGCAACTGCTCGACTGACGCGGACTGTGTCCACGATGGCGGCTTCACAACCGGTACGATGATCTGTGACCTCGCGCCCAGCGCGGAGTGCTACTGCCCCGGAGCGAAAATCTGCACTGTCGGCTGCAGGACCAGCGTCGATTGCGGGTCGGGGCAGGCGTGTAACCAGAGCCATCGTTGCCAGAGTACCTGTGTTGCCGGTGACGGCACGTGTCCGGTGGACTACTCTTGTGACGAAAGCGGGTTTTGCCGACGGAATTCATGTGCCAGCGACAGCGAGTGCTCCGGCTTCTGCGTGAAGGGCGCGTGCTACGACACCCGCGGGACTTGCGAGGGAGTACGCGCCTGACTCGATCTCCTTGCTGGCGGTCGTGGGGCAGGTATACATCCCGAACTTCAGACCCTTCGCGTGGACGTGGTGGGCCAGATCGTTCATGCCCAGGGGGAAATAGGTCGGATCCGGGACCAGGTTCCCCGAAGCGTCACACGCGCTCTTGGCCCCGTCTCAACCCCGGGCTAGAAGGGAGCGGCGCCGGATCAAGCGCGAAGCCTGACCCATGCAACGCTTGCATGACGTCGAGGAGACAGAACATGCCAAAGCCGCGAAGCTCGAGCAGGCTGCCGAAGGTCCAATCCTCGCGTGGAGCGGTGCTGGGATCCTGTTGCCGAAGGGAATTGCTGGTGCGCGTATGCAGCCGGTCACCGAATCGCGCAAGCAGCTCGCCCGGAGACGGTATCGAGTGTGCGAGAAAACCAGGCGGCAATACCTCTCGGTAGGCCGACACGGGACGAAAACCGGTCAGTGCGAAGAATGCCTCCGCGAAACGCGTGGTGTCGCGTGCGCGCTGCTCTCGGCGCTGAATGGCTTTCGGGGCAATCATTCGAATAGTCGGCTCAAATCAGAGAGCATCGCCGCCGCGTTCTCCGGTGCGGATGCGAATGACATCGACCACATGACTGACAAAGATCTTTCCATCCCCGGTCTCACCCGTGCGCGCAGCGGCCTGAATCGCCTCGACAATGGGCTGCACTAGGTTGTCGTCGGTCATCATCTGGATGCGGACCTTGGGCTTGAAGTCCACGCCCTGGGCCGAACCGAGGTACGCGTCCTTTGTGCCGCCGGTGCGGCCGAAGCCCCTGACCTCCGAGACAGTTATGCCCTGGGCGCCCGCCTGGCGCAGCCGGTCCTTCAACGCGTCCAGCGTGACCGGCTTGATGATGGCTTCGATCTTCTTCATGAGGGCAAGCATCCTCCCCAATACGTTACCGGTGTGTTTCCGGCTGGTGAAATCGCCGCTGCGGACGAGTGCTCCCTATTCGGTCCCGGCGGCGTGGTCGGGTTGGAAACCGTGGGTGAGGCTGGTGCTGGAAACGCGGAAGCCGCGCCGGCCGGCTCGGAAGCTGGCCCGGCGGCGGGCGCAGGGGCGGGTGGGGCCGCTTTGAACCGGATATCGACGTCGAGTTGCACAGTCGACATCCAGTGCTTTCCTCCGGGCTGCACTGCGCTGTCGAGGAAATAGACCGGGCCGGTCAGCATGTCGATGGTGTCGGTGAAGTACAAATACAAGCCGCCGCCGGCAGCGCCGTAGGCGTTGTTGCCGGTCCGCACGTCGGTTGCCACCACAAGCTTCGGCCCAAAGTCCACCACGCAGGCCGAGCCCCGGTAGACATCCTTCTTGCCGCCGGTTCGTCCAAATCCCTTCACCTAGGAGATTGTCATGCCGCGAACGCCTGCTTCAAACACGCGGTCCTTCAGGTCATCCAGCTTGAACGGTTTGATGATGGCTTCTATCCTGGCCAGTCTGCTCGGAACCACGGGCGCCAGCATGTGACTTGGCTGCAGCGGATCTTGCACAACGAAACCGCGTACCAGGTCGAGCGTCGGCTGTACTGGAAGGGCCTGGCGATGTCCGTGCTGCCGGTACGCGTGGGTGCGGGCGAGCGAAGAGCGCCCTTGCCGGTCCAGGGCGGATCGTAGTCCCGCAGGCGCCTGCTGCGAGAACTGGGCGCGGCCGGAGCCGCATGGAAGGCCTGCCTGGCTGCCCGTCCGCCGCCCCGTGGGCTCGGCTTCACCGACAAGTTGCGCCGTTGTCACCAGGCCGTCACAGGAGTTTCGCATCGTGCGGGCAAGGAGATCACGATGCAGAAACGACAAGTTCAAGGCAGAGGGAACCAAACGCGTAGCAGAAGCATTCTGAAGACCGCCACCCAGGGATTGGCGATGGCGACCGCCTTGCTTGCGCCGCTTGCGGCTGTGGCCGGCGATATCACAGTCAAGGGCTCGGACACCATGGTGATTCTCGGCCAGCGCTGGGCCGAGGAGTACATGCGCGCCCATCCGAGTACGACCATTCAGGTGACGGGCGGTGGCTCGGGCACAGGGATCAGCGCGCTCATCAATGGCACCACCGATGTGTGCCAGGCGTCGCGACCTATGAGCGCAGCAGAAAAGGAGAAGCTGCGGGATCGCTACGCCACGGTGGGCGTGGAAATCCCGGTGGCGCGCGACGGACTGTCGGTGTACGTAAACGCCAGCAACCCGCTGACCGAAATCACGATGGACCAGCTCAAGCTGATCTTCACCGGCAAGGTGACGAACTGGAAAGAGCTGGGCGGCCCGGACGCGAAGATCGTGGTGTATTCACGCGAGAACAGCTCCGGCACCTATGTGTTCTTCAAGGAGCACGTGCTGAAGAACGCCGACTACACGGTGCGGGCGCAGAGCATGCCGGGCACTGCAGCGGTGGTCAATGCGGTGGCCAAGGAGAAGTTCGGCATCGGCTACGGCGGCGCGGCCTACGCCAAGGGCATCAAGTTGCTCAAGGTCAAGCAGGACGCCGGCGGCCCGGCAATTCCCCCGGACGAGGCGCATGTCAAGGACGGGAGCTACCCGCTGAGCCGGCCGCTCTTCTTCTATCTGCGCAACAAGCCCACTGGGGACGTGGGCGCTTTCGTGGACTGGGTGCTGTCGCCGGTTGGCCAGGCCATCGTGACCAAGGTGGGCTACTACCCCCTCAAGTAGCCGCTTGTCACACGACTGTCACTTCCAGGTCACGTGAGCGTTGCCAGGTTCTGGTTGACTTTGATTTGACATGACGACCATCAGCCCGCGCCCGCCGACGCGTCAGGCCGACCAGGCCAGGCTGGTCGGGTTGGCGGCCCCGCTTGGCTCGTCCTTGCCGCTTGCTGGACAGCGGCGGGTGGAGGCGAGCGACCGGAAGAACCATGGACGCATGGATCGGCCTCGGCTGGCCGGTCGGCGTTCCAGCCTGAACGCACTTGTCGAGCTGGCAATTCGGGTTCTCGCCTTCACCTCGATAGCCGCGATCGTGCTGATCTTCGTTTTCATTGGCAAGGAGGCGTGGCCGCTTCTGCACGATAGCGTGATTGGAAGAGAGGTCACCCTGACGAAGATGTGGTTCGCGCAATTGTGGCCCGGGTACGAGGGGCCCGAGCATGTGTGGCAGCCGGTTTCCGAGGTCCCGAAGTACGCCGCCTGGCCTCTGGTGATTGGAACCTTGAAGGTGACGTTGATCGCCATGCTGGTGGCGGTGCCGTTGGGCGTGGGTTCGGCCCTTTTTGTTTCGCAGTATGCGGGCCGTCGGTTGCGAGAGATCATCAAGCCGACGGTCGAGTTGCTGGCAGGCGTTCCCTCGGTGGTACTGGGCTTCTTCGCCCTAATGGTGATGGCCAGTTGGATGCAGCAGGTTCTTGGTCTCGATTCCCGGCTCAATGCGCTGGTGGCTGGCGTGGCCCTGTCCTTCGCCATCATTCCTGTCGTCTTCACGGTAAGTGAAGAGGCCTTCGGGGCTGTCCCACGTAGCTACGTCGAGGCTTCCACCGCGCTCGGTGCGGCCCGCTGGCAGACTATCGTTCGTGTGGTCATTCCGGCCGCCGGGCCCGGCGTGGCGGCTGGCATCGCGCTGGGTCTCGGACGCGCGGTCGGCGAGACCATGATCGTGCTCATGGCGTCGGGCAACGCCGCTATTCTCTCGGCCAGCCCGGCGGATTCGGTGCGCACGGTGTCCGCCACCATCGCAGCCGAGCTGGCCGAGGTGGTTTTCGGCGGCGCGCACTACACGGTGCTCTTCTTTCTCGGCGTGCTGCTTTTCGGTTTCACCCTGGCCACCAACCTGCTGGGGGAATTCGCCATTGGTCGCATGCGGCGGCGTCTGGGAGGCACGGCGTGAAACGACCCGCCAGTCGCGTGGGGAGCCCGCCGGCTCCCCCTACGGGGGCTTCGGGACGGACAACCCACCCCGCCCGCCCCGCGCTTCGCGCGCCCTCGTCGCCGGCGGCGGACCATCGCGGGAGGTTTGGCGAGGCCGAGCGAAGCGAGCGGGGTGGGGGTGGCAGGTGGGGGGCCGAAGGGCGGAGCGATCCCTCCCAGGGTTCCCATCACAGCAGTCGACTCGGCGATGTCGCGCTGGCGCTCGGCACCGGCCTGGCCGTGGCCTTGGTGTTGTTGATTGTCGTCGTGATCCTGGGCGATGTCGTGTACAACGGCGCCGCGCACATGACGCTTGGTTTTCTGACCCAGGCACCACGTGATGGCATGACGGCCGGCGGGATCTTTCCCGCCATCTTCGGCACCGTGGCGCTAGTCGTCCTGATGACCCTCGCTGTCTTGCCCGCCGGTGTGGCAACCGCCATCTACCTGTCGGAATATGCCAACCCGGGGTCGCGCTTTACCCGACTGGTGCGCGTCGCGGTCAATAACCTGGCTGGCGTTCCCTCGATCGTGTTTGGGCTTTTCGGGCTGGGTTTTTTCGTGCAGTTCGTCGGTGCCGGGATTGACCGTGCCTTGTACGGCGGCCAGCGGGTCTTCGGGCAGCCGGCGCTGGTCTGGGCTGCGCTCACCATGGCGGTGCTTACCCTGCCGGTGGTCATTGTGGCCACCGAGGAAGCCCTGTCCGCTGTTCCGCGCGAGCTGCGCCTGGCTTCCGCGGCCCTGGGCGCCAGCCGCCTGCAAACCATCGTTCGCGTGGTGCTGCCGCAGGCGTTGCCCGGGATCTTGACTGGCGCCATTCTGGCCATCAGCCGCGGCGCTGGCGAGGTCGCGCCCATTCTCTTCACCGGCGTGGCCTACTACCTGCCGAAATTGCCGAGAAGTTTGCACGACCAATTCATGCAGCTCGGCTATCACGTCTATGTCCTATCCACGCAGTCGCCCGATGTGGATGCGACACGGCCCATCCTGTACGCCACCGTGCTGGTCTTGTTGCTGTTGACTTTCGCGCTCAATGCCACGGCGGTCGTGGTGCGTTCGCGTATGCGGCGCCGTCTTGCAGGAGCTAACTCATGAATGGTGATTCCAACCTCGGCGCGGCCATCAGTCTGTCGGTTCGCGACCTAGTGGTGTCCTACGGGGACAAGCGCGCCATGGGGCCGGTCACGATGGAGATTGAGCAGAAGCGCGTCACCGCGCTGATCGGTCCCTCGGGCTGCGGCAAGTCCACCTTCCTGCGTTCGCTCAACCGGATGAACGACCTGGTCTTGGGCTGCCGGGTGGAGGGCGACGTCCGGTTGGACGGCCAAGCCATCTACGGCCCGGGTGTGGACCCGGTCGAGGTGCGGCGGCGCGTGGGCATGGTCTTCCAAAAATCGAATCCCTTTCCCAAGACCATCTTTGACAATGTGGCCTACGGTTTGCGCATCGGCGGGATGCGGGACCGCGCCGAGATCACCGGTCGGGTGGAGCGCGCGCTGGGGCGGGCCGCCCTGTGGAACGAGGTCAAGGATCGGCTAGGGGAAAGTGCTTTGGGGCTGTCAGGCGGCCAACAGCAACGCCTGTGTATCGCCCGCGCATTGGCGGTCGAGCCGGAGGTGCTGCTCATGGATGAGCCCGCCTCGGCGCTCGACCCCATTGCCACCGCGCACATCGAGGAGTTGATTCACGAGCTGGTGCGCGACTACACCGTGGTCATCGTCACCCACAACATGCAGCAAGCCGCCCGCGTGTCCGACTACACCGCCTTCTTCTACATGGGCGATCTGGTGGAATTCGCCACAACCGACGCCATCTTCACCCACCCCAGCCAGTCCCGCACCGAGGACTACGTCACCGGCCGCTTTGGCTAGCAGAGGGAGCACGCATGCGCGCACGCGAGCACACCGACCAGGAGTTTGAACAGGAACTGCGCCATCTGCGCGAACAGCTTCTGCTCATGGGCAGTCACGTGGAAGCGATCATCGGCTCCAGTCTGCGCGCCCTGGTGGAACGCGATTCTGAGCTTGCGCAGCGGACCATCGAAGCCGACCGCATCGTCGACCGGCTGGAGATCGAAATCGACGGTCTTTGCCTGCAGATCCTGGCGCGCCGCCAGCCGGTGGCGTCGGATCTGCGCTTTGTCACCATGGTGCTCAAAGCGGTCACCGATCTGGAACGTATGGGCGATCTGGGCGTGAACATCTCCGAGCGCGTGCTGGAGTTGAACAGCGAGCTCCCGCTCAAGCCCTACGTCGATCTGCCGCGCATGGCTGACGAAACCCAGATGATGTTGCGCGAGGCCCTGGACGCGTTTGTTGCCAAGGACGCCGATCGCGCCCGCCGAGTCATCGATCGGGACCAGATGATCGATGACCTCTACGCCCAGATATTCCGCGAGCTTCTGACCTACATGATGGAGGAGGCGAAGAACGTCTATCGGGCCACCCGTCTGCAGTCGATCGCCAAGTATCTGGAACGCATCGCCGACCACGCGACCAACCTGGCCGAGATGGTGGTGTTCATGGTCAAGGGCAGCGACATCCGCCATCCCGACAGCCGCGACCAAAACGAGAAGAACTAGGAAGTTGGCGCTTTTCGAGATCTGACGACGGGATGCTCGGGGCCGGCATCCGATCCGGTCCCCTCTCCCGCGGAAGCTGGAGAGGGGACCGGTAGGCTTTACCTAACTTTACTTTCGCGCAATACGCGAGCACAACCAAGGCGCCATCTTGAGAGCACGTGGGACGCAAGAGAGCCCATCGCACCACAAGGAGGACACCATGAACGAACCGGAATCAACCAATTCGCGTCAGTCGAAAAGGAGCCGCTGGTGGCTGCTGTTGGCCCTGCCCGTGGCTTTGGCTGGAGTTTTCGGCGCACGGGCTTGGGCCTTTGGTGGCCCGGGCATGGGTGGCATGGGATTCGGCCCAGAGGCCTTCGGCGGGGATGGCTCGCCAGGGGAGCACGACGCGTTCATGCAGCGCCGGCTGGAGAAGGCGCTTGACCTGGTCAAGGCCACTGATAGTCAGCGGGCTGCGATCAAGCCGATCATTCAGCAACTGGCCGCTGACATGAAGCTCAGCCACCAGCAGCATGCCAAATTGCACAAGGCGATGCTCGACGCCTTCGCGGCCACCACCCTCGATCCGGCTGCCATCGAGAATCTGCGGGTTCAGGCTTCCGCGCTGATGGACCAGGCATCGAAGACCATCACGACAGCTCTGGTCGCGGCCGGCAATGTCTTGACCGCAGAGCAGCGCCAGACCTTGATCCAACAGATGCGCAGCCATGGCGGCCACCATCGCCACGGTTTCTAGTACCCGGTTCCGGGGCCGGGACCGGATCCGGAGCCGACTCCGGCCGCCGGCCACCGGCCACCGGCCACCGGCCATCGCCGCCGTCGCCCCGGCCGCACAGTCAGCTACGAACTAGGTTCCCAAGCTGGGCTCAGCTACCATGAAGGCCTCTGCCCGGCTGCGCGCTCCATGCCAACCCGCGTACTTCTGATCGACGACGATGCCCGCCTGGCGGAGATGCTGGGCGGGTACTTGCGCACCCATGGGTACCAGGTCGAACACTGCGCCGACGGAGAGAGCGGGCTGGAGGCGCAGCGCCGCGTCGGGTACGACGCCGTCATTCTCGATGTGATGCTGCCTGGGATCGACGGGCTCGAGGTGTGCCGCCGCATGCGCGCCTTCTCCCAGGTTCCCATCGTGATGCTCACCGCGCGCGGCGACGACATGGACCGCATCGTGGGGATCGAGATCGGCGCTGACGACTACCTGCCCAAGCCGTTCAACCCGCGGGAATTGCTGGCGCGCCTGGCCGCGGTCTTGCGTCGCACGCGCGTGGGCGTGCGCCAGGCGTCCGACCGGCTGCGCGTGGGGCCGCTGGAGATCGATCGGGCGGCGCGCGAGGTTCGGGTGCGGGGCCAGCGGCGCGAGTTGACCGGCCGGCAGTTCGACCTGTTGCTGCTGCTGGCGGAGAGAGCAGGGCGGGTGCAGACCCGCGACCAACTGATGGATGCCCTCAAGGGCGAGGAATGGGACAACGTGGATCGAAGCATTGACGTGCACATCTCACGCATCCGGCAGGCGATCGAAGACGATCCGCGACATCCTCGTCTGGTGCAGACGGTGAGGGGCGCGGGCTATGTCCTGGCGCTGCCGCCCGGAGGAGCCGACGCGGGCGAGCCATGAACCGGCGTCTCTATCACAGACTGTACCTGGCGTTTCTGGGCATCACGGTCCTGTCCTTGCTGGTGACCGCCGTATTGGCGCGCACCTTCCATGAGCCGCGCATTCCTGCCGCTCACGCCCTGGCGCCGCTCGCGCGCTCGTTGGTCTGCGAGAAGCCGGGGTCGTGCCAGGGCGCAGAGGCGCAGCTTCTTGAGGCAAAGGCGCGCGAGCTGGATGCGGATGTCGTGATCTGGGAGAGTGATGGTCGGCTCCTCTTTCATGCTGGCCACGAGCTTGTCGAGCCTGGTGGCGTTGCCGGCTGGCAGCAGGGACCGCGCGGTCCGGTCTGGCTCACCCCGCTCGGTGATGGACGCACCCTCGGGGTGCGCGAACGTGGTCACGTCGGGCCGCGCCGGCCGTTATTCCTGCCCCTTCTGGTCGCTCTGGCGGTTCTCATGGCGATCGGGCTTCTGCCCCTGTCCCGAAGCATCACCCGCCGCCTCGAACAACTTGCCGAGGGCGCGCGCCGCTGGGGCGCCGGCGATCTTGGGCACCGTGTGCCGGTGGTTGGCCACGACGAGATCGCGACTCTGGCCGCGCGTTTCAATCAGACGGCCGCTGCCATCGAAGCCCTGCTCGCGCAGGAACGGCAGATGCTGGCCGGTGCCTCACACGAGATGCGCTCGCCTCTCGCGCGCATCCGGATGGCTTTGGAGTTGCTGGCCGGTGAATCCGACCCTGCCGGGCGGGGCGATCTCGCGCGCCGTGCCGCTGACGACATAGTGGAACTCGATTCCCTGATTGAGGAATTGCTGCTCTCGGCGCGGGCGCAGCCGGGTGTGCCCCGCCGCCCGGTCGCGGAGATCGACTTGCTGGCGCTGGTGCGCGAGGAAGCCCAGGCGGTCGGTGCCGAGGTCACCGGCGACCGGATGCCGTTCTCCTGCGAAGGGGCCATGGTGAGGCACATGGTGCGCAATCTCTTCGTCAACGCGCGTTTGCACGGCGGGGATGGTGCGATTCGCGCGGAGGTGCGGCGGGTCGACGCACAGGCTGTCATCGCGGTTGAGGACGACGGCCCCGGCGTGCCCGAAGGCGAGCGGGAGCACATCTTCGCGCCCTTCTATCGCCTGCCCGGGCCGCGGAGTTCGGGCGACACCGGCCTGGGGCTGGGTCTGGCCCTGGTCCGCCAGGTGGCCCGCTACCACGCAGGCGACGTCGTGCACATCGCGCGCCAGCCCACCGGCAGTCGTTTCGAGGTGAGGCTGCCGGTCTCTCCGAGTACAACCCTATCGACCGGTTGAGGGCCTGCCATTCTCCGGACGGAGCGGGCCCTTGGTCGGTCGATGCGCTCTACGCGTCGGCGGTCGACGGCTTGGCGGGAGCTGCCTTGGGCTCATCGCCCATGCTGTGAACGAAGGGAGCGAACCACGCGGCCAACAGGCCCGGAATCGTCAAGAAGAGCACGACGGTGAAGAAGGTCTGGTAGCCGAGGGCCTCCTCGATCTTGCCGCTGAAGAAGCCGGTGAGGAAGTTGCAGAGGCCCATGGTTCCGGTGGCGAAGGCGTAGTGGGCGGTCTGGTACGGCCCTGGGGAAATTTGCTTCATCATGTAGTACATGTGCGCGACAGCGCCGAAGCCGTAGGCGAACATGGCAATGCAATAGACGGCGGCGATGAGCCAGAAATTGCCCGGAGCAGACTCTGAGCTGGCAAGCCCCAGAAAGGCCAGGTTGGGGATGATGAGGACGCCGACATAGAGCATCAGGGTCTTGCGGGATAGGCCGATCTTGGCCAGCACCAAGCCGCCAACCACGCTGGCCGCCAGGAACGAGGCCGCACCCCAGCCACCGCTGATGGCAGCGGCCGCCTTGTTGGTCAGGCCAAGGCCGCCCTTGGCACGGTCGGTGACGAGGAAGAGGTTGTTGACCTTCTCGATGAGGTACC
>PMCR01000041.1 GCA_003155465.1 Myxococcales bacterium | reverse complement strand
CTTGCCGAGTTGGTGCGGGAAGGCCGAGCGACCATGCTTGGGCCTGTCAGGCAGGAACTCCTTTCTGGCGTCCGCGGTTCGGAGCAGTTCGAAACCCTGCGCGGACATCTTCGCGCCTTTCCAGATGTACTGTTGGAAGCTGAGGACTACGAGGAAGCGGCTTCCTTCTTCAACAGATGTCGAGGAAAGGGCATCCAGGGTTCCAACACAGACTTTCTGATCTGCGCAACGGCTGCGCGAAGGGGATTTGGCATTTTGACGACGGATGCGGACTTCACCCATTTCGCGCGGGTTCTCCCGATCGAACTCCACACACCGCGCGCCTCGGTGACTGGCTAACGGCTTGCCGTCAAGCTGCAAACCCGCCGCCGAGACGGCCACTTGATTCTACACGATATCCCTGCGGCGGGATTGACAGCTGCAACGGCATTATGGCAGCGCTACGGGTGCCGCAGCCACCGATCAAAGTCCATCGCTCCGTGGAGAACTGCGAGTATGCGAACGTTGCCGGAGGAAACCTGATACATGAGCCGAAATCGGTAGACGAAGATCTCTCGAATCGCCCGACTCCCGACCTCAGGCACGATCCGTCCACGTTCCGAAGAGCTGCATGCCGACGGCCTGTCCGCTGGCCTTGAACGCGACGCTTTGATGGCCATCGCCGACGACGCCTATCGCGCCCATCGCGCCTTCACCACGGCCAAGACCGAGGTCGACCAACTCGCCGCCACCACGCCCGCCGCCATGCTTGATCAGTCCCTGTTCTTTTTGCTTGCACTGCCTACGAGCGCTGCAACGGCTTGTTCGACAGCGACCGCCCGGTGCAGCGTCCTAGCTCTCGTGATCGGCCGGCCGACCTGCAAGTCAAGCGGACGGGCACAGAGCTGAAGCCGATCGTCCACCATCGGCCATTCTGTCAGAGCCCTGTGTAATACTCGCAGGTGTCGTTGTTGCAATCGAGATTGGGAGCACAGACCTGCCCATTGCTGCAGTCTTCACCCAATTGCCCTACCGGAATGCAGGTATTGGACTTGTTGTCGCAGAACGCGACGCCGACAAGGCAGGTGTCCGAGACGCACGGCCCGTGATCGGGTGGCAGCTGGCAAGTGCCGCATTGACAGGTCAGCCCTACGCCGCATCCCGTGATGTCCGCGTCCTGCTGGCAAGCGCCCCCGATGTCCTGCGGGTAGGCGCAGATCCCCGGACCAGTCTTGCTAAGGCCAGTACAGAGCAAGCCTGGCGTGCAGAAGCGAGTTGGCATTCCCCCTCCGGGCACGGCACGGCTGCTTCCGAAAATGACTGGGTAGGCGTCGCACGGTTGGCCAAGATCCGCGGTAGGACAAGGGAAGTAATCGTCACCGCACGGCGAAGGAGCGCAGTAGCCGTCGACGCAGTAGGGACCGGCGGGCGGCTTGGCTACCGCGCAATCGGGGTTCCCTGAGCAAGCAGGTCTGGCATTCTCCAGTGTCGGTCCCAGGAGAAGCCCTGAGCAGGGCCCTCCGCCATCGGCAGTGCCCCCACCATCCGCCTCGTGGCTGCCGTTTCCAGCATCGACCGCGCAGGTGAATACGTTGCCACAGGGCGCAATCCCTTCCCACACATCGCTGCCGTGGCAGCCTTGCACCTGCAATGCCTGTAGACAGGCACTCTCACGCTTGGGGTCGTAGTTGACCAGTCCGGCCTCCACGGCTCGGAAGAGATCGGCGCTGGGGAATCCAAAGCCGATTCGCACGCCTACGCACAAGTCATTACGGGGACATGTGTCGATGTTCCACGATTGAGCCTGGCTGAGAGCATCGATGCATTCATCGAGCACGTATGGGGCCATGGGAAAGCAGCGCGCCCAGTAAGTGCAGCGAGCGATGGCCAGCGAGTGAGCGACTTGCTTGAGGGGGACTCCTCCATCATATGGGACAAACCCGGGCACCTCGGGCTCTATCGCATCAGGAGTGGACCAACATGCCACACGGGCTTCTACGTTGGCGTCAACTGCGCTCCCGTCGGCTGCCGCATCGATGCCTCCGTCTGCATCGTTTCGCACTCGCCCCTGATCGCCGCCGCAGGAAACAAGCACGCTGGCCACAGTCACAAGAAGAAGGCCCGAAGCGGGCCTGTGCCGAGTCCTACTAATCATTCTCGAAATGCTAGCACCCCGCGAGAATTGTGCGCGTGCGAACCGCAGACCTACGGAGACGGGGACCGCCGCAAGTGGAATGGTTGTCTCCCTTACCGCCGATGGTCAATCCGCAGCATGTCTGTCCAACGTTTTGCCGTTCAGCGGTGAGCCCGCCGCACGAGCCGGCGCTTAGATTTTGCACGATGTCGCGACGGCGGGATTGCCAGCTGCAACGGCTTGTTCGGCAGCGTCAGAGAACGGTCGCCATCACACCTGCACGTTGCGGGCCGACGGCTTGCTCTTATCCTGGGGCGATGAAGATCTCGCCGCAGGTCCCCCAAGCCTGACCCAATCTGCGATCGTGGATCTGCACTACCGCCTGGCCTGCGCGCCCAGCCGCCTGAAGAGGATGGCCGAGAAGATGGCCAGCGCGATTGCCGCAAGTGTAAAGCCCAGCAGGTAGACGGAAGTGAGAGGAACGCTGTTGAGAAAATGCCCCACAACGCCCAGGAGCGCAAAGCCGCCTGCGGCCACAAACGAGTATCGCAAGCTACGCGTCAGGCGGTCACCCGAGAAGATGGGCGCCACGACTAGGAAGGCCAGCCCGATGAAGAAGCTCCAGCCGAGTGAGCCGCTGGAGACCATGGGCGAATCGAAGTTCCAATGGAGAAAGTGCTCCATGCCGGCAGTGATGCCCTTGGTAAATATCAGCCGCATCACACCGAAGTGCACGTAGACGAGCTGATCGCCCAGAATCATCAGGGCCACCATGAAGCAGAGTCCGAGCCTGGTCAGGATCTTCTTATCCTCGGCCGCATATTCGTGCAGACAACAGAACAAGGCGACGTAGACCGGTGCGATCAGGAATTCATTCAGCTGGATACAGGAGAATGCGACCAGACTGATGGGGCTCGAGCCGTCGACGAAGGCTGTCAAGTTGGTCCACACAGGTGGGGGCCGCAGGGCCATCAGGATTGCCGAGGCCAGGTAGCCTAGGCTGAAGACCAGGGCCAGTACGGATGACCAATAGCCGACTTTGATGGTTGTCTGTTTCATGGACCTCTCCGCAAGGGCAGACATCGAACCAACATCCCCTAGACAACCGACTGGCCCGGCTGGTTCCCAACTTTCGCGATCCTTTCCACCGCTTTCTCTTGACCGCAGAACGGATCTCGTGTGCCCAGAGAAACCTGATCAGTCCCTGTTCTTTCTACTTGCACTGCCTACGAGAGCTTCA
>PMCR01000305.1 GCA_003155465.1 Myxococcales bacterium | reverse complement strand
GCGTTCTTTTGCAGCAAGCCCTCGTACGCGTCGCCCTTCACGTCGGCAGACAGGCTGGACCATTGCTCCTTGTCGATCAGGTCAACGATCAACCGGCGGAGCTTGGCCGGATCTTGAATCTTGTTNNTGTTCTGCGCCTTGCGGAAGATGACCCCGAGCATGCCCGGCCGCTTGCCAAGTTCTTCGAGGGTCTTGCGGTAGTGGGCTTCGAGATCGTCGCCATCCAGCTTCAGCAGCGCGTCCCAGGTGAAAGACTTGGGGACGGCCGACGGCTTGTTGAACGGCGGCTTGGATTGCTCGTCGGCCATCTTCAGGAAGAGAAGAAACGTCAACTGCTCGACGTAGTCGCCATAGGACAGGCCGTCGTCGCGGAGGATGTTGCAGTAGTTCCAGAGCTTCTGGACCAGGGCGGTGGGGTTGGTCATTGGTCACGCGGAGACGCGGAGGCGCGGAGGAGGGGAAATTGGAGCAGGACCGTTTAAGGATGTCTTAACAACTGAGTCTGGGTGCGTGTTCGCAGTACGTTCCAGAATGGAACATACTGGTCCGCCGTCGAACCTTGGGGATTTGGCAACTATGGGGCTCATACGAGTTCTCCGGTGAATGCCTTCTGGAGAATGGACTGGCGCAGGCGGGTGGCGCGCTGGAGGTTGGCGGCCACCACCGCTTCCAGCTCCTCCACCACGCTGAGCCGCCGCTCTACTTCGGCGACGATCCGGGTTTGCTCAGATGGCGGCGGTATAGGGACGGGAAGACCTTTGAGCTTGGTCATGCTGATGGACGCTAGGTTGGTAGTGTGCTTGCCCTCGTCGAAAAAGAACTTCTGACCGAACGTGTTTGCATACCAGGAGAGCAGCTTTGGGTTCATGGCGCCGATGTGTAGTCGGGCTCGGAAGACGTGGTTTTGATGAATGCACTCGGGCAGCTCTCCATTCCAAACCCAGCCACGGCCAAGCTTGTCTCTGTCGCCGCCTTCGTTGAATAGGATGTCGCCTGGTTTTAGGGCGAGCTCTTGGATCTCGTTCTCGGTCGTGACGATTTCCTTCACTTCGGTTAGGTCGATGTACCCCCGCTGAACGTTGGCTACGCGAAGGTATGGAACTGAGCGCGCCGGAGCTGTGTGCTTGCGGTTCTGGTCCTTGGTGATGCCGCCTTTGATTTCGGCGAGACTATCAAGAGTCGCCCAGACCCAGCCTTCAGGAGGCGGTAGGAGTTTGGCAATGTCGAGGGCAGAGGGCTCCTCGTACTTGCCTCGGCCTTTCCAGTTCTTGCGGCGTTCGGTGAGGATGCGGGCGAGGAGGGCTTCGCCAGATTCAAAGGTCGATTTGCGCTTGCCGGTCTTGGCGAGTTCGGCTTCGGTGGGGACGAGGCGGCNNCGCGTGAATTGCTTCTCAATCTCCGCTACAATCTGCCGCTGTTCGGGAAGGGGTGGAACGGGCACGGACAAGGCTTTGAGTTTCGTCCCGTTGACGTTGGCCTGCCCAACCTGCTGGCTGACCACTGAACTCACCCAGGCGCGCCCGAAGGTCGAGTTGATATAGTGGGCGAGGAATTCTGGGAGATATTCGGCGCGCAAACGTGCGCGGATCAGATACGACGCGCATGAGCACGGCGAAGGGTTGCCTCGATAGACAGCAGACTTGCCGACGAGTTCTGCGCTGTTTGTGCGATTGAAAAGAAGGTCTCCATCCCGAAGGAACTGAGAAGGGAACTCTTCGTGGCTTGATGGAAGGTATTTCAAGGAATCGAGAACCAAGCTGCCGTCCTTGATGTTCCCCATTCGCAGGACGGGAATACCGGAAGAGTCTTCGGAGGTCCTCGCCGAAGTGCCGTACTGTAAGTCGTCTACCATCTCAGCAACGGTTTTGCGTTCCCATCCGGCCGGCAAGCGGCTTGGCTCTTCTGCCCTTTCTGGAGTCGGGCGAGTTTCCGCCAAGGCTGCCGTTGCACGATCAGCCCTCACGCGCCGCCCGCCGTGTTGCGTTCATGGAGCAAAAGGATGTGTGGCCCGTTCGCCCTCACTTCCGTCCCTCGATCTGTNNCGGACGAGCAGCTTGTTGGGCAAGGCGTCGGTGGCGTAGTGAATCAGGGCCTCACTCTTTCCGCTGCATAGGATGATGCCCACGGGCGGGTTTTCGCCGGGCTGCACCCAGTGCTCGCGGGCGTAGTTGAGGTACATGTGCATCTGCCCGGCGTCAGCGTGGGTGAAACGCCCCAGCTTCAGATCGAAGATGACCAGGCAACGCAGACGCCGGTGGAAGAAGAGCAGATCCACGCGGTACCATTCGTCGTCGATGCGCAGGCGGCGCTGGCGGCCGACAAAGGTGAAGTCGTTGCCGAGTTCCAAAAGAAAGGTTTCGAGGTGGCGGATGAGGGCGTCCTCCAGGTCGCTCTCGGAATACTCGTCGCGCAGGCCGAGAAATTCGAGGACCAGGGGATGACGGATTTCCTCGACGGCGCTGACGGCATCGCCGGGCCTCGCTTTGCCGCCCTTGGCGAGCATGGCGGCCTTGTTGCGCGAAAGGGCCGTGCGTTCGTAGAACTGACTGTCCATCTGGCGTTGAAGCTGGCGCACCGACCAGCCGCCGCGCAAAGCCTCGGTCTGGTAGAAAGCGAAGGCTTCCGGTGAGCGGCTGCGGCCCATGAGCAGAACGTAGTGGGACCAGGGCAGCGGAAAAGCACGGGCCAGATCGGCCAGGGGCAAGGAAAGCGATTTGCCAGACACCGTCTGGCGAATCGAGGAGCCCCGAGATACGAGCGACGGTGTCGCTCGTATTGGGCTGTCCGAAGATTTGAGCGACAGTGTCGCTCGAATCTGGTCTGCCGGCGCTGCGAGATAGAATTGCCGGAAGCGTCCGAGGTTGAATCGAGAAAAGCCACGACCAAACCGGGCGGTCAGGTCGTTGGCCAGCCGCTGGAGCACTTCCTCGCCATATTCGGCGCGGGCCTTGCCAGCCTGCTCGAACTCGACGATCCGGCGCCCGACTTCCCAATAGGTCGCCGTCATGAACGTGTTGACGGCGCGAGCGCTCGCCCGGCGCGCGGATTCCAGCAGTTGGCTGACACTGCCGAGCAAGTCCGAATAGGCACGCGTTGCCACGGTGTCTTTCTTCGCGATGATCTTCTTCATGCCGCCAGCACCTCGTTAAGCTCCTCCAACAGCGCCGGCAGCTTCTCTCCGAAGAGTTGATACACCTTGCCCAGGCCGCCGCGCTGGCTGAACGGGGCGAAGTCGAAATCGTCGGGTTCGATGGTGAGGCTGGTGGCGATGTGGTCGCGGATTAACCGAAGCCAGACAAGCTGCTCGGGNNTCGGCAAAGCGTCCGGCCTGGGTGCGACCCTTGACCTGGTCGGGCGCGGTGACGGCGAAGGCGTCCCAGAGCCGATCCTCGGTCCACGTGGCGTGCTGGTCGCGGAGTTTCTTTTCCAGCTCCTTGAGCATGGACTCACTCAGGCGCTGTTTGAAAGGTCGGCTGTAGAGGATTTGAAGGGCGTCGATCTCGGTCTGGTGTTGCGCGAGGTAGTCGCGAAACTCCTGGACCAAGCCGGCGGCCTTCGCCTTTGCGGCCTCGTCGAATCCCTGGCTGAGAACCTCGTCCGGTGTGTAGATGTCGAGGGCTTGCTCGGTTTCCCTCTTCAGGGTTTCCAGGGTCTCACGCAGGGCGGGTTTGTCGAAGGGCGCGCAGGCCTCGGCGATGAGTTGCTGGCGAGCGGCCTCGAATTGCGCGGGGGCGATCTCTTGCACCTCGGCGCCGGGGCGGCCCGTGGCGTGCTCGGCGATGGCATCGGGATCAAAGGCACGGAGCAGGGCACCAGCCAGGGTGGCAGGCGTTTGCCCGCCAGAGGCGGCGCTGATCTGTTGGCGCTGGGCAGGTTCAAGCTCACGGTCGAGCCGCGCCAGTCGGGCGGCCAAGGTGGTCAGCGTGTCTTCGTCGCGGCCAGCCGGGAAGAGAACCCGCTGGAGAAGAGCCTTGAGCGGCACCGTGGGTTGGCGGTCGAGCGGGCGCGATTCGGTCTTGTCGCTTTCGCATACGCCGACGGCGTCCACGATGATGAA
>PMCR01000298.1 GCA_003155465.1 Myxococcales bacterium | reverse complement strand
CGCGCCGCCCTGGCCCGCCTGGAATTGATCGCCGATACCTATCTGTCCGTGGGCACACCCGTGCAACTGGCCTTGCCCGGCCTGTTGCAAGCCGGCGCCAGCATTCGCCGCCACATCCTCGAACGGGTGCAGCGCAACCGACAGTTGCTGGCCGCCGCCTTGGGCTCAAATTCCCCCTGCACCCTCCTGCCCGCTGAAGCCGGCTGGTGCGCCATCCTGCGCGTTCCCGAAATCATGAGCGACGAGGCCTGGGCCGCCCGGCTGCTTGAGCAAGACAGCGTGCTGGTCCAGCCCGGCTACTTCTTCGACCTGACCACGGGCGCCACCTTGGTGCTCAGCCTGATCGCGGAAGAGACGATCTTTGCCGAGGGCGTAGCTCGGATGCTGGCGAGGATCGCCGGCGAAAACGCGACCTGATTGACCCGGAAGAGCGTGCAGGCGCGTTCTCGCGTGCCCCTAAGCGGAAGTGTTCAATAGACGTAGGCGACCGCGCCGCCCACGAAGAGGGCGTCGTAGAAGCCGGTCTCTAGGCGGAATTCCAGGCCCTTGGCTTGCGGGATGCGGAAGTCGAACCCGAAGAGCAAGTTCAGGATGGGAATCGCACCTGGAAACGAGCCTTCCTTGAAGCGACGTGGAGTGTCGGGGCTGTCGGACCCGAGGGGAAGGCTTTCCGAACCTTTCAACTCGCCTTCTGTGCAGCCTCCGTTCGGTGACGTGCACACCTTTGGCCGACACGCTTTGCTGTTGCTGGTGTTCTTGTCTGTGCAGCCATAGGACGATGTGCGCAGGATTTTGCCTTGGATGATGGCCAGGCCAAGGCCGGCGCCATAGTGAATGCCGAAGATGTCGTTGAAGTACTGGCGTTGAATGAAAGACAGGTCCACGGTCCAGAAACCGAAGTTCTTGAACTGGACCCAATCCGTGTCGAGGTTCGCGGCGTGGTTCTTGCCCAGCCAGTTTCCGTCGGGCGGGCTCATGTTCTGATAGCCCACGCCAAGCGAGATCTCCCAGAAGCGGTTCGGGTTTTCGGCGTCGCGTTTGCGCCGGTAGCCTTCAAAACCGAGGCCGTAGGACGACAGTGCCCGGTTGGCCTTGGTGAACATTCCCAGGAACCAGTTGGGCAGCGTGATCCAGCGCGCCCGGAGAGCCCCGCCGAAGTGTGGAGGAATGACCAGGGTGGCCGCCGGTACGGCTGCGGCCACGGGCGCTTCTTCCGCCGGCGGGGCGGCTTCTTCCTCCCCTGGGGCCTCTTCTTCCTCCTCCGGCAAGGCTTCCTTTTTCGGTGGGGCAGGGGCCTCTACCGGTGGGGCCTTGGGGGCGTGAGCGGCCTTCTTTTTCGCGTGGGCTACGGCGCCGAGGCCGAGAACGAGCAACGGAGCCAAAGCTACGATTGTCAGGCGGCGAGGCATTACATCCTCCGGGTGCTGGGCGGTGGGTCAAGACCACCGCAAGAGGTCACTATATCCCAAGCCGTGCAGCAGCCCGTGGAGACTTTCACCACGGGCTGCTAACGTTGGGCCATGCTCGTCTTCTGGGTAAGCGCAGCTATGAGCGTCCTTCTGGCCGCGGGCGCCGCGTCCCCACCGGACCGGCCGGAGCGAGCCGTGATCGAGGCGCGTCTACGGGCGGACACCCTGCCGCGCTCGGCTGCCGACTGGCTGGCGCTCGGAACAAGGATCGACGAGGTCTTGATTGCGATCGCGGGGGATCCCAAGGCTGACTTGCGGCTGCGCGCGCAAGCGGTCAGAGCCCTGGGCGTCGTGTCCACGCGTCCAGGCCGGGCTTTCCTGGAGTCCGTCGTGAAACAGAAGGCGTCGGCGAAAGACGCGGGCGACAAGCTTCTGCTGCGCAAGGCGGCATTGGCGCTTGGGTGGATCGGGGGCGCGGCCGTGCCGGCCCAGCTTGGTCCCTTGCTGGAACATCCCGACCCTGAAGTCAGGCTCGACGTCGCAATAGGCCTGGGGCTCACGCGTTCCGAAGAAGCGGCCGACTTTTTGCGCAAGCGCTTCGCCGACGAGACCGTGCCCAAGGTCCGCAACCAGATCGGCCGGCAGCTTCGCCTCATCGAAGACGCTGTCGCCGAGGCGAAACGACCAGAGCCCGCAGCCCAGTAACTCCGTGTCCCCCTCCCCCCCCACAACTCAGAACGCGACGAAGAGTTCCTTCCCAACTGGAGTCATTTGGCCTTCGATCGAGGCGAATACGTTCTTGCCGAAGTAGAAAGGCAGGCCCCAGTCGAAATACGAAGTCATCGTGGCCCCTCCCGTAGAAGGGGCGGCACTCTGCCCGCCCAGATTGGCAAAGGCCACGTTTTGCAGGCTGGCGAACAGGGTCTCGGCGTTGGCAATGCTGAAGTTCATGGTCGCGGTAACCAGGCCGTTGACATCCTGACTCTTGGCCGACAGGTTCAGCGTGGAGGCAGGACAATAGAAGGCGGCATACGGGCCGGAGCAGGCCCGTATGCCTGTGGTGGCTTTGTCGAGGAAGTAGATCCCATTGGAGCCACTGTCCACGAAGGCCAAAGAATCCTTGCCGTTCGCGGGATACTTGGTGAGAAACGTGGCCCTGCCGTCGAGCGGGATCACCGTGGCCTGGCCCAGGCTATTGTTGTCCCGCGTGCCGATGCCGAAGACCAGATCTCCCGTGACACTGGGCGCCCCATCGCCGGGAATCGCAGGCAACTTGATAATGGTGCCGTTGTTGTCCTGGCTGAAGAGCGAGACGGGGTTCTGCACCTGCATGGAAACGGGCACGGCCGTCGCCACGCATCCACCCTTGCCGGTTGAAGAGCACGCGTAGTAGAGCCCGGGATTGACCGACCTGGTGCCCAGGGGTGCCGCGCAGGCTAGCCCGCAGTCCTGCAGGAACGAGCCCACCCCGATAATTCCGTTGGTCCCCAAGGTGTCGGCGGAGTTGGCGGATACGCCGGTGCAAGCGCTCGGTACGGGATAGACTGATTCGTCGATGACTTGGATGGCGAGATTGTTGGCCTGCTCGCCCGCGATCCTTAGATCGGCGCCCCGCAGCGGACCCCAGGTGGAGCTGCTCACGAACTGGGTGCATTGGGCCAGGGCCACCCCGCTGTCATCTTTCCACGCGGGCAGCGAAACCTTCAGCACCGACCCGAGCAGGCGAAGGCCTGTGGATCCCGTGTCGACCAGCACGTGGTCGATGGTCTGACAATCGCTGGTTCCGGGAACGCAGACGGTTACGGTCGCAAACAGACCGTTGACGTAGCCGATGCCGGGAAGGCCGAAGTCCACGGTAACCTCGGCCACGTTGTCAGCCGGCGCGGCAGTGCCGGACCTGCCCGCGGTCGCGCCAGCGGTGCCAGTTGTTCCAGCGGTGCCAGTTGTTCCAGCGGTGCCAGTTGTTCCAGCGGTGCCGCGGCCACCTGTGCCGCCCGTGGCCACCTGCGCATCACGGGCATCCACGCCACTCCCCGCAATCGGTCCGTCGGTGGTGCTTGTCCCGCCCCTTGCAGTTGAGCCATCGCTTCCAGCCACCCCGCCGGTTGCAGGGCGCGCGTCGCTGCCACCCACGCCACCTGTGCCCGTCGCGGTCGCGCCGCCCGCGCCCCCTGTGCCGCCGGCACTTGGAATGTCGACCAGGCTCGCATCATTGCCGGTACGCCTGACGTCGCTGGCGGAATCCAGGGCGTGGGTAGCGTCAAGTGCCGCACCAGCCGCGCCATCGCCCTTGACCGCGCTATCGGACATGCCGCCACCGTCATGAGCCGCGCCGTTCTGGGGATGCGGGCTGGAGCCACAGGCCCCGGCAAGGGCCGCGACGAAAAGGCCAAGAACTGCGAACGATCGTTGCATCAGGACGCTCCTTGCGCTGGAAACCCGGCCACACCCGATCCGGGGATCGGCGTGACCACCAATCGTACTACAAACCCGTCAGCGTTGGTGCCGGGAGTGCCTCTGCGCGGCGCGCCGGCTTTAGCCTTGACGCATCCGAACGGCGGACAGCAGTGGGCAGCTGTCGAGATGTACTCGCTGCTTTCGCTGCGGAAGAGATCAGGCTACTTGTACAGTTCCGCGCTCGCGAAATATTCGCCGCTATCGGCTCCGCCGACGACGAGCAGCTTCTGGTTGGGCAACAACGTCGCCGTGTGCCCTGACCTTGCTACGCTCATGCTGCCGGTAGACGCAAATGTCCCGGCGCCAGGATTGTATAGCTCGGCGCTCGCGAGCGCGAGATCGCCGTAGGTGCCGGTTCCGCCGGCGATGAGCACCATGCCTTTGGGCAACAACGTCGCCGTGTGTGACTGCCGTGCCTCGGCCATGTCTCCGGTGGACACAAATACCCCGGCTACTGGGTCGTATAGCCCCGCGTTCGCGCGTTCGCTGTTGCTGGTGCCGGCGATGAGCACCTTCTGGTTGGACAACAACAACGTCGCGGTGTGCCCCGACCTTGTCCCGCTCATGCTGCCGGTGGACGCAAACACCCCGGCCCCAGGATCGTAAAGTTCCGCGCTGGTGAGAAATGACGTGCCATCGAATCCGCCGGCGACGAGCACCAGGCCGTTGGGCAACAAGGTTGCCGTGTGCCCATCTCGCGCCACACCCAAGCTGCCGCTGGCCGAAAAAGTCCCGGCTGCCGGGTCATAGATCTCCGCGTTCGCAGGGTATGAAGTGCCATCGTATCCACCTACGATGAGAACTTTCCCATTGCCCAACAACGTCGCCGTGTGGCCTCCCCTTGCCCCGGTCAAGCTGCCAGTGGCGGTGAAAGTCCCGGCTGCCGGGTCGTATAGCTCCGCGCTGGCGAGATGCTGCTGGTAGCGGTATCCGCCGGCGATGAGCACCATGCCGTTACCCAAGAGCGTCGCCGTGTGGCTTTGCCTCACCTCGGTCATGCTGCCGGTGGCAGTGAAGGTTCCGGCTGCTGGGTCGTATAGCTCCGCGCTGGCAGTCTGGGCGCCTTCGTCCGCCACCGAGTGGACCCGCCCGCCGGCGATGAGCACCATCTGGTTGGGCAGCAGGGTCGCCGTGTGGGACGCCCTTTCCACGGACATGCTGCCCGTCGCGGTGAACACTCCCTTCGGACTCGAGCTGCATCCGAACGCCGCCGCTACGACTGTGACGAAAATGCCAACAACGACTACTGGGTTTCGCATCAGAACAAGGCTCCTTGCAATGGGACTCGCGCCACGCTCGATTCGGCCATGGGGGCGACCCCAACATACTACAGCTGCTCTCTCGCCGGTACCTTAACACTACTGATTGAAATTCTCCCGTCGCCGTCGCTGCTGCGGGGCCCGTCCGCTTTCTCGCTTCTCGGTCAGATACGTCGAGTATCTTCCCTCNNCGAATTTCAATCAGTAGTGTTAAGCGCCGTTCCCAAGCGCCCCCGCCAACCCAGCGGCGCGGATTTCCGTGCCCTCCGCGCTCAATTCTGTCTTCTCGGCGGCGGCTGGTTTTCTGGATGAACCCACGCACCTTGGTTGCAGTCCCAAGACCGCACTATGCTAGGGTTCGCGCGCAGCAAG
>PMCR01000541.1 GCA_003155465.1 Myxococcales bacterium | reverse complement strand
CGAGGCACGGTCAAGGGACAGCTATCGTTCACCGACGCTGCCCAGCCCACGGCGTCAGTGGCCAACGCGTGGGTGGGGCTGGCGGATCCACCGGTCAATGGTGCGCCCAATTTTGAGCATCAGGCCTGGGACTATCAATACTGGGTTCACGCCGACGGCCAAGGGAACTTCTCCCTAGCCAACGTCCGCCCCGGCAGTTACACGCTGCACGCGTTCGTGGCGGGAATCCACGGTGTCTACCTCGGTCAGAACAATGCGGTGGTCGTCACGGCCGGCGGCACCGCCGACCTGGGCACCGTGACCTGGACCCCGGATCGCAAGGGGCCAACCGTCTGGGAGATCGGAATCCCCGACCGCAAACCCGCGGAATTCTACCGCGGCGATCAGGCGTGGCACTACGGGACCGCCCAACTCTTCAGCAAGGACTTTCCGAGCGGGATCAACTACACCGTCGGCACGAGCACCCCGGCAAAAAACTGGAACTTCTTGCAGCCCGGTGGAACCTGGAACGTACAATTCAATGTGGACTCGATTCCGGCTGGCGCGACAGGGGCGTCCCTGGTTCTCGATTCCGCCGGGTCCGTCGGGGTGACCCTGAGCGCTTCGTTCAACGGCACCAAGGTCGGCTCTGCCAGCATTTCCTATGACGACTCCTCCATCGCTCGCGACCAGCCCCATGGGGTGTGGGTAAGCGGGCGGATTGCCGTGCCGTTGGCGCAGGTCAAGACCGGTTCCAACACCCTGGCCATCTCTTCGAGCGGCAGCATGATGTGGGACTACCTGCGACTGGAATGGGTCACGCAATAGGTGCGTAATCCTCTGTCGCACGTCGACGTGCTCACCGGTCAGTACAGGTCAAGTTGCTTCAGCAGGTTCACAACCCTTGCGGTTGCGACGCCGAGATTCCAGAATTCTGAGGTGAGCCGCTGGGCGCAGCCTCGACCAGGCGTTGTCGCGGGACGGGGATCCGAGAAACAAAAGGAAGTGCAATGACAAGCAAAGCATCGAACACAGCGTCCGGGTTGTTGGCCGGAGTTGGCTTGATTTGCCTGATCTCCTCGACCGGCTGTGGCCAAGGATCGTCGGCTGGGAACGGTGGCAGTTCTGGTGGTTACCCGACCGGCCAGGGCGGCAGCGTCGCGACGCTGGTGGGCGGTGGCGAGGCGGGCGGCTTTGCCGTCATGGGCGGAAACGGCGGCGGTCTGGCTGGCGCCTCCGGCACGGTGGGCGCCGGGGGAGTGGCAGGCACCACAGTTGCCGGTGGTGGGGCAGGCGCGGCCGGCAGCGGTGGAGCCACGGGGAGTGTCGGCCTGGGCGGCAGGGGTGGCACTGCGGGAAGCACTGGCGTTGGCGGTACTTCAGGCAGCGGTGTTTCTGGCAGCGCGACCAGCACCGTTGTCACCGGCGGAGTTGGAAACACGGGTGGCACGGTTCGCACGGGTGGCGCTGCGCCGGCCGGAGGAGCCACGCCAACCGGAGGAGCCACGCCAACCGGAGGAGCCACGCCAACCGGAGGTGCAACGCCAACCGGAGGTGCAACGCCAACCGGAGGCGCTACGCCGACCGGTGGTGTACCGGCAACCGGCGGCACGCGGGCTAGCGGCGGTACCACGGGATCGAGCGGGGCCACGGCAACTGGCGGCGCAGCTTCACCCGGTGGCAGCACCGCACCTGCCGGCGAACCAGTGCTGGTGAGCACCATCGACCTGAAAGGCGCCAGCGGTTGTCCGGGACTGCGGCTCGGCGACATCAACGGTGATGGCAGAATGGAGATAGTCATGGGTCAGCCTATGACTCAGCCGGGCGCATATACTCCC
Source organism: Myxococcales bacterium (assembly GCA_003155465.1). The sequence goes on along the minus strand of PMCR01000541.1, from coordinate 2,241 downwards.
CAGCGCGTGGTCTGCGTCACGGCCTTCGACCTCAAGGGCAACCAACTGTGGCAATACGGCACTCCCGGCGCCGACCATACCGCCAGCTCGGACGTTCCGCTTCAGGTCTACGACATGGACGGGGACGGNNTCCGAGGTCTTCGCCAACATGAGCACCACCGAGATGACTGTGCTCGACGGAAGCACGGGGAAGTTGTTGCGCAAGATCCCATTGCCAGCAGCGGGATCCAACGACTCCATAGCTTTTGCCAATCTGAGAGGCAAGCCATGGCCGCAGGACATCCTCGTCAAGACCCGCTACTCGCAACTCTGGGCGATCACCGGCATCGACGACGCCACCAGCAAGGCCGGCACCTTGGTGTGGAATCATAAGATGCTTCCCAGTGATTCGACGGGGTCCGACCTTGGTACGGGCCACTATCCGCTGGCGTACGATTGGAATGGTGACGGCAAGGACGAAGTCATGTGCGGCTACGATTTCTTGAAGAGCGACGGCACGAAGGTCTGGTCCACGACGACCCTCAAGATGCATGCCGACTCCATCGGCACAGGCGACATCGACGCCAATCCAGCAAACGGAAAAGAAATAGTCATCAACGGGGACGTGGCCGCCGCGTTTGATTGGAGCACAGGCACGCGGCTGTGGCAGGACACCCACACTACAGAAGCCCAGCAGATCGGAATCGGCGACTATCGTCCAGACCTGCCGGGGCTTGAAGTGGTCCTGCTTGATCGTTTGCGCACCGCCGCGGAGGGCTTCAAGAGCAACAACGTGCTCGTGGACCAACACGACAACCTCTTGTGGAAGGAAAACCGGCCGAACAACTCCGGCTGGCTGACCGTCACCGAAAACATGAAGAACTGGGATGGGAAAGGTACCGATTTCATCTTCTCCTATCGTCGCGACGGCAAGTCAGATGGCAGCGGGGGCACGGGGACCTATCTGTACGACGGCCATCAGAACACCGTTGCCAGCTTCCCCTACACCGGCTCCAGTGCGCAGAGCTTCGCTCAGCACGCTGATCTGTGCGGCGACGGCAAAGAGGAAGTCATCGTCTACGACGAGCAGAAGCTCTGGATTTGGGCGAACGGTGGCTGTGATCTGGATGCCCAGCCAGCGCATGCCACCATTCCCCAGCAGTTCCACCTATACAACTGGAGCATCTACACGGGATGGATCAACCCGGACGTGACGTTCTATACCAAGCAGTAACTCACGAAGTCCGGCGTTGACGCCCGCCACGGCGTCGAAGCCTGCTGGCCAGCATCGCGCCGAGTACCAACATTGCGCCCCAGGGGGTGCCACCGCGGTCGACTCCGGCGAGACGACAGCCACACCCTGAATTCCCGCTGCTAGCTGTGCCCCCCGTCGTCTGGGTGGTTCCGATGCTGCCGCCCGTCGGACCCGCACCCGTCCCGGTCCCCGCGCGAGTTCCGCCGGTGTTCGGCAAGCCCCCGGATGCCAGAGTGGCGCTCGTCGTCGTGCCGCCGTTCCCAATCGAGCCGCCCGCATTGGTCGTGCCGCCGTTCCCAATCGAGCCGCCCGCATTGGTTGTGCCGCCGTTCCCAATCGAGCCGCCTGCATTGGTCGTGCCGCCGTTCCCAATCGAGCCGCCCGCGCTGGTCGTGCCGCCTGCAGCGATCGAGCCACCGCCCGCGCTGGTCGAGCCGCCCGAAGTCTTGGTTCCGCCTGCACCGATCGAGCCCCCCGAGCCACCGCCCGCGCTGGTCGAGCCGCCCGAAGTCTTGGTTCCGCCTGCACCGATCGAGCCCCCCGAGCCACCCCCGCCGGTCGAGCCGCCCGAAGTATTCGTGCCGCCTGCCCCACCCGAGCCGCCCGTGGGAATTGGCCCCGTACCGTAGTATTTGATGTCCGGCTTCGCCTGCGGCAGCGTCATGCTGGGGCCGATGTAGATGCCCGGTTCCGGGGGCTGGTTATAGGCCACGTTCTCGGTGGCGACGCTCATCCGGTAGATCGGGTCATGNNCGCGCCAGTCGCCGAAGATGTCTGCGGTAAGGGCAGGGTTTGACTTGGAGGTGTTGTTCGAGCTGCAGCCGCTGGCGTTCAGCCCCGTACCGCCGCCGCTGCCGTAGGGGGTAATTGATGTCCCGTTTTCCAGGAAACGGTTCAAATCGGCACCCCACCAGATGGTGAAGTTGTCGGACGAAGGCGAGCTCCCCACGCTCTTGTGGCTCGCATCAAAAAGTCCACCCACGGTCGACCACATCTGCCAGCCTTTG
>PMCR01000572.1:8986-27482 GCA_003155465.1 Myxococcales bacterium | reverse complement strand
GGCATGCGCATGGTGCGAATTTCTCCATCCTCTTCGCGATTGCAAATCGCAAACGAGGATCTGTAAGATACAATCATTATCGTGAAGGTACGGAGCAGGCCGCGCGTCGGCGTCATCTACAATCGCGACTTCGAGGGAGCCGAAGCGGATCCCGAGAACAAGGCGCGTGAAGATGTGAAAGAGATTGCGGACCACATTGTTCGTATCCTGAACGCGAACGGCTACGATGCCTCCGGTCTGGGCGTGACCGGAGATGTGGCGGGAGCAGTGGGCGAGTTGCGCGCGCGCAGACCCGCCGCTGTGTTCAACCTCTGCGAGTCGATCCATGGCGACAACCGCTTCGAGAGCCTCCTGCCGCTGCTCATGGAGTTGGAGCGGATCGCCTACACGGGCTCGGGGCCATTTGCCCTGTCTTTGGCCCTGCGCAAAGAGAAGGTGAAGGACGTCCTTGCCGCCCGTGGAATTCCGGTGCCGCAAGGTTCCCTCGTGTCGGGGGAACGCGACTTGGCCGGTTTGGCCCTACGATTTCCCGTCATCGTCAAGCCGGCGCGCGAGGACGCCTCGGTCGGGATCACCCGGGCGTCGGTGGTCACCGATGCAGCGGCGCTTAACGAGCGTGTTCTCCACATCCTCGAGCACTACCACCAGCCCGCGCTGGTCGAGGAGTACATCGAAGGACGCGAGATCTACGTGTCCCTGCTGGGACGGGTTGACGGCGATCTCCAGATTTTCCCGTTCTTCGAGATCGATTTCTCCGCCATGCCGTCAGACCGGCCCAAAATCGTGTCGTTCGAAGGCAAGTGGGTGGAAGATTCGGTTGAGTACAAGGGCACCCGGCCGGTCCGCTGTGAAGGGCTTTCACCTCAACTGCGAGACAAGGTGGCACAGACGGCGCTTGACGCCTTTCGCGCCATCGGTCTGCGGGACTACGGCCGGATGGACATTCGCCTGTCGGCCGATGGCACGCCCTACGTCATCGACGTGAACCCCAATTGTGATCTCTCCGACCTGGCGGGCGGCTTCTCCCGCGCGGCAAAGACGGGCGGGCTCTCCTACAAAGACGTAATTCTGCGACTGATTTCACTGGCTCTCTCCAGGCGACTCGATGAGACCCCGATCCCTCTTGCCGAGCCACCGAGTGAAGTTGGTCTCGGGGAAGAGAGCGAGTCCTTGCCCGCAGGAGGCGGTTTTGCGCCGGCGGGCGTTGGTCGGGGCGGCGCCCGGTCCCAGCGTGCATGAGCTTGTCGTGTAGGTGGATCCGGTGCGCCGTCTGGGCACTGCTGCCGCTGGTAGCCGTCGCCTGCAAGCGTCCGAGCGTGAAGAGTCAACCGCCCTTGTGGCTCGGACCTCTGGCCATCACGTCCACGGAAGGAGCAGGTGACGAGTCTTCCCTAGTCGACCGGGACACGCTGGCGAGGCAGGCGCGATCACAGCTCTTGCAGGCGGGGATCTTCGCCGGCGAAGTCCTAGAAAGCGGCAAACCCGGCACGCCGGTGGCGAGGATCAGCATCTCCCTATCCATGGAACTGGTGCGAGCCGACGGCAGGGCCGCGGCTAGAGCTGGTGTCCGGCTGCAGGTGTCGACTCGCCCTGCCGACGTGGCTCCTTCGCACTTTGGCGAAGACGTTCAGGCGAATGCCGAGATGCTCTACGACCCGGACACGCAGCCGGACAAGAAGGCGGTGTTTCAGCGACTGGCAGAACGCGCGGTCGGCGACTTGCTGGCCGCCTACGTCGCGCGCCAGAAGCTGTGGTCTGCCGACCGCCAGACCCTTGCCGCGGCCCTGTCCGCACCCGGCGAGATGCGCCTGGATGCGATTCGGGTGGTAGCGACGCGCGGGATGCGAGATGAGATTCCTGCCTTGGTCACGCTCCTCTCCGACGATGAAGAAACCGTCCGGGACGCCGCACTCGGCGCGCTGGTCGAGCTGCGCGATCCGCGCGCTGTCCCCGCACTGACCAAGACCAAGTCGATGAAGGACCGGCGTGAGCTGCGCAAGATCATCGATGCCCTCGCAGCCCTTGGAGGCCAGGAGGCCGTCGACTACCTGGGCTTCGTAGCCGATGCACATGAGGATGAAGAGATCAGGAACATGGCGAAGGCGGCGCTCCTGCGCCTTCAGAGCCAGAGCCCCGCCAAGTCGAGCACCCCTTGAATGACTCACAGCACCAGGGTCGTTGCGTCTACTGTGACAACAAACTAGGCCGGCTTCCAAAAGTCGTTGGAAATCGTATAATGAGCCTCTGTGGTAGTGGTCAATGAAGTTGGCACATCGTATGGGGCTGGTGAGCGTCCCTGGCCCATTGTCGCGGAACGCTATCAGCTCGGCAAGAGACTCGGGGTAGGAGCCAGCAGCGAGGTCTACGCTGCCGAGGATTTGGCCGACCACGCAACCTGTGCGGTGAAGCTCTTCTCCGCTGACTTGGAGCTAGCAGCCATCACACGCCTGCTCGATGAGTTTGGCCGTCTGAGTGAGCTTGGCCACCGCGGCATCGTCAGGGTTCGGGACACGGGACGCATTGCCGAGGGGGCATTGGCCGGCCGACTTTTCCTGGTGACCGACCACTTGGCGGGGCCCGATCTGGCGGCGAGTCTGGACGCCGCCCACGGCAAGGATCGGTTCCTTCGTTTCGCCGCTGCGGCTGAAGACCTGGCTGACGCCGTGGCCTACCTCCACAGTCGCGGCTTCCTCCATGGTGACATCAGCCCCGCAAATGTTCGTTGCGACCATCAGGGTCGTCCGGTTCTCATCGACCTTGGGTTGTCCGAACGCCTGCTGGTGCGCCCAGGAGGCCCCGACGGCTCGGGGACCATAGCTGCCGGTGCCTCGGGCACGTTGGGATTCATCGCGCCTGAGGCTCTGGTCGGTGAGCGCGGCCCCGCGGCTGACCTGTTCAGCCTGGGAGCAACCCTGTATGCGGCGTGGACTGGCGTGCCGCCGTTCGGCGTCGGGATGGAGGCTGTTCGCCGTCTCATGGAAGGCCCGCCTCTGGCGCCATCCTCGCTTTGTCCGGGACTGCCGGCAGATTGGGACGCTCTTCTGGGACGCTTGCTGGCCGTTGCGGCCGAAAAGCGGCCTACGAGCGCGCGCGAGCTGCTGCGGGAGATACGCCGCATTCCTCCGGACGGTGTAACTCCGATTGAACTGGACCTATCCGTTCCGCATCCCGCGGGTGATCCCCTGGCGGGGCTCATCGTCGGCCGCGCCAAGGAGGAGCAAGCGCTCTGGGCGCTGGTGGAACGACTCGCAGACGGAACTGCCCCGGCCGCTGTGGTAACCGTTTCCGGTCCACCTGGGTCAGGCCGCCGCACGCTTATTCGGCGGGTTCTACGCGATGTGCGCCTGGCCCTTCTATCGCAAACGCTGCCATCCTTCACCGTAGACGAGCGCGGGCTGGCCGCGGTGCAGGCTGACGTGCCGGCCCGCACTGCCGAGCCAGTGCCACCCTGGGACGAGCCCGCCAGGTCGCTACAGGCCCGGACGGTCGCACTGGTCGATGCGCTTGAAACGCGCGCGCGGCAACGCCCGCTCTGCCTAGTGCTTGCGCCCGGCCGGCAGGAGGAACTGGTCGCCGAGGCGGTGGCGGGGGGAGCGTCCGGTGGCCGGCTGCTCGTCCTGGTGCCCACCGAGCATGCCTTGCGCAGCGCCGGGGTCGTCGATCTTCAAGTCGGGCGGTTGGGGGCCGAGGATATCCGTGTTCTCGCCAGTCGCGCGGCAGGGAGCGAGCCGACATCCCAGGTGGTCGAGCAGATCGCGCAGGCCTCCGGCGGACTTGCGGCTTCGGCCGCGTTGCTCGTGCGCCGCTGGGTGCAACAGCTCCGCGAAGGACGGCCCGAGGCATTCCGGGTCGAAGAAGACGATGCCGACTTCGGCCGTCTCCTCGACACGACCTTCGCCGGCCTGAGCCGCAACACCCGCGGCTGGCTTACGGTCTTGGTGCTTGCCCAGACGCCGAAGTTGGTCGCTGACTTGGCCGAGTGGGGCCAGCTCGACATTGCCACCGCGACGTGCGAGGCTCAGACCGCCGGTTGGTTGGATGGCTCTGGCTCGACGGTTCCCACGGAATCCCATGCGGCCGCGGTTTTTCGTGCCGTAAAGCGCGACCAGTCGCTGCATCCCATCGCGCGTCGGGCTACCCAGCCTTTGTCAGAGTCAGATCCTCGGCGTGCCGAGGCCCACCTGGCGCTGGGAGAGCCAGAACGGGCCGCTGCATGCTTCCGGGCCGCGGCGCGATCCGCCGGCGATGCCGGCCGCTTCGGGGAGGTGGCACGGTTCGCGATGCGCGCAAGGGCTATCGACCCGGAAACCGGCACGCCGGCTGAGCGCATCGTCTGGGCCACGGCTTTGGGGCTGGTAGGCCAGTACGACGACGCACTCGCCGTGTTGGACGCGCCACCATGGGACGAGACGATGGAGATCAGGATCGAGCTGGCAGAACGTCGTGCCTGGCTGCTCGGACGGCGCGGGGATCCCGTTGCCGCCCGACAGGTGCTTGAGACTGCGCTCACGGAGGTGGGGCCGCTGGGAAAGAGGCAGGGCTCCCAGGTTCTGCGGCTGCGCGCGCGGCTGGCCCGTTTTCTGGTGTCCTGCGGCCTCTACGCGGAGGCCCTGCAGGCGGTCGAGCCGGCGTTGCACGAGACTTCCGACGTGGGGCTCTTCGCGCGGGAGGCGGCGGCCTTGGCGCTGACCTATGCCGGGCGCCTCCCCGAAGCAGACTCGCTCATCGCTGCGTTGGAGAAGACGGCCGAGGCTTCCCCCGACAGGCCGTTCGGTGCCCGCGTGGCGGCCTTGCGTGGTCTGTACTGGCAGATGACGGGCCAGCCCACGCCTGCCGCCCAATCCTATCGAGAGGCTGCGCGAAGGTGCGACGAGCTTCACGACATCCATGGCCAGGCAGCCGCGGTATTTAACCTCGGCTGTGTCCTGGCTGACACGGGCCAGTTCGGCGAAGCGCTCGATGCTCTCCGCCGCGCGCTCCGTGATCTCGGCCGTCTGGGCATCGCGACCGATCTCGCCCTGGCTCTCTACAACACAGGGTTGCTTCTCCTTCAGCTCGGCGACCTGGAGGCCGCCAGCCGCACAGCCCGTCGCCTGCGCGACGAGGCGGGCGCTACCAAGGCAGAGGCTTTCTTGGCCTATGCTTCATCTCTCGATGCCGACATCGCGCGCCGCCAGGGCGCGCCTCGCACCGCCTTGCCCCTCTACCTCGCAGCCGAACAGGCTTTTGCGCGTGCAGGGAACCAACCCATGGCCGACGGCAGCGCTCTCGCCCGGGCCGAGACCCTGGCTGAGGCGGGACAGGCCGCGGAAGCCCTCATCGCATGGCGCCGGATCCGCTCGACCACTGCGGACCCGGCTGCATCGCCAGGCGCCCCGTCCTCGGGCGATGAGATGTTTGCGCTGGCACAGGCTCGTATCGTCTTGGCCCTGCCACCGGGAACCGCCGAAACGGATCGGGAACTCGGCCGTCGCCTGTCGGATCTGGCAGATGTGGCCATCGCGCAAGGACGCCGGCCCGCCGCATGGCGCGTGGCCCAGATGGCATCGCGGCTTTTCAGTCGGGTCGGTGACGCCCGCGCTTCAGATGAACGGACCCGCGCCGCGCGCATCTTCGAGGAGGTCAAGATGAACACGCCCACGCAGTATCGCTCCGGCCTCGACCATGATCCCGAGGCGCCTTCGCTCAGTCTGCTGTCCAGCGACGCGCGAAACGCCACGGCACTCCTGGTCGAACGGGCAGCGAGGGCCGAGGGCCGGCTGCGCCGCCTTGCTCGCATCAACAAGCGACTCAACAGCGACCTGCGCCTTTCGCGTGTGCTCGAAGCCGTCATAGACACCGCGATCGAGATGACGGACGCGGAACGGGGTTTTCTCCTGCTCAAAGACAGCTCGGGTGAACTGGTGGTGAAGGTGGCGCGCAACATCGACCAGACCACCCTGGACGCGCCGGACTTCGTCCTGTCTCGCTCCATCGCCAAACAAGCCGCCGAAACCGGGCAACCGGTGGTCACCGTCGATGCCGCGGGCGATCGGCGCTTCCGGGAGGCGGCCTCGGTGAGCGATCTGCATCTTCGTTCGGTGCTGGCGGTGCCCTTGTCAGTCAAGGGGAACGTGGTCGGGACGATCTACGTGGACCATCGTCTGCGCAATGGCGTTTTCGATGACGAGGCATTGGCCATGGTCATGGATTTCGCCGAGCAGGGCGCCATCGCCATCGAGAATGCGCGGTTGGTGGCGGAGCTTCGCCGCCGAGAAAACCAGGTCCAGGCCCTGAACCGGCGTCTGGAGCATGAACTGCACGTCCAGGAGCAGGCGCTGCAAGGCGTTCGCGAAGAGCTGAAAGAGAGTCGCCAAGTGGCCGCCTTGCGCTACGACTATCACCAGATCGTGGGGCAGACGCCACGCATGCTGGACTTGTTCCATCTGCTCGACCGCGTGACCGACACGGCTCTGCCCGTGGTCATCGAGGGTGAGAGCGGAACCGGCAAGGAACTAGTCGCGCGTGCCATACATTTCAACGGCCCTCGCCGGGACCGACCCTTCGTCTCCGAGAACTGCGCGGCGATTCCCGAAACGCTGCTTGAAACCACGCTCTTTGGCCATGTGAAGGGCGCTTTCACCGGTGCCGATCGAGAGGCGCGCGGGCTGTTCGCAGTAGCAGACGGCGGAACCCTGTTTCTCGACGAGCTCGCGGAAATGTCACCTGCCATGCAGGGCAAGCTGCTGCGTGTGCTCCAGGACGGCGAATTCCACCGTGTGGGAGGTGAGCGCCCGCAGAAGGTGAACGTCCGTGTCCTGGTGGCGACCAACAAAGATCTGGAGCGTCTGGTGGAGCAGGGCAAGTTCCGGCAGGACCTCTTTTTCCGAATCTCCGTCGTCCGTCTCGTGCTGCCTCCACTGCGGGAGAGAAGTGAAGACATTCCCCTGCTCGTGCAGCACTTCATGCAGAAGGCGGCTGCGGGCGCCGGTGCGGCCGTCAAGTCGGTCGAGGCCGCCGCGATGGCAAAACTTTGCTGCTATCGCTGGCCCGGGAACGTGCGCGAGTTGGAAAACGAGACCACGCGCGCGGCGGCTTTTTCTGGAGCGACTGTGACGGTTGCTGACCTGTCACCCCAGGTGCGGGCCGGATCCGATCCGGCGGCAGTCATGGCCGACGAGCGCGACGGAATACGCATGCGACCTCGCGTCGAACGGCTCGAACGGATGCTGATTCGCGAAGCCATGACAAAGTGTAGCGGGAACCAGACCAAGGCGGCCCTGGCGCTTGGACTATCGCGCTTCGGTTTGCAAAAGAAACTGCATCGGTATCGCATCGCCATGTGACAACTCAGTTGCCACCATGTGACACGATGGTTGGCGCAACCCGAAGGCAATATGTCAAGATTCCAAGAGGAAGGGGTTGGCGCGTCGCCTGCATGACGGAGGATCCAGACATGAAACTCTTGCTCCGCAGCATATTGCTCTTGCGCTTGACCGCGGCTCTGGTTTTTCCGCTCCTGCTGACCGTTGGCGTCGCTTGCAACGCGCCGGCCGTTGGCTCACCGTACATCCCTATTCCTCCGCCCCCAAATCCAACCTTCGGCTCGCCGACTTCGGAGATCGACAGTGCTGGGGTCACGCACACCTACTGGAAGGTGACCAGCCCGCCCAGCTCGGAGTTGAGCGATCTCTGGGTGTACCTGACGAACATTGACATGGGCTCCGGGACGATCGTTCGCGCTGCCCAGGATGGCTCCTACGCTACGCGAGTAGAAGGCCAGCCAGGTGACCGAATCCTGTTTGGCTTCGGCGCTCCGGACGGCCCCATCACCCTGTGCAGGCCGTTGCGTGAAGGGGTGGCCGAAGTCCCCTGCCAGTAGAGCTACAAGTGCCGCCCATCGTTCGGCTGGGCGGCCCACTAAGCGGTACTACGCCTGGGTACGAGCGGCTACGGCACGGCCAGAAGGGGCCGTGCCGGATATGCCGGCTTGAACCGGGGAAGCACCATCCTCGGCATGCAAAGCGGGCTGCACGGCAGAGGGCATCTGCTTCACCGCCTCGCGGGCGATCCGCCAAGAGGCCTGGATGATCCACGAGATGGAGCGATCCTGCCGGAGGGCTTCTCTTTGGGTCTCGGACAACATCGCGGCGTTGAAGTAGAGCGTAACTTTCCTCTTCTGCGACACGACAGCCTCCTAGCCCGGCGTTCAGGGAGAGCTAGTGGCTGACTTTGACCTGGGCGGGAAGGAAGAACATGAAGTTCAACCCCACTATCCAGTTGTTCGTCCACTGCAAGTCCGCACTGGTCACAGGCTGGCCACGACGAGTAACGACGTTGCGGCCGGAGGAGTTGTTCTTGAAGATCAGATCGTGCAGTTCGAGGTTGATCGCGAAGAAATTGTTGGCAAAGGCGTGCATCCCAACCCCCACTGCGTACGCCAGCTTCATCCCGGTGTAGGGCGTTCCATAGTCATGCAGACACTTTTTCGGACCATTCGGGTCGCCATCGTTCAGTGGGAGGTCACAGTACGAATTGTCGACCGTTCCCTTCTTGACCAGGTTCACAAAGCCAGGCCCGCCCGATATGTAGAGGTCGTAGTTCATGAACAGCTTGCCGAAGAGCGAGAACTTGCCGGCGAACGGCACGATATCGAGTTGGGGCAGAATTACCTGACCGATGCGGTTTTCGGCTGCGGCGGAATTGGATTGTGTGGGCGCCTGTTCGATCGGGGTGTACTTCGACGACTTCGGGTCTGTGCATTCCGTCTTGGGCGGGATCGGGGGATTCGCGTTCGGATTACCCACCGCGTTGATCTGGTCCCGACAGGATGATCCGAGAGCACCGTTCAGCCTGTTGTTGAACGAACTCCGCCAGTTCGGGGTCATATTGTAGACACCGGCTGAGACGCTGACGCCGAGCCAGTCAGTGATGTGGAACCCGAGTCGCACGTTCAGCATCAAGGCGTTGTAGAAGTCCTGCCCGATGGTTGCAGCCATACCGACGCCCAACTCAAACCTCTTGTTGCGCAGGTCGAAGCGCTTTCGGATCGCTGGCGCGTCAGCCAGCGGGCTCTTGCGTTCCTGGGCGGCCTCTGTGACAGCAGGGATGCCAACGAGACATCCGACGAGCAACGCGATTCCTCTCTTCATAGCATGCGCTTTCTTCGTCATGGGATCGACTCGTTAGCGGGGCGTCTTGAATTGGAAGGAGGGTGGCAAGTAGAACCCGATCGACCCGAACACCATGATGTTCTGGGTGAGTGAGGAGGTAGCGTGTCCCTTCGCGATCTCCAGCTCCGACGTCTTGGCATTGATCTGTGCCTGGGTTGGGGTCAAGACGTCGCGGTTCAAAGGCTCAAACTTGTCGAGGAAGATGTAGTCCCGCAGGCCGATGCTGAGAGAGAGCCAGTCCGTCACGAACATTCGCGTGGACACGCCCAGATGCGGCATGATGTTTCGGTTGCCCCAATCGCTATCCGCAGGATTGACCGGGATGATATTGGTCCAGATCATCCCAATGCCCCCGTTCACCGAGATGTCCCAGTGGACGATGTACTTGTTGAACAGGCCGAACTTGCCGTAGCCCGGCACGTAACCGAAGACCAGGGAGCCCGAGTACTTGAACCGGTTGAGCGTGCTCGCGCGGTTGAACTGATAGCCAACCAGCGACTCGCGTTGGGTGCGTTCCTTGATGAAGTACTGGCCCTGGAGCCCAACCGAGAAGACGTCAGTAAGATAGAAGGTCAGGTCCCCGCCAAAGGAGTAGTGGCGAATCAGGGTGTCGTTGAACGAGATCGCCGAGAACGGCGCCAGCTCGATGCGGTGACGCTTCAGGAATCCCTTGCGTGGCACCACCACGATGTCCTCCCACGACCGACGCGCGGCCGTGGCCGTGCTAGCAGCTTCCTCTTTCTGGGCGGCCGCATCCTTCGCCTCGTCGGAGAGGTCGGGAAGCTCGTCATTCTTGGCCTCCGACGCTTCGGGCGCGGGGGCCTCCGCCTCCGAAGCCTTCTCATCCGCGGCTTCATCGGTGGCAGGCGCAGGTGCCGCTGCCACGAACCCTGGGTTTGCAAGAACTAGAAAGAGGCCGAACGCAAGACGTTTCATGCGGTTCCTTGCTTGGGGCCCGCCGTTCACCCCATGTCAAAAATCTCTTTGATTTCAAAGGCTTGGCTATGAATGGCGAGGTGCGGGCAATGTAACACATGCAAAATCTACAGATCAACTAAAAATATGTAGTTGTTTCGACGACGTCACGAACCGGGGCTAGGACGCATCCTCCACACTGGCTGAAGCATCACCAAAAAGGGCCTCCACGAAGTCATCCACCTCGAACTCACGCAGATCTTCGACTCGTTCACCCACGCCGATGTAGCGAACCGGGATGCGGAGCTGATCGGCGATTCCCAGGATGACCCCGCCCTTGGCTGTCCCGTCGAGCTTGGTAAGCACGATCCCCGTCACAGACATGGCCTGGGTGAAGACTTGAGCCTGAGCAATCGCGTTCTGGCCACTGGTTGCGTCGATGACCAGCCAGGTCTCGTGGGGAGCGCCCTCCAGCGCCTTGCCAGCAACTCGGCGCACCTTCTGCAGTTCCTCCATCAGGTTGGTCTTGGTGTGCAGACGGCCTGCCGTGTCTGCGATAACCACGTCGATGCCCTCGGAGCGTGCGCGTTTGACGCTGTCGAACACCACCGACGAAGGGTCTCCGCCCTCTTTCCCGCGCACGACAGGTGCCCCCACTTTCGCGCCCCAGACCTCCAGTTGCTCGGCGGCTGCCGCGCGAAAGGTGTCACCTGCCGCCAACAACACCTTTCTGCCCTGGGATTGCAGCTTGGAGGCGAGCTTTCCAATTGTTGTCGTCTTGCCGCTTCCGTTGACACCTATTACAAGCAGGACGAATGGTTGGGCAGCGGCGAAGTCGACAGCCGGAGCATCCATGGTCAGGATCTCCACGCTCCGGCGACGGAGAAAGCGCCAAACCGCGGCGGGATCTTTGATCGCCTTCCTGTCCAACGATTCGCGAATCTCGCCCAAGAACTTCTGGCTGGTGTGCACGCCAATATCGGCGGTCAGCAGAACCTTCTCGATCTCGTCGAGCAGTGCCGGATCCAGTTCCTTCTTGCCCGCGAAGAGTTGTCCAAGGCGCTTGACCCAGCCCGAACGAGTACGTTCGAGCCCGGGCCCGAGGGCGGCGACATCCCGCTTCTTGGCGGGCATCGGGCGCGAAGGGCCTCGCGGCTTGTCCACCGGAAGCGCGCCCGAAGGTTTGCTGAGAGACGGCGCGCCCGGCGCGAGCACCCCGAGGGGTATGACGGCGGCCAGAGGCTTCAGGGGGAGCGTCTCAGCAGGCTGGGGGTAGGGTACCGCAGGTGCGTCTGGTTCAAGGACTGCAGCCGACGACCCAGAAGCGGGGGATGTGGTGGCTGAAGGCTCACGGGTGGGCGTGGTCTTGATCCGCGCATCTGACGCGGGTTGCTCTTCTTCAACCGCGCCTCTCTCGACGTCTTGTGGTCTTAGGGCTGGGCGCTTGACTCGCGCCACCGGCACGGCGGTTCCTGCCTCTTCAATCTGCCGGCGCCTTGCGGCCTTGGCGCGTCGAATGGCGTAGACGGCCAAGCCAGAAAGGCCGGCTAGGACGCCAACAGCAACCAGGGCTGCAATTAGGTCAGTGGGAAACCCTCCCTCCATTGGGCGGGGAACTTAACAAACAACCGACTGCAACGTGGTAAGTTTTTTGGCGTTTCGCCGGGCCGGTGGGAAAAGTGGAGTCTGGGGGTCTGAAGCCCTTTACAACCGCTGTCGCCAAATGGTACCTAGTGACACTCATGAAGTGACCCGTATGGTCACGTATTGTCATTTCATCTGGTGGTGCCAGGATGAGGATAAGACGTCTCGAAATCTGCGGCTTCAAGTCGTTCGTTGACCGAACCGTCCTGACATTCGAGGATCCCATCACTGGGGTTGTGGGTCCGAATGGCTGCGGCAAGTCGAACATAGTCGACGCGGTTCGGTGGGTCATGGGCGAGCAGTCGGCCAAGCACCTTCGCGGCCGTGCCATGGACGATGTGATCTTCGCCGGATCTGAGACCCGCGGGCCGGCTGGGGTGGCGGAGGTGTCGCTGACCTTCGACACCGCTGGATTGCCCGGGGACGCGACCGCCGGGGGCGTCCCATGGGGCGCGGCCGGCCCAGCCGAGGTGGTAGTTACGAGGCGCCTGTACCGCGGCGGCGAAAGCGAGTACCTGCTGGGCGGTGTGCCCTGTCGCCTGCGTGACATCGTGGAATTCTTCCTGGGTACGGGCGTGGGCTCCAAGGCCTACGCCATCATCGAGCAGGGACGGATTGGATTCATTGTCTCATCACGGCCGGAAGAACGTCGTGGCCTCATCGACGAAGCCGCGGGAATTACGAAGTACAAGGCGAAGAAGAAGGTGGCCGAGCGGCGCATCGAAGCTTCGCGCCAGCACCTTTTGCGCGTCTCGGACGTCATTGCTGAAATCGAGACACGCCTGCGCTCCTTGCGTCTGCAGGCCCAGAAGGCCGAGCGCTACAAGCGCTACAAGGCGGAGTTGAAGGATCTCGAACTGTGCGCCGCGACGCAACGGCACTTTGGTCTCGTGGTTGAGCAGAAGTATCTGGGGGGCAATCGCGAGAAACTGGCAGAGGACCACACCCGGCACACCACCGCCTTGCGGGTCGAGGAGACGGCGATCGAAGTCGAGCGCCTGGGCTTGAGCGAGGAGATGGCCGAGTTGGCCGCTGCCAAGGAGGAGCTCTTCGCGCTTGACAACAAGGCAAGGCTTTCGGCCCAGAAGTCCGAGCACTACGGAGACGAGGCGGCCACCCTGGCGCAAAGGGCGGAGCGCTCGCGGCGCGAGATTGATGGACTTGTCGAGAAGGAGTCCGACAACGTGCGGGCGCTGTCCGAGTTGCAGGGGGAGGTGGGCCGTTTCGACGAAGAGGCAGAGGCTCGCAGCCGAGAGCTGGACGCGACCGAGCAAGCCTACGCGGCGGCCCGGGCTGCCCTGATGGCTGCGCGGCAGGGCGTGGATCAGGCGACGGCTGCGGCGACCTCCGCTGCCACTCGGATTGCCCGTCTGGAATCGGACATCGAGTCCGCACAGGGACGCGCACTGGACCTCGCCCAGCGCCTACAAGGGGCGATGGCGGACGATAGTGTCGCCGTCGGACAGGTGGAACACTTGATGACCGAGGGTGCGGCCGTGGAGGAGCATCTTCTCCAACTCCAGGCCCGCGCCCAGGAGCTACTGGCCGAACGCGGGGTAGCGGAAGCCAAGGCGACCAGCCTGCGCGGGGAGGTTGCCCGGGGCGAGTTGGAACTGGAGACGCTGCGTGAAGAGGCCCATCGCCGGCGCTCGCGGCTTCAGTCGTTGGCTGAGATCCAGGCCCGCTACGAGAGTTTTCAGCGGGGCGTGCGCGCCATCATGCAGCGGGTTCGCGACGAAGAACAACCGCCCACGCCGGGCCAAGATAGCGTGGCCAGCCATCGGGCCTGGAGCATGGGCGGGGTACGCGGATTGGTCGCGGACATCGTTCAACCGCCGCCCGAATTGGAGACGGCGCTGGAGGCCGTGCTGGGGGAAAGGCTGGGCAACATCATCGTCGACTCCCATGACGTGGGCGTGGAAGCCATCGAGTACCTCAAGTCCAGGAGTGAGGGTCGCTCCAGTTTCATCCCCGTGGCTCTGCGTTCGCCCGCGGCCATCGCGGCCGCTCCGGCCGGCACGGTTGTCTTCGACACCGGGGACGGGTTGTCTGTCGAGCAGCCGGTTCCGGCGGTCATGCCGATGGCATTGCCCCAGGAACCAGGTGTGCGCGGCCCCATGCTGGAACTGATCGGCTACGACCGTCAGTACGACCGGGTGGCTGCCTACCTTCTGGGCGACGTGGTGGTCGTCGAGGACTTGCGCTCGGCCTTGGATTTGTGGCGTCGAACCCACACCGACAAGACGCTGGTCACTCTCGATGGAGAAGTGATTGATCCGCATGGCGTGGTCACCGGGGGGTCACGCGAAGCGGCCCTGGCCGGCGTGCTGTCGCAGAAGCGGGAAATGCGCGAGTTGGAAGCGGTGGTGGCGCGTCTGGAGGCGGACTATCAAGCGGCACTCGACCGACACGTGCGCAACAAGCAGGCCCTGGCCGAGGCCAGCAACACTGTCGAAGAGCTGGCCGCGGCGGATCGTCACAACGAGATGGAGCTGCTGGCGCAGCGGAAGGACGGCGATCGGCTGCTGCGCGAGCGGCAGCAACTGGAGGCCCGTCACGAGCAGTTGCGGTCAAGTGCGGATGACCTGCGCGCCGCCCGGGCACAAAACGAGAAGCGTCTTTCCGAGGCCACTGCCGCGCTGGCCGAGTCGCGCGAGTCCTCCCTCGCTCACGAAACCAGTGCCGCGACTCTACGCGCAGAAGCCGAAGGTCTGCAGGCCAGAGCCGATGGCTTGGCGGCTGACCTGTCATCGCACAGGGTGGCCGCGGCTCAGGCCACCGATCGCCGCAAGACGGCCCGCCAGAACCTCGATCGCCTGGAGCGAGAGACGGCCGAATACCAACGCCGTCGCGCACAACTGGAAACCGAGGTGTCTGCCGATTTGCTGCGTGCCCAGACGCTGCGCACCGATGCCGAACAGCTACGAGGGGAAGCCTGCTTGCTGCAGGCCGAGGCGAGCGAACGAGCCCGCGTTCATGGCGAGCGGCAAGGCGCCGTGGAGGAACGCAACGGTGCTCTGGCGCGCCGAGAGGTCGACCTGCGGGAAGCCCGCACACGGGTGACCCAATTGGCCGAGGAACTGGCGGCGCTCGATCTGCGTTGCCAGGAGGTCGCGTTGCGCCTGGGCTCGCTGGAAGAGCAGGTCAGGGAACGCTACCCAGACGTGCGGCGGCTGGCCGACATCCTGGCCGACTTCCACATGCGGCCCCTGGCCGGCGAGAAGGAAGAGAGTCGGCTAAAGGAACTGCGCGGCCTGCTAGATCGCATGGGCGATGTCAACCTGACGGCGATCGAGGAATCGGAAGAGTTGCAGAAACGCTACGATTTCCTGACTAGTCAGAAGGCCGATCTCGAATCGGCCATCGCGCGGCTGGAGTCGGCCATCGAGAAGATCAACCGGGCTTCGCGCAAGCGGTTCCGCGAGGTCTTCGATGCCGTCAACGCCAAATTCCAGGAAGTGTTCCCGCATTTGTTCCGCGGCGGGCGTGCCGCCCTTGCGCTGACCGACGAGAGCGACCTGCTCGAGACCGGGGTGGAGATCGTCGCCAACCCACCGGGCAAGAAGGTTTTGCAGAACATCGAGCTTCTCTCGGGCGGCGAAAAGGCGCTTACCGCCGTGGCCCTGCTTTTCGCCATCTTCCTGGTCAAGCCCTCGCCGTTCTGCGTCCTCGACGAGGTGGATGCGCCGCTGGACGAGGCCAACGTGAGCCGTTTCAACGAAGCCGTGCGCGAGATGACGGATCGTTCGCAGTTCATCATCGTCACACACAATCAACGCACCATGGAGATCGCCGATCGCCTGTGTGGCATCACCATGGAAGAACCCGGCGTATCGAAATTGGTGGCAGTCAATTTGCGGGCCTCGCGCAGGTCGGTGCCGCCTCCGCCGTCGGAAGAAATGATCCCGCCCGAAACCGAGGGCGCGACGCAGGCGACTTCTTCATAGATTTCTTCCCAAACCAAGTTGACGGGTGGGCCTCACCTCACTACACTTCCGTCGTTTTTTGAGGCGGACGAACCGCGTGAGCAGAGGGCCCAAGCAAAAGGAGCACAATGGCTACTCACATTACCGAGGAATGCATCAACTGCGGCGCGTGTGAGCCGGAATGTCCAAACGATGCGATCAGCGAGGGTGACAGCATCTACCTGATCGATCCCAAACTGTGCAGCGAATGCGTTGGTTTTTTCGACCACGAGGCCTGCCAGGCGGTGTGCCCGGTGGAATGCTGCGTTCCCGATCCGAACAACAAAGAGAGCGAGGATGCGCTCTTGGCGCGGGCCAAACAGCTCCATCCGGACAAGGCCCTCCCTGACCTCGCGGGTCTGCCGGCCACTCTCTCTCGCTTCCGCAAGGCCTAAAATCCGCTCTCGCGCCCGCCCTGGTTGAGCAACTGCGGATGGCTCTCCACCCGGTGGCCCTCAGCTAGTTTTCGCAAGAGATCCTCGATCCGCTGTGCGCGCCAGTGTTCGTAGTAGCGCTGGCGCAGTTCCTCTCGAACCTCAGCGAAGGATCTGTTTGCAGCCGGCTGCTCCCCTGCATAGGTCGCGATGAAGAACCCGTCGGGGTCTTCGATCAGTGACGTCATCTCGCCAGGGGCTTTCAGCCTGATAACCTCTGCGCCGACCTTGGGTGAAAATGGCTTATCTGGACTTTGGAGGATCCGCCGGTAGGTGACCTTGCGGGACTGCCAGGCAGGATCTTTGGCGATGGCCTGGAAGTCCTCCGGTCCGGCAATGCGCCGCGAGGCCACATGGGCTGCGAGAGCCTTGGCGGTTTCTCTGCGTTCGGCCCGCGGCCCGGACTTCATGCGGGAGCCGGTGAAGACGATGAGAAAGCCGGCGTCCACCAGGCGAAGGTGCACGAAGGTATCGATGGCGCTTCGGTAGATCGCGCGCAGCTCCTCGTCTGGCATGCGGTCCCGTTGGACCTGCGGCCAGATGTCGCGTTCGATCAGACGCTCGGCCAGTGCGCTGCGCAGTTCGGAATCCAACCAGTCGGGCCGGAAATGACTCTTGCGATGAGCCAGCTCGGCCAGCAAATGCAACGATGTCAGCTCGTCCATCGCCTCGCGTGGCGTGCTCTTGGAGCGAGCCACCTGGGCCTCCACTTCGCGCGCATAGATGGGGATTGAGCCGACGAGGGCGACCACCGAGCCCAGGTCGGGGGCAGGCGCAGGAACCCAGGGGCTCTCAGGTGGCGGTCCCCGTCTCGCACACCCAGCGCTGCTGAAAAGCAGAATCAGCGGCGGCAAGAACTTCACTTCTCTATCCTATCAGAAGAGCGGCAGCGATTTGACATGGGAACCCTGAAAGGGTTCGCTCCGCCCNNATCGACGGCCCCGCCGGGGCTGGCAAGTCCACAGTGGCGAAAGCCCTCGCGCGACGACTCGGGTATGCCTTTCTTGATTCGGGCGCCCTGTATCGCGCGGGTGCGTGGGCGGCGCGTCGCCGAGGCATTGCTTGGTCCGATGGGCACGGGCTCGGCCAGCTCATACACGATCTCGACATTCGATTCGACGGCCGCGGTGAAGCAAATCGCATCGCGGTCGACAGCGAGGACGTCACCGACGAGATTCGTCGCCCGGATATCTCCGAGGGCGCTTCGCAGGTGTCGGCCTTCGCCGAGGTGCGGGCTGCTCTGCTCTCGCTGCAGCGCCGCATTGGTGCCAGTGGCCAGGTCGTAGCAGAGGGCAGGGACATGGGCACAGTCGTCTTCCCCGACGCCCGCGCCAAGTTCTTTCTCACCGCGCCCATCGAGGAGCGCGCGCGGCGGCGAACCTTGGAACTGACCGAGAGCGGGCAGTCACAGGACTTCGACATCGTACTCGCGGAGATGCGACTTCGCGACCAGCGCGACAGCACGCGGGCGGTTGCGCCCCTGCGACGCGCGGAAGACGCCGTCGAAATTGACACGGCCGGCTTGAGACCCGAAGAGGTGGTGGCGCGGATGGCCACCATCGTGCGCGAGCGCGGGGGATGATCGGCCGGCTGTCACGTGGGTCGATGCCTCTTTGCGGTCTTGTGTGGTGAAGCATCCGGATCTCGCCACAGTGCGTGGAGGTACGGACTTGGAAGGGAAGCGCGCCCTTGGCCTCAGCTCACGTTGACAGGTTCCTGTCGGAGCGGTAGTTTTCGCCGCCCTTCGCCACTCCGATGGTCGGAGTGTTCGATATTGACAACAAGCGCCGAGCCGTTCCGATGGGGCAAACAGACAGTTCGGACTAGACGACCCGCAAGGGTCGGGTAGCAGCGGCCAGCAAAGGATCTTCATGGTTTCCACTTCTTCTTCTTCCGACGATCAACCCTCAACCTCGGAAGAGAGCTTTGCGGCACTCTTCGAGGAATCCATCAAGCGCGATGAGGTCAAAGAGGGCGACATCGTCAAGGGAAAGGTAATCAGCGTTGGCCCGGACAACATCATCGTCGACATCGGGTACAAGTCTGAAGGCACCATCCCAGCGCACGAATTCGCGGGGGCTGATGGCACCGTCACGGTAAAGGTCGGGGACCAAATCGACGTCTTCTTGGACAGTCGGGAGGATGCCCACGGCCTTTGCGTTATCTCCAAGGAGAAGGCGGATCGCCTCAAGGTCTGGGATGAGATCTCTGCGGCCTGCGAACGCGACGAGCTGATTGACGGGACCATCAGCGCGCGGGTGAAGGGCGGTCTCTCGGTCACCATCCGGGGCGGCGTGAAGGCTTTCTTGCCCGGGTCGCAGGTGGATCTGCGGCCGGTCCGCAACTTGGACGCCCTTATTGGCAAGACCCATCGATTCAAGGTCAT
>PMCR01000572.1:0-8978 GCA_003155465.1 Myxococcales bacterium | reverse complement strand
TTCATCGACCTGGGCGGCATCGACGGGCTGCTTCACATCACGGACATGTCGTGGGGCCGGGTGACTCACCCGTCGGAGCTCTTCCAGGTGGGCGACCACGTCCGTGTCAAGGTGTTGAAGTTCAACTCCGAGACGGAGCGCGTCTCGCTGGGACTCAAGCAGATGATGGAGGATCCTTGGACCCACGCGCAGGAGAAGTATCCGCCGGGTACAGTGGTTCGCGGCAAGGTGGTCTCGCTCAAGGACTACGGGGCCTTCATCGAAATCGAGGAGGGCATCGAGGGACTCATCCACATCTCCGAGATGTCGTGGACCCGCAGGGTCAAGCATCCTTCCAAGATGCTGGCCATCGGTGACACGGTCGAGGCAGTGGTGCTTGACATCGACCCGCGCCAGAACCGGATCAGCCTGGGCATCAAGCAACTTGAGCCCAACCCTTTCGCCTCGCTCAAGGAGAAGTATCCACCCGGGACCGTGGTCAAGGGTGTGGTTCGCAACATCGCCGACTTCGGCATCTTCGTGGAGATCGAGGAAGGCATCGACGGCCTCGTCCACGTCTCGGATCTCTCCTGGACCCAGAGGGTCAAACACCCCTCCGAGCTTTACCAGAAGGGCGACGAGGTGGAGGCCGTGGTGCTCAACATCGAGTTTGACGGCGAGAAGCCCAAGGTCTCGTTGGGCATCAAGCAGCTCGTCCCCGATCCGTGGGATCGAATTCCCTATGACTATCCGGCCGGCAAGATTGTCGATTGCAGGATCATCAAGGTGCTCGACTTCGGCGCCTTCGTCGAAATCGAGAAAGGCGTCGAGGGTCTCATCCACGTGTCCGAGTTCTCCGACGAGCGCGTGGAGGATCCCAAGCAGTTCGTCAAGCCCGGCCAGACGCTGAAGGCCGAGATTATCTCGGTGGATGGCGCTGAACGGAAGATTGGGCTGTCGTTCCGAGGGGCGGCACGTGCCGAGGAAGTGGCTGATGCCCAGGGCTTCAGCGCCGGCGTTCCCACCGCCACCCTCGGCGATGTGATGCGCGAGAAGCTCGCCGCACTTGCGCCCAAGAAGCCGACGGAGTAGGCGCGACCATCGAACGGCCGTGGGCGCGCCGTCACGCCTGCGGCTGCAGCAACCAGTCTGTCACGTCGCCCAGGACCTGCTCGCGTTCCGGTTCGAGAAACAGCTCGTGGTAGAGCGCTGGGTAGCAACGAACCTCCACCTTGATTCCGGCTGCTTGCGCAAAGGCCAAAGTCGCCTCAGTCGACACTACACGATCCTGGCCGGCGACCAGCACCAGGGTCGGAACCTGCAACTCGGCTGCCATGGCGCGCATGGCAGCCTGGGTTCGCAGAACCCCCGCGAACCAGCCTGGGGTGGCCACATGATGGACGAGAGGATCGCGAAAGAAGTTGGCCACCACCACCGGATTGCGCGACATGTCCTCGCCTTTGAGACCGTTGCTCATGCTCAGTGTGGGCGTCAGGCGGGAAAACACCCCGGCGGCCGCGCGCTTGGGCATGGAGACCTTCATCTTCAGCTCCAGCCACGGCGCGACCGCGACCAGTCGGTCGGGCTGGGACTGGCTTCGCCGTCGCAGCACATGGTCGAGAACGATCGCGCCACCCAGGCTGTGTCCCATCAGAGCCCAGGCCGCCCCTGGGCAAAGATCGCGCGCCCGGCGTACGACCAGGCTCAAGTCCGCGTGGTAGTCGTCGAAACGGTCGACATGCCCGCGGCGCCCTTCCGAACGGCCGTGGCCGCGGCAGTCGAACTGAGTCACCGCGATGCCGCGCGCAAGCAGAGTCCCAGCCACGTGGCGATAGAGCCCACAATGGGCGCCAAAGCCATGAACGGTGATCAAGACCAACCGCGCAGGGCTTGCGGGTCGGAAGTGCTCGACATGCAGCGCCAGACCGCCCGCGATGAGGGTCTCTTCCTGGGTGGGCTCACATGCGACGTCCATCCCCACGGGATACCATAGACGCGGCACTGGCCGCGGACCATAGTCCGATCCGTTCCCGATGCGCATCACCGAGATTTACGCCAGCATCCAGGGCGAAACGCAGTATGCAGGCATCCCGTGCACCCTGGTGCGCACGACGGGCTGCGACTTGCGGTGCTCGTACTGCGACACGGCTTACGCCTTTTCAGGCGGAAGAGAGATGAGCGTCGATGAAGTCATGCTGGAAGTGCGACGCCTCGGTCTGTCCGCGGTGACTCTGACCGGTGGAGAGCCGATGCTGCAAGCGGAGATCGCTGCCCTTGCCGAACGGCTGGTGCGCGAGGGGTTCCGAGTCACCCTGGAGACTTCGGGGGCGCATCCCGTCGCCCATCTGTCGCCCGCAGTCATACGAATCGTCGATATCAAGACGCCAGGGTCCGGCGAGGTCGAGCGCAATTTCTGGGACGTCCTGCACGGTCTGCGACCGCAAGATGCGATCAAGTTCGTCGTGTGCGACGAGGCCGACTACTTGTGGTCGGCCGAGGTGGTGCGCAGTCGAAGTCTTTCAGGACGGGCCGAACTGCTGTTCTCGCCTGCGACTGGGAAGCTCGACCCCCGCGACCTGGCGGCGTGGATTCTGCGCGACCGACTCCCGGTTCGGCTCAACCTGCAACTCCACAAGTACATCTGGGGCGCCACGACGCGGGGAGTATGAGAGAGTCACTTTCGCATTGACAGCGGATCCCGTGCCCTGCTAACGTCCGGCCGCGCCAGGTAAGCTAACCTAGCGNNAGAACCTTTGGGAAAGACGACGAACTCTGCCGCCGGCTCGAAAGGATTCCTGATCACAATGGGGACTTGTCTTGCGCTTCTGCTCGATCCGGGGTGCTCTTCGCCCCCCAGGCGCGATACTGAGCAGTCGCAGATCAGGTATCAGCTCGCGGCTGGCTACTTCGGTGGTCAGCGGGTCGAAGCCGCTATCGAGGAACTCCAGAAGGCGCTACAGGCCGACCCGGAAAATGCTGACGCCTACAACATGATTGGACTCATCGCCCTCCGACAGGGATATGACTACATAGCCCAACTTGAAGGGAAGTCCTGTCTCAAAGGTAGAGATGCCGAGTTGGTTCGCGCCGAGGCTCAGACGAAATTCAAGGAAGCCGCCAAGAGCCTGCACAAGGCAGTGGAACTGCGTCCCCAGTTCCCCGAGGCCTGGAACAACCTCTCGGTGGCCGAGATCCAGCTTCAATCGTGGGATGCGGCCATCGAGGCGGCCCTGAACGCGCTCAAGGATCCCGCGTACGGGATGCCCGAGTTCGCGCGCGCAAATCTGGGGTGGGCCTACTACCAGAAGAAGGACATCCAGAGCGCGTGGAAGGAACTCCATGAGGCGGTGAGCCGCGCGCCTGGTTTCTGCGTGGGCCGCTACCGGCTTGCCAAGGTCTACGTGGACCGTGGCGAGATCGACCAGGCGGCGGAGGTGCTCGCTCCCTTGCTGTCCGACGTCAAGCGATGTCCGATCCAGGAGGCGCAACTCCTGGGCGGGTTGCTCAACGAACGCAAGCGGGAGACTGCGGCGGCACGGGAGCTTTTCCAGCGTTGCGTCGACATGGACCCCCGCAGTTGTGTCGCAGATGAATGCCGGGGCTATGCAAAGTTGATCCAGTGAGATAAGAGGTTCTTGGCGAATGGAAACAGCAAACTTCGGCACGGTGCTGCGAGAAGCTCGTGAGCGACGCCAGGTATCGCTGGCAGATGTCTCCCGGCAGACCAAGGTCTCGGTTGCGTCGCTGCAGTTTCTCGAGGCGGGAAGACTTGCGGACTTGCCCCACGAGACTTTCGTTCGTGGTTTCATCCGTTCCTATGCCCGAACCGTGGGCATGTCCCACGTCGAACCGCTGAGCCTTTTCGACGAAGCCGTGGCTGCGCGCCGCCATGCCGAGACCCCGCCCAGTCTGTCACGCCCCCATCGCGCGCAGGCGGCGCCAATCATCCCACCGCCCGAGGCGAGCGGCGAAGACGATGGGCAAGCGCCACGACATGGGATTGGGTTGGCGGTCTTCGTGATCATCGTCCTGCTTATTGCGACCATCACGCTCTCCCTCTTTCTTCGCCAGCAGCCGCAATCAGGCGAAGGCCTGAGTCTCGAATCGGCCGAGGTCGTTCCCCAATTGATCGCGAGACTCTGACGGCGAGTGGGCGACAGCCTGGCGTGGTGGTTTGAACCTGTGGCTACCAGGTTCGCGACCAGAGCCATTGTCCTGCGAACCGTCGCCTATGGCGAGGCGGACCTGGTCGTGACCCTGCTCGGGGCAACCACCGGCCGCCTTTCGGCTCTGGCCCGTGGCGCGCGCAAGAGCGCCCGGCGATTTGGCGGAGGGTTGGGCATGGGGGCCGAAGGACAGGCGGCACTGCGCGAGCGGCCAGGGGCGGATCTGTTGCTGCTGGAGGAGTTCGATGTGCAGCAAGCGCGCCTCGGGTTGGCGGGCGACATGGGCAAGACAGCCCACGCGGCCTATGCCCTGGAATTGTGCGACCGCCTGTGCCCACCCAGGCACGCAGAGCCCGCGGTGTTCGACTGGCTGCGGGAATTCCTGTTGCGCCTGGAGGCGGGGCGGGCCAGCGCGGAACGTCTCCGGGTGTTCGAGCTTGGGCTCCTCGGCCGGCTGGGGCTTGCTCCAGCGCTCGAACGTTGTGCCGTTTGTGGTCGCAGCGATCTGGGTGAGGAGAACACTCGCTGGCACGCCGATGAAGGCGGCGTGCTGTGTGCCTCCTGTGCGCGGCGTGGTGATGTCCTGAGCGTATCAACGCGCCGGACGCTCGCCCGCCTGGCCCGGATGGCGTTGGCCGATGCAGAGGCGGCCAACCTGGATCGAGAAACCAACGCGGGATGCCGGCGGGCGATCCTTGGGCTGCTACGTACTCACATTTCAGGGCCCCTGCGCTCGCTGGATTTTATCGAGAAGATGGGCGGCGACACTTAGTTCTCCCATCGCCTCTGGCACTGCGTGTCCTCTCCTCTCACCTCCGTGTTCTCAGCGGCGGGTGGCCATTTCGATGACCTTGCTGTGGCCGCAAGGTCAAGCATGTCGACTGGAGCCAATCTCTCAAGTAGATTCCCGGCCCATGCCAGCGTCATCCCTCGAAACCATTGTCAGTCTCTGCAAGCGCCGCGGATTCGTCTTTCCGTCTTCCTCTGTGTACGGCGGGCTCGGGAGTACGTGGGACTACGGCCCCCTCGGCGTAGAGCTCAAGAACAACGTAAAGCGCGCATGGTGGCGCTCGGTAGTTCATGAGCGCGATGACATGGAGGGGCTGGACGCAGCGATTCTAATGAACCGGCTGGTCTGGAAGTACTCTGGCCACGAAGCCACCTTTTCGGATCCGATGATGGACTGTCGCGCCTGCAAGACCCGACCGCGCGCCGACCACGTTTTCGTGGCGCAAAAGGGACGCGACCCGAAGGGCCTGGTCGAAATCAACGCCGCGATTGCGGCCAAGGAACTGGCTTGCCCGAAGTGCGGATCGAGGGATTTGACCGAAGCTCGGCCCTTCAACCTGATGTTCCGCACCAGCGTCGGGCCGGTGGACACGGGCGACGAGTCGGGACTGGTCTACCTGCGCCCGGAGACTGCGCAGGGGATTTTCGTCAACTTCGGCAACGTGCTCGACACCATGCGCCGCAAGTTGCCCTTTGGCATCGCCCAGGTGGGCAAGGCGTTCCGCAACGAAATCACGCCGGGCAACTTCACCTTCCGCACGCGCGAGTTCGAGCAGATGGAGATCGAGTACTTCGTGCGCCCCGGGGAAGACGAGACGGCTCACGAGATGTGGATCGCCGAGCGCAAGAAGTGGTATCTGGATCTGGGAATTCGGGCTGAAAACCTGCGCGTGCGCGAGCAGGAGAAGCACGAGCTGGCCCACTACGCCAAGCGCTGCGTGGATCTCGAGTACCTGTTCCCCATGGGCTGGAGCGAGTTGGAAGGTATCGCCAACCGCACCGACTTCGACTTGAAGGCGCACAGCCGCTCGCCCGAAAACCCCGACGCCGTGGGTGAGCTGCACTACTTCGATCAGGAACAGAAGAAGCACTACGTACCCTACGTGATCGAGCCATCAGCAGGTGCGGATCGAGGCACGCTGGCGTTTCTTTGCGATGCCTACGAGGATTCGTTGGTCAAGGAGCCGCCGGCCGACGACACGGCCAAGCTGCGCGACCTAGTGGAGAGCTTCGCCCGCTCCGTGGCGCGACGCGAGGGCATGGATGTGGATTGCAAGCAGCGCCTGCAGGCTGCCGCCGAATCCATTGCCGCGGGGTTGCCGGCTACCCTGCCGACACTTATCGGCCTGATGGATGACACGGACGCAAACAAGATCGAGGTTATGAAAAAGGTGCGCGGAGTGGGGGAAAAGATCGCTGAGGAACACACCCGGACCGTGCTGCACCTGCACCCGCGGTTGGCACCCCTTGCGGTTGCCGTGTTTCCGCTGAAGCGCAACGAGCCGCGGCTGGTCGAGTTGGCCCGCGGCGTCAAGTGCGACTTGCAGCGGGCTGGTGTGAGGGCCGTGTATGACGACACCGGTGCCATCGGCAAGCTCTATCGGCGCCAGGACGAGATTGGAACGCCGTGGTGCATTACGGTTGACTTCCAAAGCCTCGAAGACAAAACCGTGACCGTGCGCGACCGGGATAGCATGCAGCAGGAGAGGGCGCCGCTCGGCGAGATTGGCCCAACTCTCCTGGCGCGGCTGCGCTAGTTCTCTTCACCGCCCTCCGCAGGGCTTTTCATCGTTGGCGCTCCCTGATAGAAACAGCGCCGTTGACATCCACCCGAACCCCCAGAAACACGACCATGAAAAAGAAAACAGCCCCAGCCTCCAAGAAAGCCAAGGTCAAGTCCGCAACCCCAAAGCGCGCGAAGCGCATCTACTTCTTTGGCGGCGGCAAGGCCGAAGGAAACAAGGAAATGAAGAACCTGCTCGGCGGCAAGGGCGCCAACCTCGCCGAGATGACCAACATCGGTGCGCCGGTTCCGCCTGGATTCACCCTCACCACCGAGGTGTGCACCGAGTTCTACGCCAACGGCCGCAAGCTCCCCAAGGGGCTTGAGGACGAAGTGCGTGCCAGCGTCGCCAGGATGGAAACGCTGCTCGGCACGAAGTTTGGCGATCCCAAAAACCCGCTGCTGGTTTCCGTGCGCTCGGGCGCTCGGGCCTCTATGCCAGGGATGATGGACACCATCCTCAATCTGGGCCTCAACGACGAGACGGCCAAAGGGTTAGCCCAGGTGTCCAACAACGAGCGTTTCGCCTACGACAGCTACCGCCGGTTCGTTGCGATGTACGGCGACGTGGTGCTGGACATGAAGCCCGAGCGCAAGGAAGACCACGATCCATTCGAGGTCATTCTCACCGCCAAAAAGAAGGCTTGCGGGGTCCAGGTTGACTCTGAGCTTCCGGCCTCGGCGTTGAAGGAGCTGGTTGAGGAGTTCAAGGCCGAGATCAAGCGCCGCAAGGGCGTCGAGTTCCCCACCAACCCACTCGACCAACTCCGGGGCGCCATCATGGCGGTGTTCAACTCCTGGGAGAATGACCGCGCCAACGCCTATCGCAAGCTGAACAACATCCCCTCCTCCTGGGGCACGGCGGTCAATGTGCAGGCCATGGTCTTCGGCAACAAGGGCAACGACTCGGCCACCGGCGTGTGCTTCACGCGCAACCCGGCCAACGGCGAGAATGAATTCTACGGCGAGTTCCTGCTCAATGCCCAGGGCGAGGATGTGGTCGCCGGCATTCGCACTCCGCAGAAAATCATCGAGCTCGGGAAGACCTTCCCCAAGGCGTACAAGGAACTGCTCGACATCCGCAGAAAGCTGGAAAAGCACTACAAGGACATGCAGGACATCGAGTTCACCATCGAGAACTCGAAGCTGTTCATGCTCCAGTGCCGCAACGGCAAGCGCACCGGGTTCGCCAGCGTGCGCATTGCGGTCGAGATGGTGGAAGAGAAGCTCATCCCCAAGGAAGAGGCCATTCGCCGCGTGGAACCGGAGGCGCTCAACCAGCTCCTGCGTCCGGTGTTCGAGGCATCGGCCAAGCAGACCGCGGTAAAGGAGGGACGGCTTCTGGCCAAGGGACTCCCCGCCGGCCCGGGCGCCGCCACGGGACGCATCGTGTTTTTTGCCGAGGATGCCGAGGCGTGGGCAGCGCGCGGCGAGAAGACCATCCTCTGCCGGCATGAGACATCACCCGAGGACATCCGGGGCATGAACGCGTCCGAGGGCTTCTTGACCGCGTTCGGCGGCATGACCTCGCACGCCGCGCTGGTTGCTCGTCAGATGGGCAAGGTGTGCATCGTGGGCTGCGACGCGGTCAGTTTCGACTACCACAACCGGACCATGACCGTGAACACGGCCCGCGGTCAGGTGGTGCTGCGCGAGGGTGACTGGATCTCCATCGACGGCTTCGCCGGCGAGGTAATGAACGGGCGCGTGGACACCACGCCTTCCGAAGTTATCCGCGTTCTCATCGAAAAGAACCTGGCGGCCGCGGACGCGCCGGCCTATCAGCGCTATGCTCGTTTGCTGGGCTGGGCGGACAAGATCCGTCGCTTGCACGTCCGCGCCAACGCCGATCAGCCTGACCAGGCTACGGCAGCGGTGGCGTTCGGCGCCGAAGGCATCGGCCTCTGCCGTACCGAACATATGTTCTTCGGCGAGGGCAAGATCGGCCCCATGCGTGAGATGATCGTCGCCGAGAATGAGGCCACGCGGCGCAAGGCACTGGAGAAGCTGCTGCCCCTGCAGCGCGAGGACTTCGCAGGAATCTTCCGGGCCATGGGCAAGTTGCCGGTGACCATCCGGACCCTGGATCCGCCCCTGCACGAGTTCTTGCCCCATGAGGAGGCGGGTGTGCTGGAGCTGTCCCGTGCCACAGGCAAGTCAGTGGCTGCCATCGAGGCGCGCATCAACGACCTGAAAGAGTCCAACCCCATGCTCGGTCACCGCGGTTGCCGTCTCGGCATCTCGTATCCCGAGATCACCGA
>PMCR01000296.1:15950-16810 GCA_003155465.1 Myxococcales bacterium | reverse complement strand
CTGGTCCCACCGCTGCGCGCGCCTCCAGACCCGCTCGTCCCGCCGCTCGCCCCTGCACCCCCTGCACCCCCTGCATCGCTGCTCCCGCCAGCGCCGCCGGCGCCGCCGTCGGCTCCCCCGGCGCAGGTTGCGCCAGTGGCGGCGGGCACCATGACCCACACCGGGTCGGTTGTCGCGTAGCCGAAAGTCGTCAGGTAGGAGTTAATCGTGGCGTCAGTATGGGTGGACCCCAGGATCGCTTCGCGGACCTTCTTGACCGTCAGGTAGTCAACCGCGGGACCGAACACGCCCATGATCAAGTAGTTCGGCTGTTTGTCCGGGCTTCCTGTGTTCATTCTCCCAGAGATTGCCAGGAGGGAATCGACAAAACATAATTGCTGCCGCACGAAAGCTCCCCCGAGAAGGGCATCACTCTTATTGATGTTGAACATATAGTTGAGGTCGTGGGTCGGGGGAAACGTGCCAAAGTGGTTCTTCATGCACAGCGTCGTGTAGCCGGTCCACGCCTGATTGTGTCCCTTGTTGTTCGCAATATTGACAAGAATGTCGATCGTGCCATTGGCGATGTTCGCAGTACAGGCCGCGTTGCTCCCGCCGGGAATGGGCGCGTTGGTTGTGCCCCCCAAAATGCTGTTGTTGCCAACAACCCCCCGGATCTTGCTCGTATCGGTCGCGCTGAAATAGGACGCCAAGGTTGGGATTCCGGCGGCACCCAGGGAGCTCCCGTCGTAAATAAATATGTTGGCCGGCAGCACGCCAAGACCCGTAAAGACGTTGCAGAATTTCTCTATGACCGCCACGCTGGCCATGATCCTGGGTTCAATGCCATTTACCTTTATGGCGACTTTCGTGGCAGCCCA
>PMCR01000296.1:0-15888 GCA_003155465.1 Myxococcales bacterium | reverse complement strand
CCCGCGGCCGTTATCTTGAGGAAATCCCGTCGTTGTTTCTCCATGGACAGATCCTTCTCCTGAAAAGTGTCTTCACTACATAGTGAAGGCGGACGAGCAGAACGGCTCACTCTTGATTCCAGCTCAGGAAAGTCGCGCGCATGGCGACATGCGGATGCCGGCACGGCGAGCGGTATTCCTGAACCGACGCCAGGACTACGACGAGCGATCGTCGTCGCTGACAAGGCGCCGAAGCTTCTGGCCAACAAGTGATCCTGCTCCATCGGGCCACGCCCCACCCTCGCCTCAAGGCCCGCGACCGCTTCCTTATCGGCGCCATCACCAAGCTGTTCCCGTCGCTCGTCGCTGCCGTCCCCATTGTTCGCCCGACACCGTGATTCGCTGGCACCGCTCCCTGTGGAGGTTGTTCTGGCGTCGACGATCTCGGCGACCAGTCGGGCGACCGCCCATCGACGCGGACACCCGAGCGCTCATCCGCCGGATGTGGATCGAAAACCCGCTGTGGGGTGAGGACGTCATCGCCGCCGAATTGGCCAAACTCGGCCATCACGTGTCGCCAAGGACCGTGGCCAAATACCGGCCGGCGCGCGCGTTCACGCCCCGTGGCCATGAACATGGCCGAGCCCGCGTCGCTCCCGCAGCTTTGCAAGCGGGCTGCGTGGATTTCCGCTGGGGCGCCGCTGACCACGCGAATCCCCGTCAGCTGCCGCTCCTGCGAGCACTGACAGAATCTCAGGCGCTACACACTCCGCACGGAATTATTGCGGCTTACACCTATGCCCGAAGCTTCCATCATCGAACCGCGAACTCGAACAAATAGACGTGGGTGACCGCGAAGAGCGCGAATAGAAGAACGAGTGCCACATCGGCTAGGAAGGTGCGGCAGGAACGAAGAACCTTGAGCCCGAGCAGCACGTAGCAAACGTAGGCCGGCAGGAGGAACAGGATGTATTTGGTCTTAATACTCCACGTCATCTGCGCCACGAACCACCACGTGTAGGAGGCCATGCCGATGAGGGTGTAGATCCCGAGCGGCCAGAAGAAACGGCGTCGCAACGTCGCGGCAAAGCCGATCGGCGCAAGCGCCGATGGCACCACGCCGAGGATCAAGACCGAGGCGATGAGCCACAGCGGGACTTCCTTGAGCGGATAGGGTTGCGCCTTGGGTAATCCGTGACGGCCAGGAACTGAGAAGAAGCTCATGTCCGTCCACGCCTGTGCGTGCAGACATGTGGGAACGCTGTAGTAGACATCCTGGTGGGTGAGTATTCCGGGCGGTGCATTCGGCGGCCACAGGTCAAGGGCATCACCCAGGCGAAATGTCGCGAAGTCGTAGATGTTCCAATAGCGGTGCGTCTTGCGGCCGACCGTATAGCTGTTCGTGGCCACCCAGTTGGCCACGAAGGGCGTGCCATGTTCCTCAATGTTGGCCACGAATTTCCAGCCGCACACCGCCAGACATGCGCCAACCAGGAGCGCTCCGTCTCGCAGGACCCGCTGCACCCGGCACCGGGTCACGCGAATGGCCACTACCGCCAACGCGGTGAGGAGGGTGACGAAGCCGCTGTACTTGGTCAACATGGCCACACCTGCCAAGGCACCCACCACGAGTATGGTCATGGGGGGGGGGTCCCGGGAAATGTGGTAGCGAACCAGGTAGTAGAGGAACACCGTCATCCAGGCGGTAACGACGATGTCCGCCTCGAGGCCATAGCTGCTGATGAAGAGACAGGGGAAAGTCAGGATCAGCGCAGCCCCAACCACGCGATGTGCCCGATCGAAGCGAAAGGCGCCGAGCAGGCGGTACGCGTAGATGCTGATGACGGCTCCGCAGCCAAGCGGCAATAGCCCCGCCATCCGCAGGGCGAAGGCCTCGTCGCCCGGCCGGATCTTCATGCCGAGTTCGTAGAAGGGCCAGCCCATCAGAAAGAAAACTGGCGGGTGTGCGCATTCCCAGCAGTCTTTCGGTCCGGGAATTTGTCCCGTCTTGAACAAGTGAGTGATGCCCCGGTAGTAGAGGTCGAACACATATCCGAAAGGCACCGGGCAATAGGCGACCAGAAGCACGCGCAGCACAGCCGCAAGCACGACCAGAACCCCAAGAATCACCCACGCCCGCCTGGCCAGCATGGTCAGCAACGGCGACGGCAGAGGGCTTTTCATTTGGGGCTAATCATGCGCGTGCAGCCAATCGAATGGGGCTCTTGATCGTCCTCGAACCATCCCTTCCTGCCGGCCCGGGGTCACCCGCGCGGTAGCCATGGCGAGTCCACAAAGCGGCTGTGCGCACCCGGTCTCTGTCTCCGGATGGCGCTGTCGTGAACACACGCGGTAGTGTACAGGACCAGCCCCGTGTAATCGAGTCGTACGTCCGTGGGGATGAGCGCGCCACGTCGGATGAAGATCGGTTCACGGCCGGTGACCATTTTCGCATCGGGCGCGGGTGGAACCGCCCCAACCGGGACATCGCGCTCCCCGGGACCGATATAGACGCGCGATGGATCCCAGAAATCCACCCATTCAAGCGAGCGGCGACGCCGCAGACGGGTCAGAACCTGCCATAACCGCGACGCGGAGACTTTCGCCACGGTGCTCTAGGCTGGATCAAGCTGTCCAGCGACGTCGCATCCCTGGTCCCCGAGGGCGTCAAGCTGGCCGGCGGCAAGCCCTGATGGCTGGCTACCCCGCCGACTGGATCCACCCCCCGCCCAGCAGGCGATCGCCCTCATAGCAAACCGCGGCCTGGCCCGGCGTCACGGCCATGACTGGCTCGGCAAAATCCACTTCGAACCCGGAGGGGCCGGTCAGACGCACGCGACCGGGACTGCCGGCGTGGTTGTAGCGAATCTGAATCGTTGCCTCGAATTCTTCCGGCAGGTCGCAATGCCAGTTGGCCTGCGTCGCCTGCAAGTGGCGGTGTAGGATCTCGCTGCGCGGGCCCGCCGTAACCGTGGCCGCGGCCGCATCCAGGTGTGTGACGTAGAGAGGAGTCTTGCCCGCCACGCCCAGTCTCTTGCGCTGGCCGATGGTGAAGGCGGCGATGCCGCGATGGCGGCCCAGAACCTGGCCGCTGGAATCAACGACGGGCCCCGGCCGCAAAGCCTCGGGGCAGCGCCGGCCCAGAAAGGCGACGTAGTCGTTGTCCGGAACGAAACAGATCTCCTGGCTGTCGGGCTTGTCGTGCACTGGCAGGCTCATGGCGCGCGCCTTCTCACGTACGTCGCGCTTGCTGGGCATTTCGCCGAGGGGAAAAAGAATCCGCCCCAACAGCTCACCGGCAATTCCGAACAGTACGTAGGACTGGTCCTTGTGCCGTGGGGACTTGCGCCAGATGGCCGGACGACCCGCAACCGGTAGCATGCGCGCGTAGTGGCCGGTGGCCACCCAGGGAATGCCCAACGAGTCCGCGTGACGAATGAGCCGTCCGAACTTGATCTGGGCGTTGCACGGAACGCAAGGATTGGGTGTGCGGCCGTGACGGTATTCGTCGACGAAATACTCGATGATCGGTTGGAACGCGTCGGCAAGATTCAACACGTACAGATCGATACCCAGCTTGTGCGCCACCGCGCGCGCGTCAGCCGCATCCTGGGCCGAGCAGCATCCGCGCGAGTCGCTGTCCGGATCGCCTGCCGTACCCAGGCACATGAACACTCCTGTGACCTCGAAGCCCGCGTCGCGCAGCAGCCCGGCCGTGACCGAGGAATCCACCCCGCCGCTCATGGCGACGAGCACGCGTTTCTCGGCAGCGATCGGCGGGTTCATCACTGGGCTGGCTTTTTCAACTGCTTCACGAGGAACGTACACTCTTCCGTGCGGCCGCGGGGTCACGACCCATGGACCGAGTCGCGGACGCCGAGGTATACCAAGCTCCTGTTGAACGCCCAAGCCACCTCATCGGACATCCACAACAAGGATCATTTCTAGTTGCGCTCGCGAACCGGCAAGCCCGATCAGACGCCTCCGCCTACGCGCTGGCTCGTGCTGGCGGCCTGGCCGCCGGAGCTGGCTGAGCTTCTCCGCCTGCTCAAACAAGGGTCCAATGATATGGGAACCCTCAAAGGGTTCCCATACCCTTCCGCGATGGTGCGCGGCCGGCAAAGCCGGCCGGCTCCCCGCGCGACCAGCAAACAGGTGGTCGCGCGGGTGGCGGGCGTCGGCCTTGTCGAGGCCGCCATCGGCGCCACCGCCGCCATCGCAGAGGTGAAACCCGACGCCGTCATGTTGGTCGGCACGGCCGGCAGCTACCCGGGCCGGCGCCCCGACCTTGCCCTGGCAGGCGTGGTAGCAGCCCGGCGCCTGGTTCTCTCGTCCGACGGGGTGGCGACCGGCGACGCGTATTTTCCCCCGGCCCTGCCCGCCACGCAGGAGACCACAGTTGCCCTGCGCCGGATCGCCGCGGCGGCCGGCCTGCTCATGGCCGATGTGGCGTGTCCGCTCGCCATCACGTCGCGCCCGGTCCCTGTCGGGCGAGGCAGCCAGTCCCCGGCCTGCGACGTCGAGAACCTCGAGGCCTTTGCCGTCGCCCGCGCCGCGGTGGCGGGTGGGCTGCCCTTTGCGGCCATCCTGGGCATCAGCAACGCCGTGGGCCCGTGCGCGCACGCGGCCTGGAAGCGCAACGCGACCCGCGCCGCAGCCGCTGCCTGCCGCGCAGCCCTCGAAGTGATCGAGCGATCAACCGTCCGCCGGTAGCTGCCTACGGTGCCCAGTCGATACGGCAACCCGCGGGAAGCAAGCCGGCCTTTGCCGCGCGATCAAACAGTACCTCGATGGCACGGCGGGCATCGGGCGCCATTGCGCGCGTGTCCTCGTTGGCGTACATGCCAAGGTAGCGATCAAGCAGCGCGGTCTGGGTCAGTGCGGCCTCGCCTCGCTGCTCGGCCGCCAGCGCCCGGATCACCTCGTCGCGATGGCCGAGCGCGTAGGCGATCGCCTCGCGCAGGATCGCGGACACTGCAGTGATGCGTTCGGCCCCAAGCCCGCGCCGAATAACATTCACCCCGAGCGGCAGGGGCAGCCCGGTTTCGGCCTGCCACCATTCCCCAAGCTCGGCGATGCGCGCATAGCCGCGGCTTTCGTAGATGAGGCGGCCCTCGTGGATCAACAAGGCTGCGTCGATGCTGCCCGCATCCAGACACTCGAAGATGCGGCCGAAGGGCGCGATCGGCACGACGATGGGCAGAAGCCCTGGTTGCAACTGACGCAACACCAACCACGCCGTGGTGGACAGGCCCGGAATGCCGACGCGCCGTCCGACCAAGTCGGCCAAGGCCATCGGCTGCCGCGCCACCAGCACGGGCCCGAAGCCGCGCCCCACCGAGGCTCCGTGGGGCAGAAGCAGGTACGTGGCCGCCACAGCGGGGTAGGCGCCCACGGAGATCGCGACCACATCGATTTCGCCCGTCAGAGCCAGGGCGTTCAATTCGGACGTGT
Source organism: Myxococcales bacterium (assembly GCA_003155465.1). Next base: position 10,455 of record PMCR01000296.1, on the reverse strand, counting down.
CGCAGCGATGATGGGTGAACGCCAGCCCCCGGGTGTCGACGCCGGCTACGCGCAGGGCGTGGAACATGAACGCATCGTCAGCATCAACCGAGTAGGCCAGCGAGATGGGCATCGTCCCAGTGTACCTTGTCGGACTTCGCCCGACGGGGGGAGAGGCACACCCCTCCGTAAATCGATCAGTTGCTCATCGCCTCTGTACTGACTAACCTGCACCGCCCGTGCTCCGCGTCCCCAGAAACCTGCTGCTCATTGCAGCGTGCTGCGTGCCGCTCTTGGCGCCGGCCGCCGCCCTTGGCGCGCAGGCGGCTGCAGCCAAGCCATCCCCGGGCAAGGCCAAGGGCAAGAACAAGGGCAAGGGCAAGCCTGTTGCCAAGAGGAACGGGAAAGCCAAGCCCAACGGCAAAGCGGCGAAGAAGACTCGCGGGAAGAAGCCACCCGCCAAGAAGAAAGCCTTTCTGGAAAAGCATGTGGTGGCCGTCAAAGACAGCCTGCCCAACGTGCAATCGCTCGGCGCGCTGGTCGTGGACATGGACAGCGGGCATGAGATCTTCGCCCGCAAGCCTGACCGGCCGCGCGCGATTGCCTCCATCTCCAAGTTGGCCGCGACCCTGGTCGTGATGGACCACAATCTAGACCTCGAGGGATTGACCACAATAAGGAAGATCGACGCCGAGGTCGCCCGCGGTGGAGCGCCCTCGCGCCTGCTCGAAGGCATGACCCTGTCCAACCGGGATCTGCTACACGCGGCCCTGCTTGGATCGGACAACCGGGCCGTATCTGCCCTGGGACGCGCGGTCGGGCTGAGTACCACCCCGTTCACCAATGCCATGAACAAGAAGGTGGCGTCTCTGGAGCTGCGCGGGACGCGCTTCCGCGAACCGACCGGGCTTTCCCCGGAAAACCTCTCCACCCCGCGCGAACTCCTGCAACTCTTGCGCACAGCCATGTCTCACCCGGTGCTAGGTCCCATAGTGCGCAAGCCGGAATACGAAGCCCACCCCGTGGGTCGCCCGCCCATCAAATACATCAGCACGCACCGGCCCGCGGCCCGTCCGAGCTTGCAGGTCCTCGGCGGCAAGACCGGCTACAACGATGCCGCCCGCTATTGCCTGGTTATCGCCATCCGCATCGACGGCCACAACTACGGCATGGCTCTGCTCGGCACCGAGGGCAAGCTCACCCGCTTCGGAGACGTGGCCCGCGTGGTCGACTGGATAGTCTCACACAGGGGCAAGCTGACCGCGCCGGCGACGGTTCCGGGACCGCCGCTCCCTGATGGCTTCTCTGCCAGCCCAGACGCCGCCTCCTCGCCGACGCGGAAAGACATTGCTGACTCGGCAATCCCCCAGTCGCAACCCCGCCCCGACCGATGAGGTTCGCCGCGTCAGTTCATCGTGCCAACCACTAGAGCACCCATGCCAACCAGGTTGGCATACCGTCACGAACGGACTCGTGTCTTCCTCATGAAACTAAGATTCCCTTCGGCCCGCATCTTGCTGTAAGGTAGCGACGAGTTCTGACCATCACTCCGGTTCGTCCATGAGGAGGGTTTCCATGGCCCGTCATCTTTCAAGGCTCTCGCCGCTTGTCCGTTGGCAGTACCTCCGCTTTGGGCTGGTGATTCCCGCCCTCCCCCTGGCCCTGTGGGCCTGCAACTCACATCCGCTGCAGGAGCCCCTGCCGGACCCGCAGCAACAAACCGACTTCTCGATTCTGGTCAGCCCGGAGCGCGAGGTCGACATCTTGTTCCTGGTCGACAACTCCCCGTCGATGGACCCCAAGCAGACGGCACTGGCCAAGAACTTCCCAAGGATGATCGATGTATTGAACACCCTGGAAGGCGGTTTGCCTGACGTCCACATCGGCGTAGTCAGCAGCGACATGGGAGCCGGTCAGGAGGGCATCGGCGGCAACTGCAACGTCCCGCTCGGCGACAGGGGCCTCCTGTGGGGAAACGATAAGACCCCCGGGGCGAGGGCGACGGTCGCGCCTGGTAGTCAATGGGCAGCAGCCGCGAACCCCCCGATAACCGACGGCTGCGGCCTCGCGGATGGCGCCCGTTGGATCTCAGATGTCCAGAAACCCAACGGGCAAGTCGGGCGGGACACGAACTACTCCGGCCGGCCCATTGCAGATGTCTTCTCCTGCCTGGCCAAAGCAGTTGGCGTTGTGGGCTGTGGCTACGAACACCAGCTGCAAGCGGTTCGCTTGGCGCTTAACCCCCAGAAGATTGGGTGCGACAGCAGCGGAAATAACTGTACGGACGTGAACATGGGGAACCTCGGCTTCATCCGGCCCAAGGCCTACCTGGCCATCGTTCTGATTACCGATGAAGACGACTGCTCCGCTGATCCCGACGACGGAAAGAACAATGGAATGTTCTTGGAGAAGCCCCGGGATGCGAACGGGGTTACTACCGAAACCGCCAGCATGAGATGTGCGGCGCGCGGCCACGTCTGTAAGGGCCAGCCAATTCCTGACTACACTGACCCGGCGGTGGGCTACACGGGCTCAGGCTTCTCGACCAACCTCTCCGACTGCGCACCCAAGGACCAGGTTGACATCACGAAGCCGGACCCCGCATGGCTTCCGCTCATCAGAGTTCAGGACATGATCAATAGCGTCGCTGGCGTCACCGTGATGGTCAAAGACAAGAACGGCCAGGACGTGGCAGTCACCAAGAGGCCCGAGCAGATCCTCGTGTCAGGCATCTTCGGCTGGCCAACGGACCCGAACGATCCGAACGATACCCTGCCGAACACTGTTCAGACCAGCAATCAGTACCAGATTGGCAAGGATGCCACCTCGATCAAGGGGCAGGAGAACCTGTGGGACTACATGCCGATCTGCAAGATTCCGAGTAGCACGGCCGGGGATGGGAATATCTACAAGGCCTATGCTGGACTTCGCCTGAAGCAGTTCGTCGACGGCTTCAAGAAAGGCAAGGACCGGAACGTCTTCAGTATCTGCAAAGAGGACTTCAGCGATGCTATGACTCAAATTGCAAATGCAATCGTCAAGGCTTTGCAGCCCGGCTGCGTCCTGTACCCGTTGATCGACACCAACCCCAGCACGGCCGTCGTCGAGCCGGAATGCCAGGTTCTCGACAAGCTCTCGTGCGCCCCAGCGGGACAGGGTGACTGCCTTGCGACCGGCTACCAGGAGAAGCCCCTCAAGGAGTGTATGCTAAATGGAAGCCCTCTCGACCCCGCGAATCCACAAATCAAGTCCGTGACGGATGACAATCGGCCTTGCTGGTATTTCTGGTACGACAACGATCCAGTCAAGGGCTGCAAGGACATAGGGTACGCGGGCCAGCGGATCTCTGCCTTGCGCAAGGGGGACGTACCGGCGCCTCCAGGCACGGTGCTAGCGATGCAGTGCTTGACTTGTATTACGACCGACACTTGCAACAAGTGACGACAGGCTGCTGCGACACATAGCCGTCTCTACGAAAGCCGCTCTTCCTGCTGAAAGGGAAGAGCGGCTTTCTTGATCTGTGCGGGCTACTCCTGGCCGGGCTCGCGCTCACCGCGCGGCGCCGCCGCGGCGAAGCGATCGGCAAAGTCGCTGGCTGGGCGCGCGCTTCCGGGGTCGAGTTCGAAATCAGGAACCTCGCTTTGGCCCAGGGTCGAGAGAAACTCGTCCACCTCGCGGCTGCTCAGGCCGAGCGAACCCAGCGCCTCGCGCCCAAGGCGTCTCCCCTGCCCTTCGATGCCGTCCTCGCTGACGCGCAGAAGTTCCCGCAGGCCATCCAGCTCCATGCGCGAAAGCCGGGCCCCACAGACGTCGTAGTCGATCCACGCTTCATAGGACAGCGGCGCCACGCGCTTGAGCATGCCCGCCATCACGTGGCCGTACCGTTGGATTTCCCACTGCGCGTGCGGGTCCACCCGCAGGGTCAGAAAGTGCAGCAAGTTGTGCAGATCGATCTTCCAGTACCACTGGGTGTAGGTCGAGAGCGGCAGGTCGATGCGCGCCAACTCGCGCGCCACTTCGTGACTGGTCAGCCACTCGTAGGTCCCCATGGCGCCGGCCCGGCCCTCCTGCCATCGTTGCTTGACTTCGTTGCGCAGCCCGGCCGGAAGCGTCTGGCCCGCCCGCCCCTGGTGGTTCTGCGCGCTCTGCACCTGCAGTTGCTCGTCAGGCGGCGTGTAGAACAGCATGGGCATGAGGCTGTAGCGCCCCGACATCTCGTTGACGTTGGCGGTGCGATGTCGAATCCACTGGCGAGCCACGAAGATGGGCATGCAGCAGTGGAACTTCAGCTCCACCATCTCACTGGGCGTCGTGTGCCCGTGTCGGCGCAGATAGCGAAGCAGCCCGCGCGTCTGGCTGCGCTTGCGCGTGCCGAAGCCGTAGCTGACCCGCGCGGCCCGCTCGATATCCTCGTCGGTGCCCATGTAGTCGACCAAAGCGACAAAACCATGGTCGAGCACCGGGAAGTAGAGGCCCAGGATCTCCTCAGCGCCCGGGCTGACCGTTCGCTTGGTCTGGTTCTGTAGGGGCGAGTCCGCCACAACCATTCCCTCCTTGCCGACGATGGTCACGAGGCCAGACCGCCCGCCTCGACGAAGGCTCCCATGCGTCGGTATTTCTGATAGCGGAGATCCTTGAGCAGGCTGGGCGGAAGCGGCAGCAGATCGGCCAGATGGCGGCGCAAGGCCGCAGCCAGGTTGCGCGCGGTGAGGTCGAAATTGCGGTGAGCGCCCCCTGGCGCCTCCGGCACGATCTCGTCAATAATGCCCAGGCGAGCCAAATCGGGAGCAGTCATCTTCATGGCCTCGGCGGCCTCGGCTTTGCGTGCGTCGCTGCGGAAAAGAATCGAGGCACAACCCTCCGGCGTTATCACCGAGTAGACAGAGTATTCCAGCATCAGGATGCGGTCTGCCACCCCGATGGCCAGCGCCCCGCCCGAGCCGCCTTCGCCAATGACCACGGCGATGATGGGCACCGGCAGCCCAGCCATGATTTCCAGGTTCTTGGCCACCGCCTCGGCCTGCCCGCGCTCCTCAGCGTCGATGCCAGGAAACGCGCCGGGCGTGTCGAGCAGACAAATGATGGGCTTGCCAAACCGCGCGGCCAGGTCCATCAGGCGCATGGCCTTGCGATATCCCTCGGGCTTGGCCATGCCCACGTTGCGTGCCAGCTTCTCCTTGATCGTGCGCCCCTTCTGCTGGCCCAGGCACAAGATGGGCACGCCTTCAAAGAAGCCGATGCCACCGATCATGGCGGCGTCGTCAGCAAAGCGGCGATCTCCGTGCAGCTCAGTGAAATCGGTGAAAAGCCGGCTGACATAGTCGAGCGTGTAGGGCCGGGCCGGGTGCCGCGCGAGCAGCACCTTCTGCCAGGGCGTCAGGTTGGAGAAGATCTGCTGCTGCAACTCACGCGCTCGCGTCTCCAGGTTCTCGATCTCGCGCCGTATCTCTCCCGACAGGCGAGTGCGCTGCTTGAGTTCTTCGAGTCTGCGTTCCAGCTCGACAACCGGTCGCTCGAAGTCGAGTACCGGAGCCTCCCTGGTCTTTTCTTTTCTGTGCGGCATGTGCGTATTCCATCCTCTTTCGGATTCTGGACGCTGGCAAGACATCTATGAAAAGAGAGAAGCTGGTTCGCCAAAGTCGCCACGGCTGAGAACACAGAGGGGAGAGGAGAGGCCACAGAGGGGAGCGTCAAAGGCTGTGCGACAGGTCGCGGGCGAGGGCGTCGGGGTCCGGGGGCGCAGAGGGCCGGAGATCGGCTTCCTCGCGTCGGAACCAGGTTCGCTGGCGGCGAGCGTAGGCTGAGGTGGCGGTCTTGGTTTGAGCCACCGCCTCTTCCAAGGTCAGCAGGCCGTCAAGATGCTGGCCGAGTTGCTTGTAGCCCAGGGCCGCCAGGGCGCGGGTGTGGCCAAAACCAGCGAGGCGCAAGGCCTCGACCTCGGCGAGAAAGCCAGCCTCCATCATGCGCTCGACCCGTGTCTGGATGAACGGGCGCAACTTGTCGAGCGGGTAGTCGAGGATGACGACAGAAAGGCGCCAGGGCAGCGACGGACGAGCCGCGCGCCGGCGCAGCTCACTAATCGGAATCCCGGTCTGCTCGTACACCTCAAGCGCCCGGCTGGTGCGAACCAGATCGCCGGGCCTGATCGGCGCCGCAGCTTCAGGATCGATCTCCTGCAGCCGCCGGTGCAAGGCCGGGACGCCCAGCGCGGCCGCCTCGGCCTTATGGCGCGCTCTGATCGTAGGATCCGGCGGTGGCGCATCGAAAAGCCCTCCCCGCAAGGCGCGAAAATATAGTCCCGTGCCGCCCACAATGATGGGCGTGCGGCCACGCTGGTGAATGTCATCGATGGCCACGCGGGCCTGCGCGGTCCAGGCGGCCGCGTGGAAAGGCTCGCCTGGATCCACCAGGTCGAGAAGGTGGTGCCGGCAGCGCGTTTGCTCATCCTGCGTGGGCTTGCCCGTGCCAATGTCCATACCGCGATAGACCTGCACGGAATCGCAAGACACGATCTCGCCAGAGAGGCGTTCGGCCAACCCCAGCCCGAGTTCGCTTTTCCCCGAGGCCGTTGGTCCCAGGATCGCGATGACCATTCTACGTGCGTCCCAGGCGCTGTTCGATCTCGGCGATGGACATGCGAAGGAGCACGGGGCGACCGTGCGGGCAGTGCGAATGTAGATCCACCGCATCGAGCTCAACCAGCAGCCTCAGGGCCGCTTCGCGCGCCACCACGTCGCCCGCACGCAGAGCGCCGTGGCACGCCATGGTCGCGAACACCTGCTCGAAATTCTCCTCGGCACGGAGCAGAGAATCCCCCTCGGCCACCCGGTGCAGCACGTCGCGCAGCAAGGGCTTGGGGTCCGCATCTTTCAGCAAATCGGGCACCGCGCGCACGAGCATGGTGCTCGGCCCGAACGCTTCGACCTCGAAGCCAAGTCCTGCCAGCGCTTCTGCCGTCGCCCCCTCGCGTGCCGCCGCAGCCGCAACCTCATCCAACTCGATGGGGATGGGGAACAACAGGCGCTGGCGAACCACGGCTCGCTGTCGATGCGCCACCCGCAGTCGTTCGAACATGATCCGCTCATGCGCCGCGTGTTGGTCCACCAGCACCAGCTCCGACGGACCCTCGCACACGAGATAGGTCCGCCGAAGCTGGCCTATGTAGTCGAGTCCGCCGAAGAAGCCCCCGGACGCTGGCTTGGCGGCCGCATGCAACGCCTCGTCGCGCAGCAGGGTCGGATAGGGCGGCGAGATTTGCTTGCCGCCGAACCCAGGCGAGCGCGCGGCCGAAAGGGGTTCCTGCCGGTCCCGTGCCGGCCCAGGCGGAAGCGTAGAGTCTCTCTCCCCCTGCGCAACGCGCTCGGGCGGCAGCGTGTAGGCGCGAATGGGCGACACCGCCAGCCACGGTGCACGCGCCACAGCCCGGCCGACCACATGCCGGACCGCCGCGTAGACCTCCTGCGGTCGGGAAAAGCGCACCTCAAGTTTCTGCGGGTGAACGTTGATGTCCAGTTCCTGGCCAGGAACGTCGACAAACAGCGCGGCCAGCGGGTAGCGCCCCTTCTCCAGTAGCTCGCCGTAGCCCTGCGCCAGCGCATGCAGCAGGGCCCGATCGCGGACAAAGCGACGGCCGACGAAAAGAAAAGTCGAGCGCCCCGCCGGCGCGGCCTCCTCGGGCGAAGCCAGAAACGCGCGCACCTTTATCCCACCCTCTTCTCCCTCGGCCTCGTGCAGGACCTTGGCTCCGCGCCGAGCGAGTGCCGCGCGCACCCGCTCGGCCATGTCTCGGTGGGGCGGCAGATCGAGGGCCACGCGGCCGTTGCCGCGCAGACGGAAGTGCACCTCGGGATGGGCCAGCGCCAGACGCAGAACTGCTTCCGAAACATTCGCCGCCTCGGTGGCCTCGGACTTCAGGAACTTGAGGCGCGCGGGCGTGTTGAAGAAGAGGTCGCGCACCTCCGCCTGGGTTCCCTCGGCCATGCCGATCTCTCCCGCGTCCGTCTCGACCCCGGCTTCGACCAGCAGGCGGAAGCCGGCCAAGTCACCGGTCGTCTTCGTGCGCAAGGTGAGGCGCGAGACCGCGGCGATAGAGGGTAGCGCTTCGCCGCGAAAGCCGAAGCTCGCAAGCCCCCACAGATCGTCGGCAGACGCGATCTTCGAGGTGGCGTGGCGCTGCAGAGCCAGCCGCGCCTCGGCAGCGGTCATGCCGGAGCCGTCATCCACCACCCGAATCAACCGCCGGCCCCCGGCTTCGATCTCCACATCGACGCGGCGGGCGCCAGCATCGACCGCGTTCTCGCACAGCTCCTTGACCACGGAAGCAGGCCGCTCGACCACCTCGCCGGCGGCAATCTGGTTCGCCAGTTCGGGTGGCAGGACGTGAATGCGGGGCGCGGGCGCGTGCGGCTCCATGCTTCTTGCAGCCAGCGTATCAGGGAGTCGCGCGCCAGAAAACGACATACGGATTTTCTTCCCGGCCAGCGCAGCTCGGCCAGCATGAGCGTGGGCGGTGGCGGTAGCGACCAGCGTGCTGCGGCTTGCGTGGGCGACGGCGTGTGCGCGACGGGCGAGCGCGAAGCGCGAGGGGTGGGTGGGGTGGGTTGTCTGTCCCGAAGCCCTTCAGGGTGAGCGCCCCGCGGCAGCCGGACGCTCTCGCCCCACGCTGTCCGATTCCCGCGTACCCCACACGAACACGCTCACGCCCTCGCCCACGCGCCCCGCTAGCCGCGAGCCGGCCTGCCCAGTGGCCCCAAATTACCCGGCCGTAGCTAACTTTGATCCACGGTCCGCGAGATGCTGGTTGAAAGTATAGATCTTCTGGCCGACCCGCCGGCCACTCGACGCGTTGGAGGCCGACACGCCGTCGGTCTCCCGGCGTCGGCGCCACGTCCCCACCGTCTTGGTTCGCGGACTCGTTGGTCCTGGGCTTGCATCGTCTTCCAGCGAGGGAGGGCGAGCGAGTGCATATCGGTGTCTGTGATACACTCGTCCCTGTGTCACGGGTCTTAGTTGTCGACGACGAGCCTGAAATTCGTCAAGTCGTCAGACGTGCGCTCGAACGCCTCGGGCACAGGGTGACCGAGGCGGCCGATGGCCAGGAGGCCATCAAGACGCTGGACGGGAGCGGCTTCGACCTGGTGGTCAGCGACTTGCGCATGCCGCGTGCTGACGGCTTCGCGGTCTTGCGCAAAGCTCAGGAACCCGCGCTGCGCACGCCGGTGATCATCCTTACCGCCAGCACGCTCATCTCGGAGTGCGTCGAGGCCATGCGTTTCGGCGCGTTCAACTTCCTGGTCAAGCCCTGCAACGGGGAGGATTTGAAGGTGGTGGTGGAAGCCGCCCTCGCCCAAGGAAAGCCCAGTCCGCGCGCCTCGGCCACGCGCAGCAACGATCTGGCTGAACCCCAGGCGGTCTTGGTGGGCGACTCGGCTGCCCTGCGCGGCGTGATCGAGATCGTCGGTCAGGTGGCCCCCACCGACGCAACCGTCCTCCTTCTGGGAGAAAGCGGCACCGGCAAAGAGGTTGTGTCCCGACTCATCCACGCTTTTTCCCCCCGTATGGGCAATCCCTTCGTGGCCATCAACTGCGGCGCCATCCCCGAGGGCCTGGTGGAAAGCGAGCTCTTCGGGCATGCCCGCGGGGCGTTCACCGGCGCCACCGACGCCCGCGCCGGCAAGTTCGTGGAGGCCGATGGCGGCACCCTGTTTCTCGACGAGATCAGCGAGCTGCCCCTATCCCTCCAGGTCAAGCTCCTGCGCGTCTTGCAGGACAAGACGGTCACCCCGGTGGGCGAATCCAAGACGCGATCGGTGAACACCCGCGTGGTGGCCGCCTCGAACCAGGATCTGGAAACGCTGGTCAAGGAGGGGAAGTTCCGCAGCGATCTCTTCTTCCGCCTCAACGTCGTGCCCATTCTCTTGCCGGCTCTGCGTGAGCGCGCAGAGGACGTGGCGCCGCTGGCTCACCACTTTCTGGCATCGGCCAATCGGCGCAGCCACAAGAACATCACCCTCTCCGAGCCCGCCCTCCTCGCTTTGCAGCTCTACGGTTGGCCGGGCAACGTGCGCGAGCTGGAGAACCTGATCGAGCGGATGGTCATCCTGAATCGCACCGGCGTTATCGGATTCGACGACCTGCCCCCGGGGGTGCGCAGCCCATCGGCGGACTTCGCCGCGGCCACCGCCAACAGCACCTCCACTGAGGCCATCGACCTGGTGGCCACCTTGGCACGCATCGAAGCCGCGCTCATCGACCGTGCCATGCGCACCTCGGGCGGAAACAAGACCCGCGCCGCCGAACTGCTGGGGCTTAGCCGTACCACCCTGCTGGACAAGCTGAAGCGGGCGAGCGGAGAATCGGGAAACTAGTTACGGCTTGTCGGGAAATTGCGGGCCGCCCGCAGGGCTGGCCCGCGGTTCGCGGCTAGCGGGTCGCGTGGGCGAGGGCGTGAGATCGGGTAGCCCGGGGCAGTTGCCC
>PMCR01000201.1 GCA_003155465.1 Myxococcales bacterium | reverse complement strand
CGCGACAGATCGAGCAGGTCATTCACCAGGCGCGCTTCGTGGCGCGCGTTTCTTTCTATAATGCGCAAGGCATTCTGCACGCGCTCGTTGCCCGGGGCAAAGGCCTGCAGTATCTCCACCGCCATGATTATGGGCGATAGGGGGTTGCGCAGTTCGTGGGACNNTCGCGCTCAGCCCGACGGTGCTCCGTCTGATCGAGGACGAACGCAACCACGCGCCCTCCGCTCGCATCCAACAGGGCGCCACCCATCACGACGCTCACCCGAGACCCGTCCTTGCGCACCCATTCCATTTCCCATGCCTTGGATGAGTTCTGTGCCAGCAGGCGCTGTACGGTCGTCGGCTCGTCTGTCGCCCGTTCCGGCGGTGCCATCTCGGACCAGCGGATCCGTCCGGAAGCCATGTCGGCGCGATCGAAGCCGGTCATGGCCAGGTACGCATCGTTGGCATCGAGGATGCGCCCCGCGAGGTCGGCTATCACGAACCCGACNNGCGAAGAACAGCAACACCGACTCGGCAAAGTCCGCGTCGTCCAAGTCGCGACGAAACAGGCCCACCAGAATGCCGATGCTTCTCCCGTCGGCATCGCGCAAGGGCACACCCACGTAGGCGTGAATCCCCATCTCCGCCAGGAGAGTATCTTCGGGGAAGAGGCGGACCACATCCTTGCTGTGGGCGTACACCCGGTTCGCGATGACCTGCGCGCATGGAGTTCCGGCCAAGCAATACGAGAACGGCGTAGCGCGCTTGCCGTCACCGAAGACCGAAACGATGTCCATGCTGGCGCCGTCGAGACCCAGTTGCCCGACAAAGGCCACATCGGCGCCCAGCACCGCGGCCAGATGCGCGGTCAACGTATCGAAGAAGGCTGCGCCCCGCTGACTTGAACTCTCATCGTTCACCACACGGATTGCATCGAAGAGGCGCTGCTGCCGCGCCTGCCATTGCGGCAGATGATTCGCAGCCTCGCGGGGATCGTCTGGCGCCCGTGCCGACTGAACGGACCCTCGGATCGTGTCCATGGATTAGCCCATCCGAAGCATACCTCATAAAGCGGACCTTGCGAGTCCTGTTTATCAGGGCCCGGTCCCTCTGACGCCGCCGCGAAAACAACCCTAGCCGCATCCACGACCACCACCGATCTTTTGCGCAGCGGCTTTCTGTCGCACTGCCCGGGCGGGCCGCGACAGACTGCCGCAGGGTAAGGGGCGTTCCTGCTCGCAACCTGCGCAGTAGGGCCCAGAACGCTGTGTTTTCGCTCAGTTCGCGCTTGGCACCGCACTTGCTGGATCCTATTGCTGTGCCCAGAAAGGAGGCTTCCCGTGAAGACTCAAGAAACCGAAAATGAAAGCCTCGCCCCGTGGCGGTTGCGAACGCGTCTGGCCGCGAGCGAGAAGGCGCATGCTTCCGGGGGAGCCACCCGGGCGCTTCCGATTGCGGTAAGCCGGACAGGCCAGCCATTGGGATGGATAGAACGAACCCTTCTCGACGTGGACACCGATCGGGTGTTCATCGAAGTGTCTGATCCAGGGCTGCGCGAAGAACTGGTTGCCACGTATGAGGACGAGGGTCTTGATGTGATTGCCGCCAGCAACAGCCGGACCCTCCTGGAGTTCATGGAACAACTGCCGATTCCGCACGATTTCGGGAAGGACGTCGTGATCGCCGAAGACGACTTCCCCGGGACGAATGCCACTGACCTGCACCGCCAGCTCCAGGCGCGCGGCTGGGAAATACCCGTGTACAGTATCTCGACACAGGCGCCCTTCCGCAGGGCAGGGGTGTCGTCGTGAAAGTCAAACTGACAATTTCCGTGTGCTCACTGATTCTAAGATTGGGCGTAGCTCAAGCGCAGGATACGACGAGTAGGTTTTCAGCCTCGGAGCCAGGTACTTTCCCCCAAGCGGTGCAGCCGCCCACCCCTGCGCCTGATCTCCAGCCACCAGCGCCGCCCGTGCAGCCACCGCCAGTCCAGACCGAGACGCAGACCCAGGTTCAGCCAGAGCCGGCGGCAGGGGCGAGCGGGGGCCAGTGGGTATACACGGCTGAGTATGGTTGGATTTGGATGCCCTACGGAAACCAGTACACCTATGAAGGCTCGCCGAGCGACGCCTACCCATATTCCTATGCGTACTACCCGAGCTATGGATGGATGTGGCTGGCGGCCCCCTGGGTTTGGGGCTGGGGCGCGTATCCCTACTTTGGCCCCCGCGGTCCAATGGGATTTGGCTGGTACGTGGGCCTGCATCGAGCCGGCTATGGTTGGGGCGGATATCGGGGCGGTGGACACGGCTGGGGAGGAGGCCGTGTCGGCAACAGCTATCGAAGCGCGGGCAGCTATCAAGGCGTCAGCGGCTACCGTGGCGGCAGTGCAGGCGGCTCGCACAGCGGGTTCTCTGGTCATGGGGCTGGGGGCCACGGCGGCGGGCATCGTTAAGAGCGACCCAGACGGCCGCGAACCATTTCAGCCGAGCAGGTGAGTTCCTGCTCGGGTGGGGCAATGTCGGTCCCTGCTACGCCTCAGTCCTGCACTGATTGGCTTCTTTGAGACGGGCGTTGGCCTCGCGCAGCGCCTCCTCTATTCTCTTGTTCTCGGTTATCTCGGTTCCGAGAACGGTGATTCCCTCTGCCGAAGGAGAAGCGGTCATTCGATACCAGGCATCGGTGTACTTGCCGCCTATTTCGAAACGCCGTGTTTCTCTCCTGTCCATCGCCGCCCGCAAGTTCT
>PMCR01000275.1 GCA_003155465.1 Myxococcales bacterium | reverse complement strand
GGTCTCTCCTTTGCCTCATGGCACACCCCGGCATGTGTAGGTCGTCACACCGCCGCGACCGCCACCATTGCCTTGGCAGATGAGTTTGGCGGTGGAGCAGGTGCGACCCGCGGCCGCTCCTGAGCCGCAACAAGGTCCATTCTCTCCACCGCAGATCTGGCAGGTCTCGCCGGAGGCGCCGGTCGCGCACGCGAGACCACCCGCTGTGCAGACCCCGGGATTGCCGCAACAGGGATCGCCGAGCGCACCACAGGCGTTGCCGCCGGATTCGCATGCGTTGTTGGAACAGGTGCCGCCGCCAAGATTGTTTGGACAGGCAGCGCCTTGGCCAATGCAGATTCCATTCCTGTTGCAGCAGCCACCGCCGGAGCAGGAGTTGTCCGGACAGCAGGCGCCGTCGGTTTGGCCGCAGCGGGTACAGGTTGCTTGTCCCAGGCCACTCGACGTGCAAGTGGTAAGAGGCTCGCTGCACACATTGCCCTGGCAACAGGGCAGGCCGAGCCAGCCGCAAGTGGCTGGGCGATCGCCGCCAGCGTCCGGGGGTGGCAAGAAAGTGTCAGCGCGAGTATCTGGGGTCGGTGGTGGAGCGTCGCCGCCGCCGTCCTGAACCATCGTGGTTCCACCGATTGCGGCCGTGTTTCCGCCAAGTGCGGCCGTGGTCCCACCGAGTGCGGCTGTCGTCCCACCGATTGCGGTCGTGGTTCCGCCGAGTGCGGCTGTCGTTCCGCCGGACGCAGCCGTTGTCCAGCTGGGGTCAATAGTGGCCCCGCCGGTCGCGGCCGTGGTTCCGCCGGGTGCAGTCGTGGTCCCGTTGGCGTCAATCGTGGTCCCGCCGGTCGCGGCTGTGGTTCCACCGACCACAACCTTGGTCCCACCGGTCGCGGCCGGGGTCGCGTCGGGCGCAGTCGTTGTTCCTCCTGCTGCGGCCAAGGTTCCATCGGGCGTGGCCGTGGTTGCGTCGGTCGCGGCCACGGCTCCGTCGGTCGTGGCTGTGGCTCCGTCGGTCGTGCCTGTGGCTCCGCCTGACGCCGCGGCCGAGCCATCGGACGTCACGAGCGCAGCATCTCTACCGGTGTCGTCTCTGGCAGCGAGTCCCTTCGAGTTGATTTGGCACCCCAAAGCAGAAAACGCCAGCAAGGCAGCACATCCCACCCAGCCCCGTCGTACAAGAGAAAGCGGAGCGAACTGATGGATGAGCATTGATTGGCCTCCGATGGTACGACTGTCCGCGTATTGTTCTCTGAAGAGGTGTCCAGAAATCGGCTCTCCTGGATTTTGTGTTCGAATGGTTTCGATCACTTGCGCGACGGAGATCGCTTTTCGCGACGATCTATGGACACGTCTTGAGTCCCCCCCTGAAAAATTAGTGTCTTCGAGGGCGCGCTGACTTCAACTATTTCACCTCACAGTTACGCGCAGACGACTAGTAGGCTCTTGTCTCACACGGGAACAAGGCCGTCGGGCGGTTGACTCGCACCTCATCTCTGCCTTCGTCAGGTTTGCGCGGTTGCCTTAGCCGTGACTTCCTTGCGTCGCCATAGGTAGATGAGGTCGAGATTCGGGCCGCTCACCTTGATGCCCACCGGCGTGCGGATGCCGGTGGGGAGCATGTCGAGGCGACCCTTGATGGGCGTGGTCCAGGCATTGCTGATGCCGGGCAATCGCAAGCGCTGGTCCATCTCGCTGACAAGCTCTTCCTCGCTGACACGGTCACGCCAAAAGGCTCGCAGCGCGGGCTTGAGCCATTCGGGCGCCCAGGACGTGTGTCAGCGCGGTTTCTCACGCCACCGCGATTCGGGCTTCAGCATGATTGTCATCTCCATCATGGTGAGCGGCGCCGGTTTCGTGGAAGTGTTGGCGCGGCCCGCTTTGCCGAACACGCGCTCGACTTCAGGGAAGGTCATGAGAAGCTTGTCCTGTCCCCGCAGGGCTTTCTCTGCCTCGGCGGCCGAGATGCCCGGCTGGACCACCGAGGGCATGTAGAGCAGGGTGCCCTCGCGTAGCGGTGGCATGAACCAGCAAGGCCTCCCGCCTGACGGTGCGGAAACTTCCCTTTCGGCCTCCTGCTTGCCAGAGATTAGGCCAGGCGCACGCCCACCTCCGCGTTGCCCTTGCGAACCGCATCGATCACTACCTGCAGGGGTAGGTTGCGCGCAGCCAGCTTGCTGGGGTCGACGTTGACCTGGTACTGGCGCACCTGACCGCCCACGGTGGCGACCTCGGCCACCCCAGGTACGGCTTGGACTGCATAGCGCAGGAACCAGTCCTGCAAGCTGCGCAGCTCGTCGCGGCTATGCCTGCCGGATCGAAAAGCCAGCGCGCACTGGAACACTCAGCCCACGCTGGTTGCGTCGGGGCCCAGCTCGCTCTTCACGCCGGCGGGTCCGTGGCTCGTCTCAACGTGGGCTGGCCCAAGGCGAGGAGAGCGCACCCGGCGTCGCCTTGGCGGTGACTGACCGGCTCGGCTACACTGTAACCGAAGATGTCACCATCGGGCCCCAGCATTCTGCGTTCCGGAACTGCGCGCCGGCTGGCGCTGGCGTTCGCCGCGCTGATTGCCCTCTACGCTGCAGCCACGCTGATCGCCCTACTCGGCTTCGCCCAGGTCAATCGCGGCCTCGCCCAGACGCGGGCACGTGTGGACAGTATGCGCCTGGCCCTGGACTTGGCCAGCGCCGTGCGCGACCAGTACGCCCATCAGGCCCACACCATCATCATCGGCAATGACAGCCACCTCGGTTTCTATGCCGAGGCCAAGACGCGCGTTCTCACCTTGATCAAGAGCTTGCGCCAGCGTGCGGAACGGCCCGACGAGCGCGCCTGGGTCGACGACATCGAGGCCGGCGCGGCTGAGCTGGACGGCGTTTTCAGCCGGCAGATCGTTCCGGCGGTACTGTCCGGACGGACCGCGGATGCCAACGTCGAGCACGCACGCGCGCTGGCGATGGTGAGCCGCATTCAGCAGCGGACTGACCTATTGGCCAAGCGCTTCGAAGACGCCATCGGGGAGCTGCAGTCATTTGCGCAGTCGACGCGCGAGCGGACCGTGGCCTGGAGCGTGTTCTTCCTGGTGCTGGCGCCCCTTCTGGCCGGCGTTGTGGCCGTCTATCTCGGCCGCAAGGTGGCCCGGCCGGTGGCGTTTTTGCATGCGGGTGCAGAACGGCTGGCAGCGGGCGACCTCGACACGCGCATCGTGGTTGGCGGCAACGACGAGTTTGGCGACCTGGCCCGCCAGTTCAACGCGATGGTCGCATCGCTTAAGGAACAGCAGAGTCGCCTCTTGCAGAGCGAACGCCTGGCTGGCGTGGGTCGTCTGGCCGCTGGCGTGGCGCACGAGATCAACAACCCGCTGGGCGTGATCCTGGGGTACACGCGCCTGCTGCGCAAGAAGG
The DNA here is from genome assembly GCA_003155465.1 of Myxococcales bacterium. Next base: position 9,614 of record PMCR01000275.1, on the reverse strand, counting down.
CGGTCGGGTCCCTGGCCGATGATTTGGCGATCGTCGAGGAAGAGGTTCTTCGCTGTCAGGAGATCGTGGAAGGACTCCTCGATTTTTCGCGGCCGGTCGAGGCGGGCTCGCAGCGCGTGGACCTGCGCGGGCTGTGCGACGACGTGGTGGCACGGTTTGCGGAATCGTCGCCGTCACCGGGTGTGACTGTGACCGTTGCAGGGCAGGGTGGTGCCGCGGGCACGGCGTCCAAGTTGCGCCAGGTCCTGCTCAACCTCATCAAGAACGCGGTCGAGGCGGCTGCTCCTGGGGGAAGCGTCGACATCCATGTCAGCGAAAACGACCAGCGCTCGCAGGTGACGGTGCGTGATTCAGGCCACGGCCTGGATAGCGAGGCGCGTGAGCGCTTGTTCGAACCCTTCTTCACCAACAAGCCGCGCGGGACTGGTCTGGGATTGGCAGTGTCGCAGGCCATCGCGCGCGCCCATGGCGGCGAAATCGTCGCCGAGCCGCCCGGACAGGGCGGCGCCTGCTTCGTCTTGCGCCTGCCGTGCCCCAAAGGAGGAACGACATGAACCGGCCGTCCGTGCTGGTAGTAGACGACAAGGAGAACATGCTCAAGCTGTTCGCCAAGATCCTGGGCGAGGAGCACAACCTGAGCACGGCCAGCGACGGCGCCAAGGCGCTGGCGCTGATCGCCGAACACGAGTTCGACCTGGTGGTGACCGATCTCAAGATGCCTGGTGCCAGCGGTTTCACCGTGTTGGAATCGGTCAAGGCGCGCTGGCCCGAGACCGAAGTGGTCTTGATGACCGCCTATGGCGCGGTTCCCGATGCGGTCGAGGCGATGAAGCAGGGCGCGTACGACTATATCCAGAAACCGTTCGATCCCGACGCTGCGGCGCTGGTGGTGGCGCGTGCCCTGGAGCGCCGGAGCCTGCGCGCACAGGCGGCGAGTCTGCGCAAGGAGCTGGAGGGCGTGAACTCGTTCCACAACATGATTGGCAAGAGCCCGCCCATGCGCGAGGTGTACGGCCTTCTCGAGCGGGCCGCAGGGCTCGACATGACCGTGCTGCTCACCGGGGAGACCGGCACCGGCAAGGAGCTGGCGGCGCGCGCGGTGCACTACCATAGCGAGCGCAAACACAATCGCTTCGTACCGGTGAACTGCGGAGCGCTGCCGGCCGAGTTGGTGGAGAGTGAGCTTTTCGGCCATGCCAAAGGCGCCTTTACCGGCGCGGCAGCCACCAAGCCCGGCCTGTTCGAGGAAGCCAACCACGGCACCCTGTTTCTCGACGAGGTGGGGGAATTGCCCTTGCCCGTGCAGGTGAAGCTGAATCGGGTGGCGCAGGACAAGGAGATCCGTCGGGTGGGTGAGAACACGCCGTTCTCGGTCGACGTGCGGATCATAGCCGCCACCCATCGCGAGCTGAAGGCCGAGGTGCAAGCCGGCCGTTTCCGCGAGGACCTCTTCTACCGGTTGCACGTCTTCCCCATTCGTATGCCCGCCCTGCGCGAGCGACGCGAGGACATCCCGGCGTTGGCGGCTCACTTCCTTGCCAAGCATGCGCGCAGCTCAAAGCGCGAAATCGTGGGGATCGGCAATGCGGCCATGCGGGCGTTGACGTCCCACAACTGGCCGGGCAACGTGCGCGAGTTGGAGAACGCCATCGAGCGCGCGGTCGCCATCGCGGCCGGCAAAGAGATCGATATCCGCGATTTGCTCGCAGAGCTGCGGGGGGCGCAGGTGGGCGCGCTGCCGGCCGAGGTGCTGATCAAGATGCCCTACCGCGAGGCCATGGAGACCGCACGCGACCGTATCTCACGCGAGTACCTTGCGGTGCTGATGCGCGAGTTTGACGGCAACGTGACCCGCGCCGCTGAGCGGGCCGGCATCGAGCGCGAGAGTCTGCATCGCCTGCTCAAGCGCTACAGCGTGCGCTCAGAGGACTTCAAGAAGACAGGGTAGGGCGTGCCGCACATTGATCGCGTCTCGTCGGTCTCCGCGTCCTCTGTGTGAAATAGCTAGCCCACCAGCGCAGAAAGCATCTCCTCCACACTCCCGAACAGCATGTCGGGCGAATGAGCCTGGAGCGCATCCACGTCTGTGAAGCCCCAAGTCACTGCGCCGCTCGCGATGCCTGCGTCGCGGGCTGCCTCGATGTCACGAATCTCGTCGCCGATAAAGATGGCCTGGGCGGGGTGGATGCCACTGTGCCGCAGGACCTTGCGCAGCTTCACGCGCTTGCCAAAGATGGACACGCCTCCTTCGCAGGCCGCCAGGAACCCCATGCTTTGCCTGCCCAGGACATGGCGAACATTGGCGCGTGAGTTGGACGTCACCACGGCCAGCGTAAGCCCCGCCTGTGACAGTCGGCCAAGCAGGTCGGCAATGCCAGGAAACGGAGAGATCGTGTGGATCTGTTTGGCCATCAACCTGCGGAAGCGGGTCGCGATGAAGGGCACTTTCCATAGGGGCACGTGGTGCAGTCTGAGCAACGTGGCGGCATCGTGACGCCTGAGGGTGGCGACTTGGTCTTGATCGATTCGGTCGAACCCGAACTCGTCAGCCAGCTGGTCGGAAATGCCAATGAACCAGCCGAGACTGTCGGCCAGGGTGCCGTCGAAATCGAAGATGACCAGCTTGAATCTCAGGGGAGGGTCTCGGTTGGGGGTGGAGAGGCCAGAGGGGCGAAGTCAGGACGGCAAGCTGAAGACGTGTCCATCAATCGCCGTGAAAAGCGATTTTCGTCGCGCACGTGATCGAAATCATCGGAACACAAAATCCAGGAGAGCCGATTTCCAGACACCTCTTGAGCACGAAGTACTCGCAAGCCAAGGAAACTGACACAGGCTGCGGTCCGGGCTAATCCAATCGACGTGTTCCCCTTGAGAATGTCTGGATGGGCTCGTTTGCCACCATGTGACATTTGGCCCAGCCATGCGAAGTGCATATAGTCGTTTTGGCCTATCGGAGAACTTGGATATACTAGGCATGAAGATGCGCCACCAGGTCAGGACGGCGATACTTTTTCCATCGCTGATGCAACAGCCTTTCTCGCTGGGCGAGGTCAGGTAATGAAACACAGTCTCGGACTTGCCGCAGCAGTGGCCACGGCCGTTTCGATCCTTGGATGTGCGAAAGCGCGGTCGCTCGTCAATGACCCTCGCACCTGTCCAGATTGGCAGAATGACATCGGGCCACTCTTCCAGAACAGATGCAGCCATTGCCACTCGTCTAGCGACGGGGGGCAGGCCCAGGCCGGCTACGACACGACGACATACAACCTCGCGCTTGGGACAGGCACGCCGCCCGATGTGATCGCGGGCGATGCAAACTCCAAGCTCCTGTCTGTGCTCAATCCGGCGACTGCGACGGTCGACCATGTGGGCACGTCTGATGTGTACGCCCAGGCCAGGACATGGGTCGTCGACTGCCGGGCCACCTATCTGGAGGAGGCGACTTCGGTGCACACGGCCGGAGTTCTGGATCCGGCGCAACCTGACTTTCACGGCACGGTGTTGCTCAAGTCCAACTTCGATTTCGCGCGCTGCCAGAAATGCCACGGCCAAGATCTCAAGGGTGGGGCGGCCGGGGTGTCCTGTTCATCTTGCCACCAAGGCGATGTGATGAGTTCCGACCACACCCCTGCCTGCGCAGCCTGTCACGGCTCCCCTGTGCGCACGGGCAACCACAAGATCCACAATGCTGGTGGCGTGTTGGGCAAGCAGTTTGCCTGTTCGACCTGCCATCCCGACCACCAGAGCGCTCAGGATCACGCCTTTGCGCCCGACGGCTCACTGCGCGCCGGTCCTGCGCAGGTCGCGCTGACTGGCCTGGCTGCGCTGACGCCTGCCAGCGGAACCCGTGTGGGGTCGCCGGCCTGGGATCCGAGCAATCGAACCTGTAGCAACGTCTACTGCCATGGTGCCACCACGGTTGACTCGGCGGCGGTGACCAACAGCCCGAGTTGGGATGCCGCGCCTCGACCCGCGGCCCAGACCTGTACCTTCTGCCACGGGCTTCCGCCCAACGGCGCGGGCGGAACTCAATGCTCGATCTGCCATCGCAGCGTCGTCGATGCGCAAACCAAACTCGTCAACACGACCTTGCACCTCAACGGCGCGGTCGACTTTGCAGACGCGGACACGCCCTGCAATACCTGCCATGGTTCGGCCAGCTCACCGGCGCCGCCACCCGATTTGCAGGGAGGCTCCCTTCCCTCGTCCGTGGGAGTGGGGCAGCACCAGCGGCATCTGACCGTTGGCATTCGCGGCCCGATTCAGTGCTCGGAGTGCCACCAGGTTCCTGCGGACGTCTCCAGCCCCGGCCACCTCGGCCCCGGTCATGCGCCCGGCGCAGTCGTGCGGGCGGCAGTCTTCCCCAATGTGGCCGGATCGGGGACTCTGGCGCGGGCACAGAGCGCTTCGCCGACCTGGAACCCCACTCTGATGACTTGCTCGGGTGCGTACTGCCACGGCGGCGGCGAGCCGCTCAACACAGACAGGACCCCTGGCGTCCTGCAGACGCCCAGTTGGGTTTCGCCCGACACTGGCGCGTGCGGCGCCACCTGCCATGGCCTTCCACCACAGTTCTCGGGACACCCGACCGGGATTGCGCGAACCGGGTGCGTCGCGTGCCACGCGAAGACCATCAATTCCGACGGGAACATCGTGTTTTCGACGGTCTCCGGGGTCCCAGGCACGACCCACATGAACGGAGTCTTCGATGGCAACTAGCCATATGAAACTCCGGGCCATTCTCGCTGGTCTGGCCGCGCTCGCGGGGGGGACCGGATTGGCGCGGGCCGAGTCCGTCTCGGCCAGTGCGACCACGATCGTCTCGGGCCAGCGCGATCCACGCGACGGCACGGTCCGTACCGTGGTGCCTTTTCTCGAACTGGTTTCTCTGCGGGCCTCGGAGATCAATAACCCGCTGCTCGACGACACGCAGATCGTGGTTTCGGGCTGGGGTGAGGTTGTGGCGGGCGATCCGCGCGATGGAAAGAGCGCTCTCGGCGACGTGGACGTGGCCTACCTGCAGGGCTCGACCTGGCACCGGCGCGTGACCTTGCGGCTGGGTCGACAGCTCGTGGTTCCGGGGAGCGCGGCCAACCTGCAGCTTGACGGCCTTGCCCCCACGTTGCGCGTGGGAGCGGGCTTCGGCTTGTCAGGATTCGTCGGTGTTCCAGTCACCCCGCGCTTCGGCTACAGCCGGGGCGAGTTCGCGACCGGGGCAAGAGCTTTCTGGAGTCGTTCCTATGAATCGGAGGTGGGCGTGTCGATCCTGGAAATCCTGGGGGCGGGCCGGCATGTGTTCCGCCGGGATGCGGGGGTCGACGCCCGCTATCGGCTTACCGATTCGCTAGCGTTGAGCGGGCTGGCAAGGTGGAGCCTTCCCGAGTCCCGGATGGCTGAGGCCGATGTGGCTGCCAACTGGCGACCTTGTCGCTACCTGGATGTCACCACGGACTACCGGCGTACCGCCCCTGACCTTTTCTTGCCGCGCTATTCGATCTTCGCGGTCTTCGCCCAGGAGACCCGCGACGAGTTTGGCGGCTTCGTTGCTTTGCGGCCGTGGCCGCGGCGCCTGGACGTACAAGGCGATTTTCACGAAGTCCACGACGCCAGTGGCTGGGGCTGGAACACGGGCGGGAAAGCCAGTCTGCGTTTTGGCAGCAACGGTGGAACCCGCGTCGGTGTCGAGAGCCGACGGCTCAGGATTCCGGGAGGCGGCTATCTCATGGGTCGCGTCTTTGCCTGGCAAACCATCAACACGAAGATTCGGCTGGTTGCCGATTTCGATGCCTACGACCTGGACCAGCCGCTCAACGGGCAGAATCGTTCGTTTTTCGGATCGGGCAGTTTGGTGTATGACGTGGCGCCGGCTTGGCGCGCGGTGCTCACCGGAATGGAAAACGTGACCCCCTATGCCACACACCAGATGGAAGGCCTACTCAAGGTCATCTATGACGGACGCCGTGCGGTGAAGGAGGTCAGGCCGTGAGTGGTCTATTTGACATGGGAACCCTGAAAGGGTTCCCAAACCCTCCCGCGATGGCGCGCCGCCGGCGAAGCCGGCAGGCTCCCCACGCGAGGACCCATCGCGGGGCATGGATTGCGGTTGCGGCACTGGGCATCGCGGCCTGCGCGACCATGCTGGGGACGAGAAGGGCCAAGCAGCCGGGCGAGGAGATCCGGCAGTCGCACGCGGTTCACGCCAAGGACCTGCCGTGTGTGATGTGCCACGAGGACGTGCCCGAGGCGGTGACCGTTACGGACCGTTTGCGGCCGCCGGAGGCCAAGTGCCTGGAGTGTCACAGCGACAAGAAAGAGCAGAAAGAGTGTGGCTTCTGCCACGCCGATCCGGCTCATCCCGGAACCTACCCGCCCGAGTCCCACGCCATCATCATCTCGCACAAACTTCACCTGAAGTTGGTCAGCGACGATTGCACGGCCTGCCACGTGAAGTTGTCGGAGTACGCGCGGGTCAGGCCGAGGCCGCCGACCATGAAGTCTTGCACCAAGTGCCATGAGCACAGGGTCGACTTCGACGAGGGCCGCTGCGGAAGGTGCCACACCGATCTCAAACGGTTTCCCCTCAGGCCGGTGGCCGAGTTCTCACACGCCGGCGACTTCGTCCGGCAGCACGGCAGCATCGCGCGCTCGACCACCGACGCGTGTGTGCAGTGCCACGACCAGACCTTCTGTGCCGACTGCCACGCCCGGACCGCGCCCATGCGCGTGGAACTAAAGTTCAGCGAAAACGTGACCAGCGACTTCATCCACCGCGGCGACTACCTGACCCGCCACGGCATCGAAGCGCGCTCCGACCCGGTGCTGTGCCAGCGCTGCCACGGCACGAGCTTCTGCACGGCTTGCCACAATCAGGAGAACGTCGGACCGGGCGGCAGCAATCCGCGCAGCCCGCACCCCGCTGGCTGGGCTACGTCACACGCGACCTCCGCCCGGCGCGACATCGTCAGCTGTGCCTCGTGCCACGATCAGGGGCCGAACTCGAACTGCATCGGGTGTCACCGCGTGGGTGGCATGGGCGGCAATCCCCACCCGGCAAATTGGCGGCAGAAGCATAGCCCGGCCGAGGCCTACGGCACGGCGATGTGCAGGTACTGCCACCAATAGTCATGGGAACCATGAGAGGGTTTCCAACCCCTTGCGATGGTGCGCCACGCGCAGCGCTGGCGAGGGCGCGCGAAGCGCGGGGCGGGCAGGGTGGGTTATCCGTCCCGAAGGGCCAGCGGGCTCCCCACGCGACTACTTCTCCACGACGATCAACACTTCTTCCGCATGCAGGTTGTCGTCCGCGGCAAGAGTGCGGATCGCCCCGTTTTCGTAGGCGTAGCCCGAAACCACCCGCACGCCGGATTCGCGGGACCAGTCGAGCAAGTCCTGCAAGGTGAAGGGGTGGATGTTGGCTGTCTCGTACCATTGGTAGGGCAACCATTCGGTGACGGGCATGCGTCCGCTCGCCACCAGGTCGACCAGCACACGCCAGTGGGCAAAGTTGGGGAACGAAACCACGCCCCGCCGGCCCACACGCAACATTTCAGCCAGCATCTCGCGCGGGTTGGCGAGGGTCTGCAGCGTCTCTTCCAGCACCACCACATCGAAGGCCTGATCAGGAAAGCGGCGCAGTCCCTCGTCGAGATCGGCTTGCATGACAGGCACACCGCGCTCCACGCAGGAGAACACGGCCTCGGGATCGATCTCCAGCCCTTGGCCGCAGACGCCGAGATCGCGCATCAGCCGTTCGAGCAGAGCCCCGTCGCCGCAGCCTAGGTCCAGCACCCGTGCGCCCTTCGGGATCTCGCGCGAAATGATCTCGTCCTGCCAGCGGGTCGCGGCCGGCGGCCGATCGGGCGCGGACGGGCGGGTGGCCAGAAGCTTGGACAGCTCGGCCGCCCGCTGGTCAAAAAGACCCTGCGGCAGACGATCCACGCTGCGGTCGGTGACCAGGTCGGGGTCGATGTGGGGTGGTGGCCGTTGCGTCATGTGACCCTCGAATCAATGAGCGAGAAAGCCACGCAGGAGGCGTCCGACCTTCTCGGTCTCCACCAGGAACGAATCGTGGCCGTAGTGCGACGGCACGTTGGCGTAGGTGACGGGCCGGTTGGCCTGGGTGAGGGCCAGGGCCAGTTCCTTGCAGACCTCGGGGGGATAGAGCCAGTCCGAGTCGAACGAGACGATCAGCATCTTGGCGCGGATGCGGCGGCAGGCCTCGCTCAGGCTGCCCCCGCCCCATGCCGCCGCTGCGTCGTAGTAGTCCATGGCGCGCGTGACGTAGAGGTAGCTGTTGGCGTCGAATCGTTCGACAAAGGCGCGGCCCTGGTGGTCAAGGTAGCTCTCCACCGCGAACTCGATGCCGAAGCCGCCTTGACGGCCGTTGCCACCGTCCTGCAAGCGTCGGCCGAACTTCTCGTGCATGCCCTCGTCGGAAAGATAGGTGATGTGGGCCAGCATGCGTGCTGCTGCCAGACCGGCGCTGGGCCCCTCGCTATCGTAGTAGTCACCTCCGGCGAAATTGGGATCGTGCAGGATGCAGTAGCGGCCTACGGCGTTGAAGGCCAGGCCCTGCACCGACAGACGCGCGCTGGCCGCCAGGACCACCGAGCGTTCGACCCGGTGGGGATGGGCGAGAGCCATCTCCAGCGCCTGCTGACCGCCCAGCGATCCGCCCACCACCGCTTTCACGCGCGCGATCCCGAGCGCATCCAGAAGGCGCATGTGCAGGTTCACCCAGTCGCCCACCGTGACCATGGGGAAGCGCAGGCCGTAGGGCTTTCCCGTCGAGAGATCCACGGATGACGGTCCGGTTGTACCGTAGCACCCGCCCAGCACATTCGGGCAGATGACGAACAGCCGGTCGGTGTCGATGGCTTTGCCCGGCCCCACGATGGCGTCCCACCAGCCCGGCTTTTTTTGTCGCCAGGTGCGGCCGGTCTCTGCCGCACGGCGATCCCAGCCCGCGACATGCGCATCCCCAGACAACGCGTGCGCGATGAAGACGACATTGTCCTTGTCGGGTGAGAGCGAGCCGTAGGTCTCGTACTCGACGTTGATCGGGCCGATGCTGCCCCCTAGCTCAAGAGCCAGCGGTGCGTTCGCAGGCACCAGACACGTCGTCTGCGCCTCTGTCCACCCGACCGAGCCCGGAGCGTCGGGCGGGGTCGCGCGCGGTTCATCCCTTCTTGCAGGAGCCATGAGAGTGGGTATCAGGTCCGAGCGGCCTTCCGGCAAGCCATCGAGGTCTAGATCGAATACGTGGGAGCCTTGGCGCGCAACATGGCCCGATAGCGGTCAGTCATGTCCTGAAAATTCGTCGAGTCGTATACCGTCTCCACCGCCGCACAAGCGCGCTCCCACAGCTTGACGAAGACGCAGTCCGCGCCATGCGGGCACTCGGCCTGCGGGTGATTTGCGCACAACGTGGAAAGCGGCGGGCCCTGCAAGACGCGCAGAACATCGCCCACCGAAACCTCGGCCGGGGGACGCGCCAAGATGTACCCGCCCTCATTCCCGCGGCGTGAGACCACAAAGCCGCCGCGTTTGAGCTGGGCCAGGATGGCCTCGAGGAAACGCGCTGGGATAGCCTGGGCCTTGGCGATTTGGGAGAT
>PMCR01000360.1:1732-2876 GCA_003155465.1 Myxococcales bacterium | reverse complement strand
TGCTGGTCGCGCTCTTGCTTGCCGGTTGGCTTCGCAGGCGGACGCTCACTCAGCCTTTGCCGGACGCGCGATAGTCGAACCAATCAAAGTCAGCGGGTACAGCGCAAGGCTGGCCGCGGCCGGTGGCGTACAGGCCGATTACGACGCCGCAAAAGTGCATTGGGCCGCGGCGCGTGATGTTCTCTGCCGACAGGGCCTGTGCGGGCACCTGGCCAAGCAGAATGCGGCTGGGGCCTGTGCCAGCCAAGAGCTGGTAGCAATCATTCTCGGCGCGAATGCAGAGCTCCACCGGACCCGGCTGAATGGGCGCGCGACCCAACACCCGCGACCCGGCCCCGGTCCGCCGCACCGCCACCACCTCGCGTCCAGCGCGGCCCAGTCGCACAGCCAGGTCGAGGTGAAAATCCTCACGCGCCCGCACCGACAGCCCCGCCTCCTCGCCTGGCTGCTGGGGCGAAAAATCCAACTGCGTTTTGCACGACATGGCGAAGTGCTGCTGGCGACGACCGACGAAAGCAACCGGCGCGCAATCGTCCAGACTGGCGGCCTGGCCCCACAGGCGCAGGTGCCCTGCCCTTTCCTTGAGAGAAATCGCACCGTCCGGTGGATTGCGCACATGCACCCAAACCGGGTCGAGCACAGCGCCGTCGAAATCGTCCCGCGCCTGCGTCGGGGTGAAAGGATGGGGCGGCAGCTCAGGCCCTGCCATTGCAAGCTCCACTTGTCCCGCTTCGCCAATTACGGGCCAGCCATCGTCGGAGAGGTGCACCGGCGCCAGGAATGTCTCACGGCCCAGGTGATGGTGGCGGCCGGCTCGCGGCCGTATGCCCAAGAAAACGGCCCACACGCTGCCGTCCTCAAGAGTGACAAGGTCGGCGTGTCCGGTGGCCTGGATGGAATGACCCCGACGGCCGCGATGGCTGAGCACAGGATTCTGCGGACAGGGCGTAAAGGGTCCAAAAGGCGAATCCGCCCGGGCCGCGACCTCACAATGGCCGTAGGAAGTGCCACCCTCGGCGGCCAGCAGATAAATGCGACCATGAAAAGCGTAGAGGTGCGACCCCTCGGGCCAGACGCCGCCGGTGCCGCGCCAGATCACCCGCATGGCTCCTTTCAAGCGGCCTGTCCTTGGATCTAGTTCCGC
>PMCR01000360.1:0-1691 GCA_003155465.1 Myxococcales bacterium | reverse complement strand
CCGCCCACATGCGTGGTCACCAGAAAAAAGCGACCGCGATGGTGACGCAAAGTCGGCGCGTAGATTCCCCCGGAACTGCGCACGCCGGTCAGTTCAAGCTGGCTTCTGCGCGCCAGGATATGACCAAGTTGCCGCCAGTGCACCAGATCGCGACTGTGAAAAATCGGAACGCCGGGGAAATACTCGAAGCTGCTGCTGACCAGATAGAAGTCGCGCCCCACCCGGCATAGGCTGGGATCGGGATAGAATCCCGGGATGATTGGATTGCGGAAGAGCATTCTATCCTTTGACCGCGCCCGAGGTCAGGCCGCTGATGAATTCCCTTTGCAGGGCAAAGAAGAGCACCGCGGGTGGAATCATCGCGAGAGCCGTCCCGGTCAGGAACACCCCCTGATCGTGCCTGAATTCCCCCAGGTACAGATTCAGCACGACCGGCAGGGTGAGCTTATCCTGGCTGTGCAGGAATATGTTGGGGGCAAAGAAGGCGTTCCAGTTGCCTAGGAAACAGATCAGGCAGAAGGCCGCGGCCATGGGCCGCACCAGCGGCATCACCAGGCGAAGGTAGATGCCGAACTCACCGCAGCCATCCAGACGAGCGGCGTCGATCATCTCATTGGGCACAGCCAAGCAGGCCTGCCGAAAAAGAAAGATGCCATAGGTGCCGACCATCCCGGGAATGATAAGCCCGGCCAGTGAATCTACCAATCCTAGGTCCACCACCATCTTGTAAAGCGGTGCCAGCAGCAAGACCGAGGGGATCATCATGGACCCCAGCATGAACAGGGTCAGCGCGTTCTTGCCGCGGAACTCGTACTTGGCCAGGGCATAGCCGCCCAGCGAACAGAAGAAGATCTGCAAGACCGTGGTGCAAGTGGCGTACACAGTCGAATTGAGCACGTACTCCCAGAAATACACCGGCCCGCTGAGGCTCGGCCGCCCCTTGAACAGCGCGCGAAAGTTGTTGAGGTTGAGCGTCTTTTCCGACCACTGTTCCACTGGGGGCAGGAAGATGTACTCATTGAGCACCGAGCGATCCTTGAACACCGCTGCCACCAGCCAGGTGAAGGGCGCCAGCACCACCACGGCGCCCAGGCCGAGCAGCGTCCAGCGCGCAAAGCGAGACGCTATCCGGCGCCGCCCCAGCAGGCGAAGCACGACAAAGGCCATAAACAAAGCCAGCAAAAGGATCTGCAAGATGTTCATCCTGGCTAATCCTCCTCTGCGATGCGGCCCAGCCGGATCTGTATCAGACTAATCACGAAGATAATCATCGCCACCACCCAACCCACTGCGGATCCCAACCCCAAATCGCCGCAGCGGAAGGCATTGTAGTTGAGGTAGGTGATAAGCGTCAGCCCGGCGTCGTTGGCCCCATAGCCGTAACTCTCACTCAACAGGGTGAGGGGCAGCTCGAATAGCTGGTAGGAGCCGATCACGCTCATGATTACGACGAAGATCACCACGTGGCGCATCGAGGGCAGGGTGACGTGCCAGAAGATCTGCCAGGGGCTGGCCCCGTCGATGCGCGCCGCCTCTTGCAGGGTTTTGTCCACCGTCTGCAGGGCCGCGAGAAAGTAGATCATGTTGAAACCGACCCACAGCCACAGCGAGGTCAACACAATGGCCGGCATGATGAGCCGCGGCTCGCTCAGCCAGCGCGCCTCCAGTCCCCAGTGTAGGACCATCTGGAA
>PMCR01000535.1 GCA_003155465.1 Myxococcales bacterium | reverse complement strand
GGCGACGCGACGACCGGCCAATTGCTAGCGCATCTGCCGCCGCGAGCAGCCCTGCTGACCAACCACTTCGAGACCGCGTTTCTGGTCGGGTACCAGCGCTTGGTGGAAGCGCGCCGGCCTGACGTAGCCTGGGCCCATCTCGCTTTCGTGGGCGGGCCTGGCTATGCCGAGCGAGTGTCGCTGGCCGAGCCCGACCTGGCGGCTAGCATCGAGGCCTACCGCCAAGGAAGATTCTCCGTCGAAGAGTTGCGCACGCTGGATGCACGCCGGCCGGTGCGCATCGAGCCGGATGTTGTGATGCCCCTGGAACTGCGCAAGCAACTTGTGCCCGCGGGGGAACTCTGGGCGCCATCTCTTGTCGGCGACTCGCCCCCAGACGCGCTGGCACCATGGATGCTGGCCGAAGCGAAGTCGGACCCGCAAGCCCGCGGCTATCTCGGCTGGCGCTCGTACATCGACGCAGTCTGGGCGTGCGACAAGCAAGCCTCCCAGCGGGTGCAACTGCGTTTCGCCGCGCTGGAAGAACTCATGCCTGCCGACGCCCGCTTCAAAGAGCTGAAGGAGCACTGCCGACACTAGGATGGGAAAAGAAGCATGGGAACTCTGAGAGGTTTCGCTCCGCCGTTGGGCGCTCAATGGCTAGAACCACCGGTTGCTCGGCGTTGCCCAAAGAGCACGCCCAGCGAGGAGAATGTCGCATGAACGTAGTCGACCGAGAAGCCGCACGGCTCCCTTCATCGGCGCTCAGGCGGCTGAATCTCATGCTTGCTGCTGCCGCCGCTGTCTTGGCCGCCTGTGGAGGACGGGGAGTGCTGCACGCCACGGGCAGTAGCGGCCTGGGCGGAGATGGCGTGCCAGTCAGTGGCGCCGGTGGCTTGACGTTCGGTGGAGCAGGGGCGAATCGCAGTGGCGGCAGCACGGGAGGAGCTGGCGGTTTGACAGGCACGGGCGGAATCGGGGCTTCAGGTGGAATCGCAGGGGCAACAGGGGGTGCTGGAGGCACCGTAGCCACAGGTGGTTCGTCCGCCACGACCGTTGTCGATTGTTCCTTGGCAGACGCCAAAGGCACCGGCTCCGTGAACACAATGGTGGACGACAATATCTCGGGAGGATGCAGGGACGATGTTTGCGCTGTCATCGCCCCACCGTCCACCGCCGAGTGTACGCCGAGCGGCTGCCTCGTCACGCTCGCCGCCTGTCAGCCCAGCCCCTTGGGTCTCGCCTGGGGTATCGCCACGGACGGCACCAGCGTCTACTGGACGACCTTCGGGACTGGGCCGGGGACGGTGATGAAGGTACCTCTGGGTGGCGGCGCGCCCACAACTCTTGCCTCCGGGCTGACCGAGCCCTGGGCGATTGCCGCGGACGGTTCCAGCGTCTACTGGACCGACTTCAGCGACGGCACGGTGATGAAGATACCTGTGGGCGGTGGCACGCCCACCGCGATCGTCTCAGGGGAGATCGGCGTCCAGCTCATCGCATTGGATACTACCAATGTCTATTTTACGACCGGCAGCGGACTGATGAAAGTCCCTCTGGACGGTGGAATTCCCACCACGCTGTTTTCGGGGCCGGTCTATGGAATCGCGCTGGATGCCACTGGCGTCTACTTTACAAGCTCCAGCTCAGTTATGAAGGTCTCTCTCGAGGGCGGCACACCAACCACGCTTGCCTCGGGGCTAGCCTACCCCGGCCACATCGCGGTGGATGCCAGTAGCGTGTACTTTACGACCAGCGGCGCAGTGATGGAGATGCCTCTGGAGGGCGGCGCGCCCACCACGCTCGCGTTCATTCTCGAGTCCCAGACCGATGGCATTGCGGTGAATGCAACCGGTGTGTACCGGATCCAACTTGGAGGAGTGTGGAAGGTGCCCCTGGGCGGTGGCACGTCCACCATGATCGCCTCACGTCGGGACGGCCACGGTGCGATCGCCGTGCTCGGAACCAGCGTCTGCTGGCTCGACAATCCTCTGCCGATAGTACCCTGAAACTCGGTTCGCCCAGCCTTCGCCTGACGTCTGCCGGAGGAATTCACGCCGCCATTCGGTGTTCAATCCCCGGCGTCAACGTCCACGCCCGCGTCCCCTTCCGCGTCCGGGTTCAGGTCCCCTTCCACGTCCATACTCACAGCCACGTCGACACTCCGGTCCAGGTTCGCGTCCAGCCCCACGCCTGCGACGTCCCCAATCCCCAGCGGGGCATCCGACGAAGAATCGACCGCATCCCCTGCAATTCGAGCGTCCCTGGACTCAGAAAGGGAATCGTCCCCAACGGTTCCATCCGCTGAAGCGTCGGGCAGGTCAGCCCCCTCGTCCGGCGATACATCGGCGACGCTCGTGTCCGTCGCCACCTCCGCAGAGCGACCGTCCAGGTTCGGCAAGGCGCGATCGGCGGACTCGGTGTCCACGCTGACCTTGTCCGCCGGTGCCGCCAGATCGGCGCTGGCTGTTGAGTGTCTCTCTTTCGCCGCGTCGACCGTCCGCATATAGGCCGGATTGGACTCTCGGCATCCTACCCCCATCATCCCGAGGAGCATCGCCAGCGTCGCGCAGAGACTGTATTTTCGTTTCAAGCCAGACCTCCGTCGGCAAGGTTTTGAATATCCTACCAGCAATGATGTGCCGCGGGCCGGTTCCTTGTACAATGCCATTCTGATGTCGACCCTGGTGCGCCTTTGCACCCTCTTCTGCCTCAGCACGGTGCT
>PMCR01000462.1 GCA_003155465.1 Myxococcales bacterium | reverse complement strand
TGTCGAGCGGGAAGAAGAGTGGGTTCCCGGGGACCAGCGACGCGTTGGCCACGCAGGGATTCGTGTTGGTGGCGCCCCAGGGTGTGCATTTGGCGAAGCACTGCATGGTGCCGTCGTTGACGTACGCCGGAGGGTTGCAGTTGGTGCACGTTCCATCCGAACACCAGCGAACATTGGAATAGGCCATCCACTGTTGGTCGTCCTTCCACCAGTTCACGAAGCCGCCATTCCCGTTGTTGTGCAGAAGGAGGCTCGACACGTAGGTGGTGTTGGCCCCCGGCACGTCCCGGTACCACTGCTTGAAGGTGTCCGCACTGGTGATATGCCCAGCGCCGGCCGCGCCGGCAAAGACCGGCTTGCCTTCGCTGTCGAGCGTGCCCTGAACCAGGCCCGTGACAGCGCCGTTACTACCCGACATGTCGCCGGCGTGGAAATCGCCGCCGAGGAGGAAGTCGCGGTAGGTGACCGGCACGGTCATGGTATCCGCGTCGGAAGCGGGCTGGGCGCACTGGAAGTCTGGCTCCACCTTGCAGGTCGACGAGCAACCGTCGTTGTCGTTCGTGTTTCCATCGTCGCACTCCTCGTTGACCACCAGCCCGTCCCCGCACTTCGAGGTGCACGTGCCCGTGGCCGAGCTGCAATTCGGCTCAAAGTGGCAGGTGGGCGAGCAGCCGTCGTTTGGCTTTGTGTTCCCGTCATCGCAGCCCTCGGAGCCTTCGACCTTGCCGTCGCCACACACCGTCTGGTGGCAGTTGTTCGGGGGATCGCCGGTGCAAACCCAGCCTGGGTTGAACTTGCAAGTGCTCGAACACGCGTCGGCCACGTGGGTTCCCTTCACGCCGGGATCGCATTGCTCCATGGGCTTGAGCACCATGCCGTCGCCACAGTCAGGCACGCACGGGGCATTGGTGAAGGGACAGGCATACCCGGTCTCGATCTCGCAAGTCCCCGAGCAGCCATCGCCAGGCTTGGTGTTGCCGTCGTCGCACTTCTCGCTGCCCTCGATGGTGCCGTTGCCGCACTTGACGGTCGGGCACTTGCACAGCTGGCCGGGTGTACAGACACACCCCGGACCCTTGGTCTTGCAGTCCGAGGAACAGCCATCGCCGTCCTTCTGGTTGCCGTCGTCGCACACCTCGCCGATCGATGCATTGACAACGCCATCGCCGCAGTGAGGGGCCTTCTTGCAGGAAGTGCCAGGCTTCGGGCAAACCCAACCAGGTTCGAGCTGACAGGTGCTGCTACAACCATCGTCGCTCTGGGAATTGCCGTCGTCGCACTTCTCGCCCGGCTCTATGCGCTTGTTGCCACACTGGGAGACGCGGGTGCAGGGTTGTCCGGCGATACAATGATAGGCCGGGTCCTGAACCGTGCACGTTGCATTGCAACCGTCATTATCGATGGTATTGCGGTCGTCGCAAACCTCGCCTGGGCCGATGACGCCGTCGCCGCAGATCACCTTTCGCTTGCAGGCCCCCGCGGTGGGACATTCCCAGTTGACTTCGACCTTGCAGGCGCCATTGCACCCGTCGCCAGGCACCGTGTTCCCGTCGTCACACTGCTCGATGCCATTCTGATTGTTGATTCCATCGCCGCACCCCTCTGGCACCTTCACCTTGCAGCCGGCCGTGTTCCCGCTGTTGCACCCCTTGGTCGAGCCACCCGTGCCGGTGCCTGTGTTGAGATCAATGGTCACTCCGCCGGTTCCATTGGAGCCGGTGCCGTTGGCGCCAGTACCTCCTGTGCCTAAGCCGCTTTCAACCGCTGCACTGTTGCAGCCAATTCCTGTAATCGCGAGAATTGCGGCGAAGCCGACGCCAGCAAGCCGGGCGGCGGGCAGACCACTAGTAGCTGGGCGAGCGATGAGCTTTCTGGTCATTGGAGGAAGCCTCCCAAGCAAGGGCAAGCCATTCGGACCCACGCCCGATGGTCTCTGTCGATGTTGAGTCTAGCAAGTTCGTCCGGCAATTGCGTGCTCGACTCAGGTGGGCTGATGTCGCCGCAGTGGGGAAAGGTCCCACATTCACGAGCAACCGTGGCGTGCCGTGCCAGGCCGAGCTACAGCGTCACTCGGTTGATCCTCTCGTCACCCGAAGACCGCTATTGCCCAAAACGCATGGCGGCCGTGTATTCCGGAATCACGGTTCCATTCTTGCCCATGATCATGAACCACTGTTGTCAGGGAATTTCCAACTCCTCGAAGATCGAAGCAACGTCGGTCAAGTATCGCGCCCGATCCTCCAGCCGCGAGTTTTGGTCATAGGCGCCGAATTGGTTGCAGATCACGGGCACGTTGTTGGCGACCGCCCAACGCTTGGCCGCGATGATTTGGTTGCGCAGGGCCTGGCGGTTTCCGGTCCGATAGTACTTCTGCGCCGCGGGTCGATCGCTTGAACATCATGAATCCTTTCGAGTTGTGTTCCCCTGGCCCTCCGCAATCCGCATGTGGGAAGGGCGGAACGCGCTTCCCCGCGTGGAGATTCAGACGGGCGGCGCGCTAGGCCTTGGCGGCCAGCAGGGCTTGCTCCGCCGCCGCGCGCTCTTCGGCGGTGTCAACCTCCAGCCAGCCGTGGCCGCTGATGTCTCGACAGAGAGGAGCCGCGTCGCTCTCGGCGAGGCGGCCCAAGATGCGCTCGACGTGAATGGCGCGTCCTTCCTCGGCCAGGGCCGCATCGGCCGTCTGCCAGTACCTGGGCAGCGCGGACGTGGGCACGCGGGTCATACCCACGTAGCCGGCATCGAACTTGGTCAGAGTCTTGGCGATGCGGCGGACACGGCCGTCGGGCCCGCGTTCGACCTTCATGTCGTCGGCCCCCAAATTGCGGTCGGTGTCGATGAAGGCCGTGACCTCCGCCACGTCCGGCGCCACCACGCGGGCGATGCTGGCCCGGTAGATGTGGTCCACGTTGAGCAAAACGAAGCCCTCGCTCACCCGCGGCCGTGCCGCCAGTAGCGAAATGAGGTTGCCGTCACGAAAGCTGGTGTTTTCGACTAGTTCGATGGCTAGGCCGGCCAAAGCCGGGCTCCGCGCCTGGCCCTGGTCGAGCGCACGCGCCACCAGGGGAAAACCGTAGCCGGCCACCACCAAAACCTGTGCCGGCCGCAGCCGGGCCGCGAACTCCAGCGCGTGGAACATGAGCGGCTTTCCCGCCACGGCCACCAGGGCCTTGGGAATGTCCTTGGTCAGCGCGCCCAGTCGGCTGCCGAGGCCCGCGGCCAGAAGGACGACTTGCACGACGGCCTAGCCGACCGCCACGGCCCGCGACGCTGGTAGAAGATCAAGGAGTTCGGCGAAACGACCAATCACCGGCTGCCCCGGGAAGCGCAGGGTGAAACGCTCCTTGGAGAAGGTCCCGGCCAACCCCACAAAGGGAATCTTCGCCAGGTACGCAATCTCTCCATCGTGCAGTGAATCGCCCACGAATAGCATCTCGTGGCGGTCCACACAGAATGTTCGCTCGGCCAGCTCGATATGCGGGCGGCCCTTGGCCAGCCCATTGCCGTACCCCATGACCAAGTCAAAAGGGAAGCCCGAAAGACGCGCGAAAGCTTCCACGTTCTCGCGTCCGTTGTTGGACGAGACGGCGATGCGCACGCCGCGAGTCTGCAACTCGAAAAGGCAGGCTTGGGTATTCTCGAGCATGCGCGCGGCACCACAGCGCGCAGGTTTGCGGCCCTCGAACAGATCGGAAGCGGTGGGATTGCGCGCATCGCCCGGGAAGATGTCCTCAAGCTGCTCGGCAAATGGCAAACCACAGGTTGCCAGGTACAACTCGCGGGCCAAGGCCCGCGGGATGCCGTACATACCCGTCATGACCTCGGTGGCCAGATCGGCAAGGACTGGCATGGTGTCGATGAGGGTCCCGTCCAGATCGCAAAGCAGAACCTTGGGCAGGGCCAGGCTCGCCGCGCGACGCGGAGACGCCGATACGGAGGTTCTAGAATCGGGGCGGGAAGCTGAAGCCGTGTTACCTAGCATCACACCTACCCACAGCAGCAAGTGGCGCGCCAGTGATCACGCCGGGCTAACTTATCAAAACTACTTGCTCAGGGTCCGTGATCCACTCCACGGTGGTAGGAATCCACCACCTCACGTGTTGGGAAGTAAACGTTCTCTTGCGCCTGATGACGCTAGGCATGAGCCATACTGACAGGTCGCAACGCTGCTGATATCCTGGGCCCGTGGCCTGTATGCATTGCGGTGAGAGCCATCCGCCCGACGCCAGCCACTGCCCGGTGACAGGCAGGGAGATAGGCACGCCCCCGCCTTCCGCCGGTCTGACCGTCGGCCAGACTCTCGACGACAAGTACAAGATCATTCGCGAGATCGGCCGCGGCGCCATGGGGGTGGTCTACGAGGGGCTGCACATCGCGCTCGACCGCAGAGTGGCGGTCAAGACGCTGCGCCAGGAGATGAGCAACGACGTTGACCTGGCCACCCGCTTTGAACGCGAGGCCCGAGCCGCCAGCGCCATCGGCCATCCACACATCATCGACGTCTTCGACCTGGGCCGCACGCCCGACGGGCTGCTGTTCATGGTCATGGAGCTGCTCGATGGCAGGCCACTCACCGAACTGCAGCAGCAGAGTCCGCTCATGCCGATGTCCCTGGCTGTGAATCTGATGACACAAGTGCTGGGTGGCCTGTCAGCAGCCCACAAGCACGGCATCGTCCATCGCGACCTCAAACCCGACAACATCTTCGTCATCAACACGGAGGATCGTCCCAACTTCGTCAAGATCGTCGACTTTGGCATCGCAAAAAGGATCTCGGCGCGCCAGCCCGGCCAGGTGAGTTCAGCGACCATGACCGGGACCATGGTGGGCACGGTCATGGGCACGCCTCTCTACATGTCGCCGGAGCAGGCCATCGGCCAGGTGGCGGAGATCGACCACCGCACGGACATCTACGCAGCCGGCGTGGTGTTGTACGAGATGCTGTGTGGCCGGACGCCCTTCTCGGGTCAAAGCTACGCCGCCATCCTGGGTGCCGTGCTGGAGGGCAAGTACCCGGCGCCGCGCGCGCTGCGACCCGACATACCACCCCATATCGAAGCGGCCATCGCGCGTGCGCTGGACCGCGACCTCAAGCAGCGATTCCCGTCGGCGGCGGCCATGCGCGATGCAATCAGCGGCGGTGACATCGAGGTGACGCCGGCCCCGATAACCATCGGACGGCCTGGCGATGCTTTGCCACTCACGCTGTCCACCCTGGACGGGCAGGAAGCCTCGGCGCCCGGCTTCTCCCTGCTGGAGAACGTTCCTCCTCCCCAGGCGGCCCGGCCGCTGGCGCCGGGACGGCCGCGCATGGTTGGCGGCCCGGGAGGCGACAGGTTCGCGCCCCCGCCCGAGCAGGAAGCTCCGCTGGAATTGGGCGGCACCCGCTGGGGATCTTCGCCTCCCCCCAGACAGCCGGTTCGGGCAAGCGCGCCGCCTCGCCAAGAGGTCCGGCGCCAGACGCAGCCGCGCCTGGAAGATGACGACCGCCGCTACCTGGCGGCGGGCGGATCGGCTTCTGCGCGCGGCGATGAGGCTCAATGGCCCGCCCTGGCGCGGTCGCTCGACCAGGCGCCACCTACCTCGATTGTCGAGCGTCCGCGCGCCAGGCCGCCCGGCCAAACCCCAGGATCTCTGGCACCCGAGCAGGTCTTGTCTGCGCGCACCCGCAGGCTGCTCATCGAGCTCGGGATCGGACTTGGTGTGCTTGCCGCTGCGCGGGTCGGGTATCACTTCTGGCAAACCAGGTCGCAGGACCGTTCTGCCGGGAGCGTGCCCGCCGGCGCCAAGGGTGTCATGCATAAGGTGACGCTGGTGCTGGATCCGCCGGACACGAATGTTCAAATCGATCACATCCCCACCAGCAAGCGCGAGCTTGCGCTTGACTCGGCCACGTCCCACCTGCTCAACGCGACCGCCCTTGGGCGTCTGACCCGCCGGTTCTCGTTCGAAGCCAAGCCTGGGCTCAAGCTGGTGGTGCGCATGAACCACCTGTTGGTGCCGCCCTCACCTCTCGACCCACCGCCCGCGCCTGCCGAGCTGTCAGTCGGTTATCCCGAATCAGCGCGCCCATCGGACGAGATCGACGGGGCTCTCGCCAAGCTGGACAAGTACGCACAGTGCCTGGCGGCCGCGAGCGACACCAGCGAGGGCAGCGGGAGCGACAAGACCGCGGCAGGAGCCCGCGTCCGCCTGCACGGCGAGGACCTGACCCGCTGCCGGACCCTGGTGCGCGAGGCGCGTGATCTGCCTCCCGCCATCCCCGCGCTCGAGGGCGCGGGTGACGGCTACCTTTCCGCGGTGCAGGCAGGACAGAAGCTGGACGCGGTCATGCGCGCAAGCGCGGCCTTGCGGGCCGAGCTTCTGGCCGCGCGCAGCGAATGGCAATGGCAGGAGCTGGCTTTGCAGGAGAATCTCGAAACGCGCAAGGCCGCCTGGCACATGCGCCGATTTGCCCTGGGTGCGAACGCCTGGCTGCGCGCGATGAAGTCTGATCCGCCGGCTCGGCAGCCAGTCGACGAGCGGGCCAACGCTCTTGGCGACATCTACACGATGTTCCTCGACTATGCCGAGAGCGCACGCGCGGAGATGGCCCGCACCACCGGGGCCAACGATTTCATGAAGGCAGCGCAGGACACCATGGCCGTGGTGCGACCCGCAGATGGCAAGCCGCGCAGCGAATTCGCCGCGCTCGGCGCCTGCCGTCGCCTGGTCGCCGCCTTCAACGCGTTGGTGGTGGAATAGCGACTGCTTCCTGCTTGTGGATGGGGCCGCTGGTTGCGCTGCAGGGCCTCGACCCGCGCCCAGGTGTTCTTGCAGGCTACACGCGGCGAGAGCTTCCGGCGAGGCTCGCGCGTCCCCGGATGCGCGTTCCAGCGTTGGCTCAGCACACCCCTGCGACCGAGAAGCTTGATGCCCTGCTTGCGGCGCTCAGTGGCGGCTTTCTTTTCGCTCTCGGCGACTTTGTCGCGCAGACGCTTGGAGTACTCGGCCTGGCTCAGGCGCTCGTACCCGGGCGCGCGCCGGAAATGCAGGTCGATGGCGTCGCGAGGTATGGCCTGGCCGGTATGGCCGGGTCCGGTGAGGTATGGCGTGTGGCGGAACCTTGGTGAGGTATGGCGGTATGGTCGGGCTTCTTTCCCTTGGTCATGAACTACTTCTTGCCGCTCTTCAGCTCTGCCAGCCAGGAGGCGATCTTCTTCTCGCGCTTGTCGAGTTCTGCGCGCGCATCTTGGAGCGGCTTTTCGTCGCCTTGGAAGGAAGCCGCGATGGCCTCGGGATAGTCGTTGGCCAGAGAGTTCAGGCTGACGTCGTGGTCAGTGGCGATGTTGGAATTGCCACCTTGTGGATCCATGGCGCGCAGGATCTTGGCCTGGGCCTCGATGCCCTTGCGCTGTGAGGCCACCAGCTTCGCGAGCCCTGCGCGTGCGTCGGGTTTGCCCTTCAACTTCTCGGCCGCCTCGTCGAGCACCTTGCGGGTCTTCTTCTCGAAGGCGAACAAGGCCAGATGTTTGGGCATCTTGCTCTTGTCGAACTTGAGCAAGCGGGCTTGCTCCTCGGCCGCGAGCTGGGCAGCCAGTTTCTCGTCTGCCTCCTTCTTCGCTTTCCAAATCGCGTGGCGCTCCATCATGCCCAAACGCGCATCAGCGGGTCGCGCGTCGGTGGCCGGGCCTGCGTCCGCGGCACGTGCGGGCGAGGCGGGTTTGGCAGGGGCTGCCGCGGGCTCGGCCTGGGGCCGCGGTGCCTGCTCGCTACAGGCGGCGGCCAGAAACATTGCTCCGGCCCCGAAAAGAAGTGCGTTTCGCTTCATGGTGTCCTCCCTGGTCGCTGCAACCTCGTTGCGTGGGCGAACACTATCTCACGCATGGGACTGCGGGGCAGCGATCTTTGCATGTCCCGTCGAGTTGACCGCGAGCCGGACCTGTGGGCGGCGTGGCGGCAGCAAGTGGCGCGAGCGATCGGGAGCACAGGAAGATGGTCATCACGCCCCAAACCAGCGGCTGCCAGAGGGCCTGGGCGATGTTCCATGGATACTCGCGGTACACGAAACTGCCGGGGGCCACCTCGACCAGCAGCGCGACGGCCAACAGTAGACCGGCCACGACGTCGGCTCCGTCCTTTCGCCGATCCTGCTTGGCGATGCGAAAAAGCGCTATCATGGCGAGCAAGATCAGCGAATCGTCGTAAGGTCGGTGGTACATCCAGATGCGGGCGGCGATGCCGGTCACGCCCAGTAGCCGCCAAAGGTCAGCGTCCCGGTTGCGCGCCACCCAGACACCCAGCGCAGCCAGCACCACGGCCGAGCCCCAGAGATGCCAACCGCCCAGGCCCATCTGCGCCATCCACCGCGGAACATGGCCCAGGCCATCGGCGACCACGACGCCTTCGCTGATGCGTAGAACGTCTGCGAGGTCCGTGAGAAGCGGGCGCGAGCGGAGAGCCTGAGCCAGGATGGACACGGCGGCATAGCCCAACCCGACCAAGACCGTCGGACGCAGCCGCCGCGGACGAAGCAACACGATCCAGAAGAACGGCACGGTCAGGCTGGGCTTCATCAAGGCGAACACCAGCAAGGCGGCGGCCAGAAGATCCTTGCGCCAGCTCACCGCCAGATGGATATGGGTCGGTTCAAGCAGCCAGAGCGCCGCGACGAGTGCGGGTAGCAAGAGCGTGCCCAGTTGACCGTTGCCCAATGTTCCCGGCACCGCGTAGGGCGCCAACAACATGAGGACGAAGAAGGCGCGGTCGCGGCCGTCCTCGGCGCCACTGTGCCGGAGCGCGAAGCGAAACGAGAAAGCAAGAACCGCCAGGTTGACGATTGCCCACAACCAGCGGGCCGGCCACGAGGGCAGCCAGCCGAGAAGGGGCCACAGCAGGACGAAACTAGCTGGCAAGTATCCCGAGTGCGTGCGATCCGTGTACACGGGCAAGCCCCCGAACCAGTGCCGGATGTCACGGTGCCGTAGGTTCAGATCCACGGCGCCCACCCAGTGGCTCACGCCCACCAGGCGCCACAGTTCGATCCCACAGCGGACGAGTGCCAGCAGGCCAAGAATGGCGATAGCGGTCCACAGCACCCGGCTGCGGTTGCGCAACCACCACGCGGTCAGCAGACGCGCGCTTCGCGTCGAGATGAACACCATCTGGCGAAGCTACGCCGACACCTGCCTCGCTGTCACTCCCTTCCGCTGGCGCCGGGCCTGGCGTCCTTGTAGCGTATTCCCTGATGAGGTCTTCGTGCGCATCCTGATTTCTGGGGCTTCGGGCCTGATCGGCCGGGCTTTGGCCGAACGGCTACGTTCCGCCGGCGACAGCGTGCAGACCCTGGTGCGGCGCAATCAGGAACAATCAGAGGGCGAAATCGCATGGGATCCCGATGCTGGGGTCCTGGATTCCTCGCGCCTGGATGGCGTAGACGCCGTGGTGCACCTGGCAGGCAAACCCATCGCCTCTCGTTGGACCGAAGACACCAAGAAGGCCATCCGCGACAGTCGGGTGCGGGGAACGAAATTGCTCGCCGAGGTGGTGGCGCGCCTGCCCCAGAAGCCCAATGTGTTCATCTCTGCTTCCGCAATCGGGTTCTATGGGCCACGTGGGGACGAATCGCTGGACGAAACCTCGACCCCGGGCAGGGGTTTCCTGGCGGATCTTTGCCAGGAGTGGGAGGAGGCTGCCGCGCCCGCGCGCGACGCCGGCATCCGCACGGTGAAGCTGCGCACCGGCCTGGTGCTTTCCCGCGCGGGAGGAATGCTGGCGCGGGTGCTCCCACACTTCAAGATGGGTGCGGGTGGCGTGGTGGGCACGGGCCGACAATGGTTGAGCTGGATCTCGCTGGCCGACGCCACCGCTGCCATCCAGCACGCGATCGCCACGGCGGAGCTTTCCGGGCCGGTGAACCTCACCGCGCCCCAGCCGGTCCCCAACCTCGAATTCGCGCGCACTCTGGGAAAGCTATTGGGCCGTCCCACGCTGTTTCCGCTGCCGGCTTTCGCTGTGAAGATGCTCTTTGGCGAAATGGGCGACGAATTGCTGCTTGCGGGCCAAAGAGTCCTGCCAAACAAACTCCTCGTTTCGGGTTTTCAGTTCACCCATTCGGATCTCGTCTCAGCCCTTCAATGGGCGCTGGCTCACTGATTCGCCGACCTGAATCCCAGTTGCCAGGGAAACAGCGGGCGGCCAGCACCTGCCCGGGCCTGCGACGCGAAACCTTCGCCCCCTAGAACATCATGCGAAACCAGGAATGCGGTGGCGAGTAGTAGCGTGACGGGGACAAGTGCTTTCATCTCTGCCTCTCCAGCCTGGGCTGGGCATTGTACACGTCTTGCCACGTTGTGACCATATGCCAGAAGGGAAGCCCCGGAGCTCAGGCTGGCCTCGAATTTCAGTTCGTTCATAGCCATACCTCAACTTGCCTCGCGGCCTTGGACAGGAAAGAATCCAGGCTCGGGAGGATCCATGATCTGTTGTAGGTTCACGCTGATGACTGTTCTCCTCACCACGACTGCCCTGTCCGCCCAGGCCGCGCCCAGCGGGACTGCACCCAACCCGCCGCCGGCCCAGGCCGCGCCCGCGGAAGCCACGGCACCGGTTCTGCCTGCCAAGGTGACCACGGTGGAAGGAATCACCGAGTATCGCCTGCCGAGCGGTCTGCGCGTGCTGCTCTTCCCCGATCCCAGCAAGCCGACCGTCCTGGTCAACGTCACCTATCTGGTGGGCTCGCGAGTCGAGGGCTACGGCGAAACCGGCATGGCGCACCTGCTCGAACACATGCTCTTCAAGGGCACGCGTAGCCGCCCCGACATCTTGCAGCTGCTGCAATCCAAGGGCGCCAACTTCAACGGCAGCACATGGTGGGACCGCACCAACTACTTCGAAGAGTTGCCCGCCTCGCCGGAAAGCCTGGAGTTCGCGCTGGCCTTGGAGGCCGACCGGATGATCCAAAGCAAGATCGCCCCCGAAGATCTGGCCAAGGAATTCTCGGTGGTGCGCAACGAGTTCGAGGTGGGCGAGAGCGATCCGGCCGGCGTGTTGGAAGAGAAGATGATGGCCACGGCCTTCGAGTGGCACAGCTATGGCAGGTCGACCATCGGATCGCGCAGCGACATCGAGCACGTCCCGGTCGGTAGTTTGCGCGCCTTTTATCGCAAGTACTACCAGCCCGACAACGCCATCCTGATCATTGCCGGCAAGTTCGACCCGGCCCAGGCGCTGCAACTGGTGGGCAAGTACTTCGGCCCCCTGCCGCGTCCGACGCGCGTGCTGCAGCCCACCTGGACAGTCGAGCCGGTGCAGGACGGCGAGCGCCAGGTGACCCTGCGCCGAAACGGGGACGTGGCGCTGGTGTCCCTCATCTATCACGGCGTGGCGGGTGCGGACCCGGACCGGATGACGGAAGACGCCGTCGCCGATATTCTGACCAACAAGCCCAGCGGACGCCTGTACAAGGCGCTGGTGGGCAAGGGTCTGGCCAGCGAGGTGAGCGGCAGTGTCTACCCCATGGCCGATCCAGGCGTCATCGTGCTGTCGGCCAAGGTCAGCGCGGGCGTGGCGCCGGAAAAAGTGCGCGACGCTATGATCCGCATCGTCGAGGGTCTGGCCGGCAGCAAGGTGACCAGGGAGGAAGTGGAGCGCTGGCGCGCCGGCTGGATGAAGGACTTCGACCTGGGCCTGACCGAGACGGCGCGCACCGGCGTGCTGCTGTCGGAGTACGCGGCCATGGGCGACTGGCGCCTGCTATTCCTGTCCCGCGACCGGGTCAAGGCGGTGGCTGCGCTCGACGTGGAACGGGTGGCGCGCGCCTTTCTCAAGCCGTCCAACCGCACCCTGGGCCTGTTCTTGCCGGACAAGGCACCCGACCGCGCCCCGCTGGCGCAAACCCCTGACGTGGCAGCCATGATGAAGGACTACAAAGGCAGCGCCACCGTGGCCGAGGGTGAGGCCTTTGCCGCCACCGTCGAGAACGTGGAGAAACGGACGACCAGGGTAGATCTGGCCGATGGCCTCAAGCTCGCCTTTCTGCCCAAGAAGACCAAGGGCGGCTCGGTTCGCCTGGTGCTGACCCTGCGTTTCGGCAGCGAGCAAGACGTCAAGGGCAAGGCTACCATTGCTGCCGTGCTGCCCAGCATGTTGATGCGCGGAACCAAGAAGCACAGCTTCCAGCAAATCAGGGATTTGCTCGATCAGCTTCGCGCCGAGGCGGATTTCGGCGCCGGCTATTCTTCGCCGGGCATGGTCAATGTCAGCCAGATGCGGGTGAAGACCACGCGGGAGAATCTGCCCGCGGTGCTCGATCTCGTGACCGAGATCCTGCGCGAACCGGCGTTTGCCAAGGGCGAGATGGAATCCCTGCGCAAGGAGATGTTGGCGCGTCTGGAGGAGCAACTGCAGGACCCGCGCGCGGCCGGCCAGGTAGCCCTGATGCAGAAGATGTTCCCCTTTGCCAAGGACGACGTGCGCTACGTGCCGAGCGTGAAGGAAAGCATCGAGAGGTTGCGCAAGGTGCAAGCGCCTGAGCTGGCCCGAATGCACAAGGCACTCTGGGGGATGAGCGCTGCGCAGCTTTCCGTGGTGGGCGACTTCGATCCGGGAGCGGTCAAGGCGCAGCTTGAGAAGGGCCTCGGTTCCTGGAAGTCGCCCAAAGCCTACCGGCGGATCGCGCTTGGCTATCGTGCCAACGCTGCCGCCGACGAAACCATCAATACCCCGGACAAGGAGATGGCCTTCGTCATCTTGGGCAGCACCCTGCCGGTGCGCGACGATGACCCTGGGTATCCCGCGCTGACCATGCTCAACTACATGTTGGGGGGAAGCCCGACCTCACGCCTCTTCGATCGTCTGCGCCAGAAAGATGGCCTGTCTTATGGCGCCGGGTCGCGCATCTTCGCCCACCCCATCGACGTGAGCGGGCACTTTCTGGCCTGGGCCCTCTGTGCGCCCCAGAACATGGACAAGAGCCTGGCGGCCATGCAGGAGGAGATCCGCAGGCTGGTCAAAGACGGCGTCGGCGAGAAAGAGCTGGACGAGGCCAAAACGAGCTACGCCAAGAACTGGGACAGCCGCGTGGCCGACGACGACTTCGTGTCGGGTGAGCTGGCGCAGGGACTTTTTCTGGGACGCACCTTCACGTACTGGCACGACCTCAACGCCAAGATCCGGAAGCTGACCCCGGCCGACATCACCGCGGCGGCGCGGAGATTCATCAAGCCGGACGGGCTGGTGGTGGTGAGGGCAGGGGATCTGGCGAAGCGAAGGTAGAGTCACAGCGCCTGCAGATGCCGGACGAAGCCCTCGGCGAAGTAGAACACTAACATCAACCGGCCCAGGGAGATGGTCTCGCCGCCCTTGAGGCGCCGCGGCTTCTGCGGCAGGAGCGGCATGCCGTCCACAAT
The DNA here is from genome assembly GCA_003155465.1 of Myxococcales bacterium. The sequence continues at coordinate 12,559 of PMCR01000462.1, read as the reverse complement.
CGTCCCGTTGGTCGAGCCCATGTCGGTCAGCCGATACTCGCCCTCGACTCTGGCAATGCTGCAGTGTCTCTTCGAGACAGAATACTCCGGAATTGCGATATCGTTCTCCGAGGTGCGTCCCACGCTGATCGGTCCGCGTATCGAGTTCTGCGGCTTGACCACCGGGAAAACCCGGCCGGTCAGCCGCGTGCAGGCAAACGTCCCACCGTCAAGGTTGACCACGCTCGTGCCATCGCCGGAAGCCGTTGGATTGATCTCGCCCGCCATGCCCAGCGTCACCAAGACTGGCTGGAAATAGGCGCGCTGAAAGCCTGCAGGGCCGAGACGCTGAAGCTCTTCCTTGTAGTCGATGGCGTATGTCAGCATGCCGAGGCCCATTGCTGTGGCCGCGGGTGGCAGCCACGAATCTCGTCCCTCGCCTTCATGTACCGCTCTGCCACCCGGCTGGTCAAGCTTGCGATTCTGGTGGATCATCGCGGCCGTCCATCACAAGCGGGCGTGGCTCGTGCCGTGCTATCCTTGTCGTCTGACTCGCTCCGCTTCAAGCCTGCTGCAATGATCGCACCGGTTGCAATTCTGGCCGGAGGGCTAGCCACCCGGCTTCGTCCCATCACCGAGACGATTCCCAAGTCCATGGTCGACGTGTGCGGTGAGCCCTTCGTGGCCCACCAGCTCAAATTGCTGCGATCTCACGGAATTGCTGACGTCGTGCTGTGCGTGGGGTACCGAGCGGAGCAGATCGAGCAGGTGGTCGGGCCTGGGTCAGACTTTGGCTTGCGCGTGCGCTACGCCCTTGACGGTGAACAGCTTCTGGGCACCGGCGGGGCCGTGCGTCGGGCACTTGGCTTGCTGGGCGATGAGTTCTTCGTATTGTACGGTGACTCGTACCTGCCTTGCGACTATCAGGCTGCGCTCAGCCGCTTCCGCGCGTCGGGAAAGCTGGCCCTGATGACGGTCTATCGAAACGAAGGCAAGTACGACACGAGCAACGTGCAGTACGACGCCGGAACGATCCGGCGGTATGACAAGTCCGCACGCTCCCCAGCCATGCGTCACATCGACTACGGTCTGGGCGTGTTCCGGCGCGAGGCCTTCGCAGACGTGCCGGATGGTATTCGTTTCGACTTGGCCGACCTCTACCAGACCCTACTGGCCAAAGGGCAACTGGCAGGCTATGAGGTAACTGAGCGATTCTACGAAATCGGTTCCGTCGCCGGGCTGGAGGAATTCCGCGCGTTGATGGAAACCAGACGCGGCGCAAGGCCATGACATTCACTGACCAGTTTCTTGACGAAGCTTCCGCCGTAATTCGCGGCCTCGATCGGGAGGCGATCGAAGGATTGGTGGACGCGCTTGCCGCGACCCGGGCGCGGGGCGGAAGGCTGTTCATACTGGGCGTGGGTGGGAGCGCGGCCAATGCCTCGCACGCGGTCAACGACTTCCGCAAGCTGGTCGGGATGGAAGCCTACGCGCCCACCGACAATGTGAGCGAGTTGACGGCCCGAACCAACGACGAGGGCTGGGAGAGTGTTTTTCAAGCATGGCTGCATACCAGCCGGCTGGGAGCGGCCGACATGATCCTCGTACTTTCGGTCGGCGGAGGGGATCTCGAGAAGAACGTGAGCCCGAATCTGGTGACGGCCTTGAAGTACGCCAAGCAGATCGGCGCGACCGTGGGCGGCATCGTCGGCCGCGACGGCGGCTACACGGCCAAGGCGGCTGACGCGTGCGTGGTGGTGCCGACGGTGAATGCGGCCCACATCACGCCACACACCGAGGCGTTTCAAGCGGTGGTCTGGCACTTGTTGGTTTCGCATCCTAAGCTGAAAACCGCCAGCACCAAGTGGGAGGGCCTGCGATGACGGGGCGTGCGGCCATGTTTCTCGACCGGGACGGCGTGGTGTGCCGGGCCTTGGTTCGCGGCGGCAAGCCGTTCCCTGCACGATCCCTGGAGGAGCTGGACGTTTTGCCCGGGGTCGCAAAGGCGCTGCAAACGGCTGGAGCCCTGGGGCTGGTTCGCATAGTCGTGACCAACCAGCCAGACGTTGCCCGCGGAACCCTTGCGCGGCAAGTGGTCGAAGCCATGCACGACCGTCTGCGGGCCGACTTGGAAATCGATGACGTGCTGGTGTGCTGGCACGACGACGCCGACGGATGCGCGTGCCGGAAGCCGAAGCCCGGCTTGTTGCTGGAAGGGGCGGGGCGGCACGGGGTGGATCTGGCGAGGAGTTTCATGGTCGGAGACAGGTGGCGCGATGTGGAAGCCGGCGCGCGGGCGGGGTGTCGTACCGTCTGGATCGACTGCGGTTATAATGAACAGCCTCCGCCCACGGCGCCGGACCACAGGTGTCGCAGCCTGGCCGAAGCCGTGGAGTGGATAGGCGCGCAAGGGTGACGGACATGCAACCGAGTTTGGATTCTCTGCGAATCAAGATCTTCGGCGACGGGGCCGATCGGAAGGCGATGGTGGATCTCTACCGCAATCCACGCATCAAGGGATTCACCACGAATCCCACCCTGATGCGCAAGGACGGAGTGAGCGACTACGAGCGCTTCGCTCGGGAAGTTCTCGAAGTGATCCGCGATCGGCCCATCTCGTTCGAGGTTCTCTCCGACGACATGGACGAGATGGAGCGTCAGGCGCGCAAAATCGCGTCGTGGGGCGAGAACGCGAACGTGAAGATTCCCATCACCAACACCCAGAGGGTCTCTTCGGTGCCCCTCATCCGACGATTGGCGCACGATGGAATCAAGGTGAACGTCACGGGTCTGACCACGCTCGATCAGGTGAGTGCCGCGGGGGAAGCCCTGGCCGAAGGCAGTACCTTCTCCATCGTGTCGGTCTTCGGCGGGCGCATTGCGGACACGGGACGGGATCCGGTCCCTCTGATGGCCGCGGCGGTACAAAGGCTACGGGCCCTGGCTCACGTCGAACTACTGTGGGCCAGCCCGCGCGAGTTGCTCAACATCTTCCAGGCGGACGCCATTGGCTGTCACATCATCACAGTCACCGCCGACATCCTCAAGAAGCTGCCCCTGGTGGGCAAGGATCTGGGACAGTACTCGCTGGAGACCGTGCAGATGTTTCGCGATGATGCGGTGAAGGCCGGCTACGTCCTGTAGCGGGCAGCGCGCCTCTGCGGCCGCCACGTTTGAGTCGATATCGAGACCATCAGAGTCTGACGTCGAAAAACAAGAAAGCCGAAGAGCGGGAGGCCACCCGCTCCTCGGCTTTTCCGGGACCGATCAGGCTAGAGCTGGATCAGGCCGTCCTTGACGGGGACCGCCTTGGACGTCACCGTGACCTCGCCTGTGGTCAGGCCGGTGGCGGTGGCGGTCAGCTTGATATCTCCGGCGGTTTGGGTGGACTTGATGAAGACGCGATTGATTCCGCACTCGGCCTTCAGATACGTGTTGTTCGTCGAACCGAGCACACGCGCATTCAACCCGCCACGCCAGATCCCTGGCCCGGTCATGGCGAAATCAACCCTGGTTTCGTCGGTGGGACACCGCTGTCCGTTGGCATCCACGATCTCGAAGTCGTACATGACCACGTCCTGCCCATCGGCTTTCAGACCATCGGGGCCAGTCGTCGGCGTAAGCTTGATGGCGGCCGCTGCCCCAGCCGTCTTGATTTCATGCTGGCAGACTTGTTGACCACCAGAGTCATAGCCCACGGCCTTGATGCTTCCTGAAGCCCACGCAATGCTCGGGAAACTGTAGGCATAGTGATTGGCTGGGGCCGTCGACTTCCCTTTCGATGTGCCGTTGACGAAAAGTTCCACAGACGAGACGTGGTTGGCGAGCACGATCATGGTCTTGCTGGTGGCCGCCGGATAAGTCCAGTGCCCGATGATGTGAATGGCAGGTTGGGTGCTCCCGGCCACTTGGAAGGAGTAATAGATTTCCTTCGGCAGACGCACGGCATCGACCTTTCCGCTCACGCGGCACACAGCGCTGCTTTGCGTGCGTCCGTCCGCATCGGAGTCCGAGAAGTAGATCGAGCCGTAGGATGAGTAGCGAGACTTGGTGGCATCCGTGTTCTTGATCGTATAGAGGTTCAGCCAGCCATCAAGCCGGGCGACTTGCGCCGTGGTGAAGGTCTCCGAGTTCCAGTGATAGGTGTCGGTGGGCCCTGGTTTGAAACCGAAGCTCGGGGGCGATTGGTCGTCCCAGATCCCACGAAAAGCCTCATCACGGAAATCTTCTTCTTCCAGGATGGGCCCCTTGTCCCGGTAGTCGTTCGAGTACCCGCGGAAGTACCCGCCGCCGGCGAAAGCCGTATTCCCGGGCTCGTAGGCGATCATGGTGCCGAACCATTCGGCATAGGCCTTGCCACCGGCGTCGGCCATATCGCGATCACCCAAGCCGCGGCCGCCGTGCGGATCCCACAGCAGCATCAGGTCGTGCAGCTCCTTCATTTGGGCAGCGGTAACCCCAGTATTGCCCGCCTCGTAGAAGAACACGCTGGGATTGTTCCTCAAGTAGATCATGGTGGAGCGCATGACATTGACCCTTTGAGTCCATTGCTGGCCCGTCGGGTCCGACTCCTTGTCGCCGGCCGGCGCAATGTTGACCACGCCGTACTTGTCATGGGAGAGCACGTCTTGCCGATGCGGCGAGATGTGCATCCAGCGAATGTAGTTGCTGTTGCTGTCCCTTATCGTCTTGGCATGGTAGTCGCGCATCCAGTCCGGCACGGGCGAGCCAAGTCCGGCCCACTCGTTGCTGGCGCGTTGCGCGTAGCCGAGAAGGTAGACAAAGCGGCCGTTGATATACACACCGCCCGTGCCTGCACCGCCCTTCATTTCGACCTTGCGGAACCCCGTGAGAATGCTGCGTCCATTGACCTCCTTCCCGCCCACTGTGAGCGTGGTGACCACACTGTAGAGATTGGGGGAGATGTCGCTCCACAACTTCGCGCCGGTCAGGGGCCCTTTGGCCGTGAGCACGGTGACGCCCGTGGTGGGCAGTGAGGCCGCGGTGCCTGAGAATGTGGCGAGGGTAGCGCCGCCGGCCGGATCGATGACCTTGACACCCAGGGTGGCGCTTTGCGCGCTCCCGGATTCGTTGCTCACCTCGGCCTCCACATTCAGGGTCAGATCGCCCTTGTCGCCCTGGGCGTTCATATTGGCGAAGCTCGTCTGGTCGGGCCAGACGTAGATGCCCGAGGTCTTCAGATTGTAGTAGAGGGGATAGGTTTGGTAGACCTTTCCTGGCAAATGCAGCCAAACGTGGCCAACTATTCCACCATAGTTCGGGTTGGTGGCCCGGTTGTTCCACTGGAACCCCGTGCCTGTCTCGTCGGCGGAGCTACCGCCGTTGTCTACGGCAACAGCGAGAACGTTGTCGGTGGTCCCATCAATAGTGACGTTCTTGGTCACGTCGATGCCGCAGGGTGAGATGCCGTCGTAGAAGACGCCGACCGATGTTCCGTTGACCCAAAACTTGGCGCCGGTCTTGATTCGCTGGAATTCGATGATCACTTTGTTGTCTTTGTAGTCAGCCGGAATCTTGAAATGCTTCCGGTAGAACGCCTTGCCCTGATATGTCCCCGTGTCGCCGCTGCTGTGGTTGGTGTACACCCTGAAGGAATCGATGTCGTTGTAGGTATGGGGCGTGCTGACCGGGGCCCATTTGCTGTCGTCGAACGCCTTGGCGTCGGCGCCGGTTACGTCTTGCTTGATGAACAGCCAGCCGGGATCCATGCTGAAGTCGGCTTCGCCCGGGGAAACGTAGGCAACGCCGGTGCTCGGGTTTATGGTGCCACCTGTGACAATCGGTCCAGTGGTTTGGCCCCCGGAAACCACGCCCCCGGTGGGGGGCACCCCAGTGGTGGCCTTACCAGCCACGCCCCCGGTGGGGGGCACCCCAGTGGTGGCTTTACCAGCCACGCCCCCGGTGGGGGGCACCCCAGTGGTGGCTTTGCCGGCCACGCCCCCGGTTGCAATGCCGCCGCCGGGCGGGAGTTGGCCGCCCATGTCGTCCCCGCCGATGGGGATCTCGGTGTCCCCGCCGGTGGCGTCACCGCCGATGGGCGGCTCGACTTGCCCGCCAGCGCCATTCCCTCCTGGGCCGCCCGTGGTCTGTTGACCGCCCGCCGCACCTGCGTTGCCAGAGTTGCTCGAAGACTGCTTACTACCACCCACCTCCATGGGTGGGCTCGAAGTGGTCGAGCAAGCGAAACTGGCAAGTGTTGCCAGGAGGAAGACGGTCGAGAGAGCACCTTTGCTTTTCATGGAAAACTCCTTTTGATCAAGAAGGGGTGGTCACTCTGGGAAACGGGTCAGGGCAGTCCAAGAAAAAAGCCGGATTCTTAGAACGCAAAACCGATACGCATAGCGGCGAACGGACGCCAGCGCCACGGTGTCCACAACACACTGTTTCCACTAGCATGCGCGACCAAGTACCGCGCGGCCAAGAGATCCAAGTCGACTCCAACCCGCACGGAGACAACTGCAGCGCCAAGAGCATGATCGAGCGTTGCCATGGCCAGGACCAGCGGATCGGTCGCCCAGAAGGCCGGCGCTGACCCTGTTCCATCTGGCGCCACATGGGTTGCGTCCAACCCGGCCCCCAGTCCGAACGACGCAGAGAGGCGCGAGGCAATGGCCATCGGAAAGGCCGCAACGACCCGAATTCCGGACGAGAGCAGGCGCATGTCCACCCCGCCGCGGGTAACGGTCAGCGGCAATTGCTGCAGAATGGTCATGCCCAGATGAAGATGCGGCCAAAGCCATTCCGCTCCCAGTTCCGGACCATGCGCGACGGAATCAGTCGACAGCATGGTCCCCGAATAGCCGGCCGAGATGGTCCATCGGGGCCACTGATTCGTCGCTGCCGCTACCGGCAGTGGAGGCGGATGCGGTGCCGGGACTGGGACTGGGACTGGGACTGGGACTGGGACTGGGACTGGAGGGGGCGCCAAAGATCGTTCGAACTCGTCGCGGCTCACACCCAGCGCGCGCCCTTTCAGAATGGCCTCCACCGAGCTGTCGACCACCAAGCGAATCAGTTCCAGCTCGACCGCGTCTGGATTCGCGTGAACCGCCAGCGGGCGTGCATAGACCAGCCCACTTCGCGCGTCCAGGAGATACATCGTGGGTTGGGTTGCCGTCAGGTCTAGCCACAGATGCGCCACAGGTCCGGTGGGAGTGAGATCGAGAGGACAGCGGGCGACGTCGATTGGATCGATCCGGGCCGAACTGACCGCAACCAGGTCCAGGCCCTGGCGGTCAAGCGAAGCTCGAAGCGCGACGAGGACTCTCTCGATTGCTGCCGGGTCTCCGGCCAGCACCGCGTTGAGGCGCTCCCGTTCTTCTGCCGTTGCCACTCGCGGCAGAGCGACCACGCCAGCCAGCAAGAAGAACAAGATGACCCGCCCGAGGCGCGCGGGCCGTGGCGCAGACGCAGCGCCATTTCTCCGACCGCTCACGCTCAAACCACGCTCAGAGAGAATGCTCGATTCCAGGAACCGATTTCTGCGGACGGCGCACCTCGGACAACCGCTGTCTGGCTTGGGTGGCGTAGATCGTTCCAGGGTAGGAATCGAGCAGCCTCTGCCAGGTTTCGCGTTCAGCGGAAAGGCGCCCCATCTGTCCCAACGCGGCCGCGCGTCCGGCCAGGGCCTCCTCTGACGCCTCGCCCCCACGCGCCAGGTGCTGATCGAATTGAGCAAGGGCCTGCAACGGGCGCCCGCGGTCGAGCAGCATGCGGCCTGCGACGGCAAATGAGACCCGGCTTTCGCGCGTGGTGGGGAAGAGCTGCTGCAGCTTGCGAAAAACGGCAATGGCGTCGTCCACCCGGTTGCGGTCGCGCAAGGTGGAGGCCTGCGCAAAAAGCGAGGCTGCGCTGGGTTGCGCGCGCGGTGCCGGAGAAAGGCTGGAGCTGCTGTCCACGAGTTCAGCCTGCAAAGACGAGGGCGGCTCAGACAAGGCCAGGGCTGGCTTGCGCGGCGCGGGTTTCCGTGCAGCAGGTCGCGCCACGGTGCCCTGCGACGGGACCGGATCAGGCGCGGCAGCTTGCCTGTGCCAAAATGCCGCGCTTGCCACGCCGCCCGCTACCAACAGCATTCCCACGGTTGCCAGAAGCCAACGCCTTCGGGTCGGCCAGAAAAACAGCGCCGACCAGCGGGCGCGTCCGAAGCGAGCCAAGGCGTAGTCCACCGCGAGGCTGTTCAAGCGGCTACCCCAGGGCTGCGGCGCACAAGCCTGTTGCCGCGAGCGAGCCATGGCCAGGTGAGCCTCACAAGCGCTGCAATCGGCAAGGTGCTGCTCCAAAGCATGCTGCTCCGCTTCAGACAACTCGCCCGTCAGCGCCCGGTCGAGGACGTCTTCGGGATGCAACTCGAGATTCATGCGCGGCCTTTCCAGTCGACAATCTCTTCGTCGAGTCGACTGCGCAGGTAGTCCTTGGCCAAACGCAGACGGCTCTTGACCGTGTTGACTGGCACCTGCGTGGCTGCGGCTGTCTCTTCCACCGAGCAACCCAAGACCATGCGCATGAGAACGGTCTCGGCCTGCACGGCCGACAGCTCGTCGATGATTCCGCGCACCAGCCAAAGGTTGGGAAGGGCGTTCTCGCTTCCGGCGAGGTCTGGGACGCAAGTCTGATCAGCGAGCGCGTTCAGCCGCTGCTCTCGACTTCGTGCTCGCTTGCGCGCGGCGATTGACGCCCGCAACGCGATGCGATTCGTGTAGTGAACAATCGCGCCCTCGACCCGGTAGCTCGGCAAGGCACGCAGGATGTCGATCAAACACTCCTGGACGGTATCTTCCAAGTCACCGTGGCCAGCCCCCAAGACGCCGCGACAGACATTGCGTACCGACGGTGCGATGGCTTCCAAGAACCTGCGCATGGCCGCGGCATCGCGTGTCCTCGCCGCCAACGCCAGGGTTGTAAGGTCGGATTCGCTCCTCTCGGACGAGCGCACCTCGGCGGGGACGCCAACACGAAGTCTGCTTCCCACGAAGGACATGCCTCAATTGTAGCTCCGAAAAGTGCGAGGTTGTCAACTACGAGTCGTCAGGTGAACCCTACCGCCATGCTTCATAGAGAGCGCCGGGGCTGCTTTCGGGCTCAATGCTGAACACAATATGGGTTCCGTCCTGCGACACCCAAGGATAGCGATCCGAGTAGGAGGTATTGAGAGTGGTCAGGAAAACTGGCGCAGCGGAAAAAAGCGCGGACAGGTCGGGACGGCTGACTTCGACGAGATCCCACGATTTTCCGTTGCTATAGGCTCGAGAGCTCCAGATCAGGGACAACGAATCATGAAAAAGCGCGGGATCGTCGTCCTCCCTGCCTGAGTTGATGCCCGAAAGCTCCTGGACATTTCCCCAGACTCCGGAAGAGTCGGTGCGGGATCGGGACGCGGAGTACAGGCGATAGTCGTTATCTCCCTGCGTCGCGGAGCCAAAAACCATGAAAAGCCCCGTGGGATCGACGCTGGGTCCATACCTGTCCATTGTCGAAGAGGTAAGTTCCACGACTTCCTGTGGGTTAGTCCACTGCTGGTCGCGTGCGCTCCGCTGAGAGACATAGAGTCGGAATCCCGCGCCTAATCGGTCACTCGAAAAGTAGATGGTCAGGCCATCAGGGGAAATCTCCGGATCCACATCGAAGCGAGAGCCGAAGAGTTTGGTCACCAGCACAGCCGCAGGCCACGCCGAATCGAGAGTGGGCCGCGTGGCGGACCAAATGTGGAAGGTCGGGTCACCCTTGAGTTGGCACGCAAAGTAGATCTCCAATTCATCCTTGGTGAGCGAGGCACCGTGGACGTCGGTTGTCTCGCTGACTAGGCCAACGATCGGCGTCGGCGCAGAGAATGGCCCCCGCCCCCAAGCAGCGTCGCCGCCTCCGTCTATTTCTGGCTGGAGCGCATCGGTCGGGACCGTGTCTATCTGGACGGCTACCAGGCGGTCTGCCTTCATGCAGCCGACTCCCCCGAAGAATATTGCGGCCACTGCGCCGAGCTGTCGGCCGGTCATGCTGGCCAGTATGACCTAGCTTGGTGAAATATTGTAGCCCGACGTCGCCGCAACCCTTGCCAAGAAGCGCGTGACGCCCTCCCCTGGTACTGCGCCAAGCGGAGCGAATGCGAGGGGTACCCCGGAGAAACAAGCCTTTCCATGATCAAGCCACACACCTGATGGAAGCTTCCGGTGGCTGTCGCAGATGTGGTCGACGGTGATCAGTCAGGCCACGTCCACGACCTTCTGCGGCCATCGCGGGATCACTGTCATGGGCAATGGTGTTGATGGGTTTGCGCGCGAAGTGCATATTCCGTCTGGCCGTCTTGACTGAACATGAAAACTGAGACACTCCGCCTCATGACCTGTCACCACCTCTGGATTCTCCCGCTCCTGCTCGGCGCTGGCAGTGCCGCGGAGAAGATTTCCCAACCGTCACCCAGGCTGGAGTTGAGCCTGAACCGGGAGTGGAAGTTCGCCTTGGGGGATTCCGCGGGTGCCGAAGCTCCCGGTTTCGCGGACGAAGCCTGGAACCCAGTTGGGCTTCCGCACTCCTTCAGCCAGCCGTATTTCTTGTCCTCCGAGTTCTACACGGGATACGGCTGGTATCGCAAACATCTGACCGTTTCGCAGGAATGGAAACGGAAGCGCATTTTCATCGAATTTGATGGGGTGTTTCAAGTCGCGGAGGCCTTTGTCAACGGCCGGAGTGTCGGTCGGCACCAAGGGGGCTACACAGGGTTTTCCTTCGACATCACGGAATCCGTTCATTCGGGCGACAACCTTCTGGCCGTCCGAGTCAACAATCTGTGGAATCCGGAACTTGCGCCCCGTGCCGGTGAGCACGTTTTTTCTGGGGGCATCTATCGCGATGTGCGTTTGGTGATCACCGATCCGTTGCACGTAACGTGGTGTGGCACGTTTGTCACCACACCCAGAGTCTCCGCGGAGTCGGGTGCAGTGAATGTGAAGACCGAGATTCGCAACGACTCGGCTAAGAGGAAGCGCTGCACGGCGCAATCGGATGTCATGGACGGCCATGGTCAGATTGTGGCGACCGTAAAGACATCGCAATCCGTCGGGCCCGGTGCTTTGGTGACTTTCGACCAGAACACCCCGGACGTTGCCAGTCCCAAGCTCTGGTCTCCGAACCATCCGAATCTGTATTCGGTGGTGACAAGAGTCTTCGACGGAACGGCGCTGGTGGATACCTATCGCACCACCTTTGGTTTCCGCTGGTTCAAGTGGACTGCGGATCAAGGGTTCTTTCTCAACGGCGAACACCTTTACTTCAAAGGGGTGAACGCGCATCAGGATCATGCCGGATGGGGCGATGCCGTGACGGACGGTGGTCTTGAGCGTGACATCAGACTGCTCAAGGATGCCGGATTCGATTTCGTGCGCGGATCGCACTACCCTCACGCTCCCGTCTTCTCGGCGGCATGCGACCGTTTGGGCTTGTTGTTCTGGTCTGAGAATTCCTTCTGGGGTACCGCGCCCTTCAAGAACCCGTGGGGTGCCAGCGCCTATCCACCCGAGCCTGAGCATCAGACGGGCTTCGAGAACAGTGTGAAGGCCAGCCTGCGCGAGATGATCCGCATCCATCGCAATCATCCCAGCATCATCGTCTGGAGCCTGGGCAACGAAGCCTTCTTCACCGCACCGTCAACCATGCCCAAGGTGCACCAGTTCCTGAAAGACTTGGTCGTTCTTTCGCATGAGTTGGATCCGACACGGCCTGCCGCCGTCGGCGGCGCTCAACGCGGAGAGATTGACAAACTCGGCGACGTAGCTGGCTACAACGGCGACGGCGCACGTCTGTTTATGAATCCCGGAATCCCCAATACGGTGACCGAGTATGGCTCCACGGTTTGCGACCGTCCGGGCAGCTATGGGCCGGGCTGGGGTGACTTGCAGACGGAGCAATTCGGGTGGCGAAGCGGGCAGGCTCTCTGGTGCGCCTTCGACCATGGCAGCATCGCCGGGCATTTTGGCAGTATGGGCCTGGTGGACTACTTCCGGCTGCCGAAACGTCAATGGTATTGGTATCGCAATGAATACCGCCACATCCCGCCGCCTGCGTGGCCGGCTCCCGGAAGGCCGGCCAGGCTGCAATTGACGGCGGACCAGACCGTCATTCACGGCACCGATGCGCTTGACGATGCGCAGGTCGTGGTCACCGTTCTTGATGCTCGCGGCCAGCCGATCAGCAATTCGCCAGAAGTTACGCTGACCGTCGAATCCGGTCCGGGGGAGTTTCCCACTGGTCCGGGCATAACCTTCGACCCCGACAGCGACATCGCCATCCGGGATGGCCNNTTCAGATCGTACTACGCGGGCACCACTGTCATCCGGGCCCGCTCTTCCGGGTTAGAGGACGCGACGCTGACCATTACGACCGAGGGCTCGCCACGATTCGTTCGCGGCAAGACACAGTCGGTTGCGCGACCTTACAAGCGCTTCTCAACCGCCGGGCAGGCCGCGCCCGAGCTCACGCTTGGAAAAGATGGGCCGGCACGGGCTTCCGGCGAGTCTCCCGATCATCCGGCACGGCTGGCCAACGACGGCAATGACGACACATTCTGGTC
>PMCR01000355.1 GCA_003155465.1 Myxococcales bacterium | reverse complement strand
AGGCCTACTGCGCAACTTCGGCTAGACTCCGCAGAACGGAGTGATCCTGAAGACGACGTGCAGGATCCTCTCTGGATCAACGCTCGCGTCCCCCGAGATTCGCGTTACATAACCAGCGTCTTCCCACCCCTGATAGCCGGCATCCGCCCATCCATCCGGGCTCGGCACTCGCTCGCAGACCTCAGCCCATGCCATGGTACCGCCAGTGCCTTCAGATGCGGATAGGAATTCGCAAAGGTCAGAGCAATTGGCGGAAGGACCAAAACACCGTTCTGCTCCTTGTACCGTGCTCCCCTTATCAAAGCCGAAGTACTTCTCCTTCAATGTCCCTGGATCCGTACAGTTCGGCGGAAGCCCGTTGGAACAGGAAGAAGACAAAAAGGAAGGAGCAAGCACCGCCAACATTCCGAGTGTGCGCCAGTGCACTGTCCCAAGAAGACGATGGTGCCTCAGCATCCTACTCCTCCTTTCAGGGTGTCTTCCTTCAGCTTGGCACAGCCTACGTGTCAAGAAATGGAAATCCTAGAAGCTCACGATGCTGTATCCCTCATCATACGGCTTCCACGTTGCCTCATTTCTCTCCGCGAGGCCCGTCGTTTCTCCCGCGAAGGGCGCGGCGTTCTTCGCGGTGACGGTGCCAGCGCAGCTTTTCGCCGGGTAGGCGCGTCTCGATCTGCACGCCAGCGAACAGGACGCGTCCTCGCACCCTCAACAGGGGCGACGATGGATCGGTGTTGGCCGGCACGCGGTTGAGGCCTTGGAAGCCGCCCATAAGAGCCACGCCGTGGCACTCGACCGCCAAGGTCGGGGGCACGATGATCTTCACGCCGCCAAACATGGCCATGATCTCCACTTCAACGACGCCGTCGGGGAAAAGGGCATCGCGCAGATCCACCAGCACGCCTCCAAATAGCGCCCTGATCTTAAGTCGGCGGGGCAGGGGCCGCGGTCCAGAGAACTGGCTGCCACCGAAGATGGCCGTGATTTCGTGGTGCTCCGGGGAGTTGCTGGCGTGGGCCAGGGTCTGCGCGCGAACTTCCCCATCTGTCTCCGCCAGATCGTCCACGAGTTGATTAATGGACGCGAGCGTATCTCGCTCATGCGCCAGGGTCAGGCGCCGTTCGAATTCGTCCATGTTCAAACGATCGTGAGCGAAGGCGTCGGACAAACGGGCGACGACCTTCTCGCGTTCCGCGATGAGGCCAGGGTGAGAACGAGGAGTGCGAGGGCGATCGTCCATGGGAGTTGGGCCATCATAGCGCTCATTGTGGGTGGCCGCGATGAGTGGATACGCCAGAGCCCGGGGCAGCCTACTCGGCTAGCCACGAGCCGTTTCCCTGAAATCGCCCTCCCAGCAAGAGCGGTGGTACACTTCGGTCATGTCCCAGCCTGCTGCGAAGTCTCCTTTCGAGGATGCCCTGGCCGCGCTCCGGCGCGACCCCATGCACCCGGTGCGCGTTCACGTGGAGGACATGGATGTCGAACTTCGCGCCGTTCGAACCCCGGCACCGGAAATTCCGCTGGGGGATTATCTGGCCTCGTTTGGCCCTTGGGAAGGCGAGAGTACTGAGGAGTTGCTGGAACTGCTGCGAGAAGGACGGCGCATGGGTGGGGCCAAGGAGCCCCCGAAAGGGCTGTGAAGCTCCCGCTCGATGCCAACGTTTTGGTTTGCGCCCTAAACGACACTGGGAGCATTTTCTGATGCCCCCGGGGCTGCAAGGGGTGGCAAGACACGGCATTATCACGGGGGGGCAGACTCGCTTTGCATGAAGCCCCCGTCGTATTGCCGGCCTCCGCCGGTGGGCTTCCAGGAGCCGGTGCAAGACCGGAGCGCGAGCAAGACGATGGAGGGTCTTGAGCGTTTGTCCAGACTTCCCGAGCCCGACGGATTCTCGCGGAGTTCAAAGAACATCTGCCAAAACCACCGCCCCCTGGCGCAAGATCTCCACGCGCTCGCCGCGCACGCGCGCGAGGGTGCTGGGCTGATCGCCGGGGGTGGTGCCGCCGTCGAGGATCAGGCAGGTCGGCGGGGCGAAATACGCTGCGACCTCGCTGACTGTGCGGGGTGGCGCTGCGCCTGCGGGATTGGCGCTGGTGGCGGTGATGGAACGACCAGCGGCTACGACCAACGCTTGCGCGAGTGAATGTGGCGACATGCGAACTGCCACGCACCCATCGGCCACGATCGACGAGGGCAAGCCCGGTCGCGCCGGCAACGCGAGGGTCAGCGGTCCGGGCCAGTGCTGCGCCATGAGACGCTCGGCTGTCGGCGAAATATCGAGACACAGGGAGGCCAACATCTCGCGGCCCGAAATCAGGAGTGAGAAGGCCTTTTCTGCTTCCCGCCCCTTCAAGGCGCGCAGCTTGGCCAGCGCTGCCTCATCAAGGGCATCGACAGCCAGGCCGTAGAAGGTCTCGGTTGGAAAGGCGACGACTTGGCCGCGGGCAAGGGCCGCGGCTGCGGCGGCGACGTCTACCACTTGTCGCGCACTTCGGCGTCGGCCTCCAGCACCCTCTGCAGGCGCGCTTCGCGTTCGGCAGCCACGGCCTCGGCCAGTACGGGATCGCCGAGCGCAACGATCTGCGCGGCCAGCAGCCCGGCATTCTCAGCGCCGCCAATGGCTACAGTCGCCACTGGGATTCCTGGGGGCATCATGGCAGTCGACAGAAGCGCGTCCATGCCCTGCAGGCTGCCCGACGCAATGGGCACGCCAATCACCGGGTGGGTGGTGTGGGCAGCCACCGCGCCGGCCAAGTGGGCCGCCCCGCCCGCGCCGCAGATGAAGACCTTGGTGCCTGCCTTGGCCGCGTCGCGCACATAGGCTGCCGTCTGTTCAGGCGCGCGATGGGCAGACAGGACGCGCACGTCCACGGTGAGACCCAGCTTTCGGCAGACCTGCGCGGCAGGCTTCATGATGTCGAGGTCGGACTTCGACCCCATCAAGACCGCTACGTCGCTTCCTAGTTTCCCAGTCATGTTCGTCCTCGCAGGCCGATGTCTTTGCGAAAGTGCATGCCTGTCCACTGTATCCGGGCAATGCCGTTGTAGGCACGGGCGCGCGCTTTGTCCAGGTCGGAGCCCCGCGCGGTGACGCCCAGCACGCGGCCGCCACTGGTCAGCAGACGCTGCCCGTCGCGCCTGGTGCCGGCGTGAAACACCACCAGATCTTTGCCCTCACCCGCAAGCTGGCCATCTTCTGCCAAACCGTTGATTGGGTTGCCGCTGCGTGCCTTGCCAGGATAGCCCTGGGCTGCCAGCACCACGCACACGGCGATGCCGGGTGACCACGTCGGCGAACCGGCCGGCAGTTTGCCTTGGGCCGCAGCGAGCAGCCAGGGCAGAAGGTCGTCTTCCATGCGCGGCAGCACCGCCTGCGTCTCGGGATCGCCGAAGCGACAGTTCCATTCGATGACCATGGGCCCACGTTGAGGGGTCAGCATCAGGCCGCCGTAGAGCAGTCCACGAAACGGCCGGCCCATCGCCGCCATGGCAGCCACAGTGGGCGCGAAGATGGTTTGGGCAATGCGCTCAGTGAGAGCCGCGTCGACCAGCGGGGAGGGCGAATAGGCGCCCATGCCGCCGGTGTTGGGCCCGCGATCGCCGTCCCACACTGCCTTGTGGTCCTCGGCCGTGGCCAGCAGCACAAAGCGCTCGCCGTCGCACAGGGCCATCATGGAACACTCGCGGCCAACAAGGCGTTCTTCAATCACCACGTGGGCGCCGGCCTCGCCAAAGCTGCGGTCGCGCAGCATGGCGCGGGCCGCGGCCTTGGCCTCGTCGTGGGAAGACGCGACCACCACGCCCTTGCCGGCACACAGCCCGTCAGCCTTGACCACGACATCGCCGGGTTGCGCGTCGATGAAGGCCTCGGCCGCGGGCAAGTCGTCAAAGCTGCCATATGAGGCGGTGGGCACGCCGGCACGCTTCATCAGATCCTTGGCGAAGCTCTTCGATCCCTCGATCTCGGCTGCGGCCTGCGACGGGCCGAAGAAGGCGATACCCTGCTTGGCAAAGGCATCTCCCAGGCCCTTGGCCAGGGCCGCCTCCGGGCCGCAGACTACGAAATCAATTTGCTCGTGGTCGGCCAACCCCAGCAAATCAGCGACGGCCTCGGCCCCCACCGGCGCCAGGGTGACCCTGCCGGCGTCGGGCCCCTTGCCGCGGCCCAGGGCTTCGATGCCGGGGTTGCCGGGTGCGGCCACCAGGTGATCGCACAGCGGGCTTTGCAGCAATTTCCAGGCCAGGGCGTGCTCGCGCCCGCCTGAGCCAACCAGCAGAATCCTATGTTTCATGTGGAGATTCGTCGGCGAGGTTGACCGCGGCCAGGGCGTGCTTGCCCGCGGGCCGAGACACCGCCTCGGCGGTCCCTTCCGGTGTCACGCCAAGCATGAAGTGCGGCTCGCGGATGACTGCGAAGCGGCCGCCCAGCATGAACGCGGGCTTCCTGATCACAGGCGGTGAAGGTGCTGGCGCCATCCAGGAGCGCACGACCGGTGCGCTGTCATTCGACGCCTGCTTGGGCCGGAATCCCTTTGACTGTCGACTGTAGATTGTCAACTGCCGGCTCCTTCCTGACATCTTCAACTGCGAAGTCGAAACGATTTAGTGGCGGAAGTGGCGCTCGCCGGTGAAGACCAGTGCAATCTCGTGTTCGTCGGCTGCGGCGATGACCTCGGCGTCGCGCACCGATCCCCCGGGCTCGATGATGGCGGTGACGCCGGCCTTGGCAGCCTCGTCCACGCCGTCGCGGAAGGGAAAGAAAGCGTCAGAGGCGAGCACCGAGCCGACAAGGGAGGAGCGCGCCTTTGACACGGCCAGTTTCACCGAGTCCACGCGCGACATCTGACCCGCGCCCACGCCCAGGGTGCGGCCACCGCCCACGAATACGATGGCGTTGGACTTCACGTGCTTGGCCACGCGCCAGCCGAAGTCAAGGTCAGCCAGCTCCTGCGCGGTGGGCAGGCGCGCGGATACGACCTTGCCCGCCGAGGCCGCGCAGGTGGTGACATCGCTCGACTGCACCAACACGCCACCGGAGATGGCGCGCAGGTCGAGCTGTCCGGCCGCACCCGGCGCCAGCCTGGCGCGCAGCAGGCGCAGGTTCTTCTTGGTGGCAAAGACCTGCAAGGCTTCCGGCGTGTAGTCGGGCGCCACCACGCATTCCAGAAAACCTTCGCCCATCATGCGCGCCAGATCAGCGTCGGCGGTGCGGTTGAAGGCCACAATGCCGCCAAAGGCAGAGACAGGATCGGTCTCCTTGGCCAGGCGGAAGGCTTGGTTGATGCCCTGGTCGGACACGGCGATGCCGCAGGGGTTGGTGTGTTTGATGATGCACGCCGCGGGTGTCTCGAACTCCGCGCACAGCTTCATGGCGGCATCCAGGTCGAGCAGGTTGTTGTAGGAAAGTTCCTTGCCCTGCAAGACCTCGGCCTTGGCCAGCGACATCCCGGAAGGAGCATCCCATGAATAGAAGGCGGCCTTCTGGTGAGGGTTCTCGCCGTAGCGGAGTACGCGTTCCAGGTGCAGCGATGGGTGCATGGTGGCCGGGAAGTCCGCAGTGACGCTGCCGTTGTTCGCGAGCCGGCCCAGGTGGCTGGCGATAGCGCCGTCGTAGGCGGCGGTGTGGGCAAAGGCCTTGCGGCAAAGCTCGAAACGCAGCCCAGCCGAGACCTGACCCTTGCTCTCGATCTCGTCCAGCACGCGGCCGTAGTCTTTGGGATCAACCACCACGGCCACCCGCTCGTGGTTCTTGGCCGCCGAGCGCACCATGGCCGGGCCGCCGATGTCGATGTTCTCGATGATCTCGTCGAAGGCGGCTCCGCGCGCCACGGTCTCGCGGAACGGGTACAGGTTCACCACCACCAGATCGATGGGATCNNCCAGGATGCCGCCGTGCACGCGCGGGTGCAGGGTCTTCACCCGGCCATCGAGCATCTCGGGAAAGCCGGTGAAGTCGCTCACATCGCGCACGACCAGCCCGGCCTCGCGCAGCGAGCGTGACGTGCCCCCGGTCGACAGAATCTCGACACCCAACTTGGCCAACCGGCGGCCGAGATCCACAACGCCGGTCTTGTCCGAAACAGAGATAAGCGCCCGTGTCACCTTGCTCATGGGCCGACTTCTATCACAACCGCACGCGCCCTTGTGAGGCACGATGAATACGTAGCGCGGACGCCAGGTTGGCGGATCGGCTTGGCGCGGCCGCACGACCTTGGTGCGCCGAGCCTGGCGAGAAACCGACGATCCCTACCGTCGGCCCGCCGACACCGGCCCTGCGCAGGAGTTTTCCTTGCCGTCACCTGTTCGCCACCTCCGTCGGTCACGCTGGAGATCAAGGAGGTTCCATGTATGTCATGACCGACGACAAGCCTGGCCACAGTCCGAGCCAGCCCGTGCCCGGCGACCGGCATGTGAAAAGGGCGCCCCCGCCCAAAGCGAAAGAGAACCCGCGGGACCATGAGCCCCTCTGGCCCGGCGGAGACGACGACGACGAAGTCGTTGCAGACGGGATGTGCGACGACGACGACGACGGCCAGGCCGTCCCACGGCTGCCCGCGCCGCTCGGCCTTCGAGAATCCTCGCTGTGGCAGGTGGCCATCGCGCAGATCCGCGCCGCAAAATCCCGCGGCGATCATTCCGCTGATTCTTGCTCGATCACGCACCTAGGCTGCGCGCGATGAAATAGGTGATGGCGGCGATGAGTGCAGACGCGGGGATGGTGAAGATCCAGGCCCAGANNCGGCTGGCCAGGCCCCAGCGCACTCGCCCGGGGTTTGAGACGGTGCCCACGCCCACGATGGCGCCGGTGATGGTGTGTGTGGTCGACACCGGGATGCCAAGTTGGGTCGCGATGAAAATGGCCAGTGAGCCGCCGGTTTCGGCGCAGAAGCCGCCGAATGGACGCAGCTTGGTCAGCCGCATGCCCATGGTTTTCACGATTCGCCAGCCGCCCGCCATGGTGCCGAGTCCCATGGCAGCGTGGCACGAGAGCACGATCCACAGCGGGAAATCCCTCGTGCTGGGAAAGCTTTTTCCCAACAGCCCCTGCGAGTAGAGAAGCACGGCGATGATGCCCATGGTTTTCTGGGCGTCGTTGCCGCCATGGTTGAGGCTGAAGGCCGAGGCAGAAAGGAATTGCAGCCGGCGGAACCACTTGTCCACTCGCCCCGGCGTTTGCCTGCGGAGCAGCCACGAGCAGCCAATCATCAGGATGGCGGCGCCCAGATAGCCGAGCAGGGGAGAGATCAAGATGAACGCGGCGGTGGCGCCGATTTTGCTCCAGCCCAGGATTCCGAGGCCGGCCTTGGACACACCTGCCCCGATCAGCCCACCGACCAGGGCGTGCGACGAGCTGGACGGCAGCCCCCACCACCAGGTCAACAGGTTCCAGGCGATGGCGCCGGCCAGTGCGCCGATGATCACTGCCATGTCGACCACGGCGGGGTCGATGATCCCCTTGCCGATGGTGCTGGCCACGTGCAGCTTGAACAGCGCGAAGGCGATGAAGTTGAAGAACGCCGCCCACAACACCGCCCGGAATGGGGTGAGCACGCGGGTGGACACGATGGTCGCAATCGAATTGGCCGCGTCGTGAAAGCCGTTGATGAAGTCGAAAGCGAGGGCGGCCACCACGACCGCCACCACGAGGAGCAGGTGGCCCACG
>PMCR01000530.1:4879-5401 GCA_003155465.1 Myxococcales bacterium | reverse complement strand
CAACATGCTGGCGAGCACTTGGAGTGCACCCAACGGCGGTGGCACCAGAACGGATGGCGTAATCTTGACGGGAACGAAGGTACACATCATGAGGAACAACCTCGGCTTCCCCAACAAGAATGAATACATTACCGGGTACGGGGTCGACACCCAATTCAACAGTTGGGATCTGAATATCACCCCAGCAGCCAAGGATTTCCTCAGCATCACCGATCCGACCATTGGGGGCACGGGGCAGGCCATCGAGACAACTTCACCCGCGCTGGGACCCCGCCAGGCCGATGGCAGCCTGCCGAATGTGGACTTCCTAAAACTGGCTGCCGGCAGCGCAATGATCGACAAGGGTACGGACGTCAAGCTTCCATTTGTGGGCGCGGCCCCAGACTTGGGCGCCTATGAATATGGAGCCACCGGGGCGGGCGGCGGTGGGACCAGCGGGACCGGGGGTGCGGGCAGTGGCGGGACCAGCGGGGCCGGCGGCACGGGCGGTGGCGGGACCACCAGGTCCGGAGGCGCGGGCAG
>PMCR01000530.1:0-4819 GCA_003155465.1 Myxococcales bacterium | reverse complement strand
CCGGGGGCAGCACCGCGGTAGGCACCGGAGGGACAGGGACGATCGCTACAGGGGGAACGACCGCGTCTGGAACCGGGGGTAGCGTGAGCGCGAGCGGCGGCGATGTCGGCGGACAGGGCAGCACGGCCAATGCCGCGGCCTCGTCGGGCTCTTCGTGCGCGCTCGGCCCCAGGCGGGTCTCCGCGGGCTCTCTCTTCGCGATGCTGGGCGTGTTGGGCTTAGTTCTCAACCGGCGACGTCGGCGGTTGCGCTTCCCAAACTGAGAAGGCTACTGCTCGAAAGCCCCGATGTCCGGCGCCGAACCCGCGTACGGAAGGCTGACGCCCAACCCGGCAGTCCAGGTCAGCGGTGTGTCGATGGTGAACTGATTGGTCGAGTAGTCGACACTTGTGATGCTCGCGGTCTGCGACTGCCCCTGCAGTTGGATCCGGTCGCCAGGGACGATCCCGAGGCCGTCGATGAAGAAGCCTGCGTCCTCGACCGGGATCGCCGTTCCCGAGTAACCTTGTGTCGCTATATTCTGCGCCCACCACATCTATTTGACCTTGATGAAGCACCGGTCGACATTAAGATACCCACTCCCAGTACACGTGACCCATGTTCGTCCCGATGTTGAAGACCTCGACAGCCGCCGCAGCCCTTTTCGCAACTGGCTTGCTGGGACTAGCGTGCAGCAGCTCTGGTATCAAGAGCAGAGCCGGTGATGCGGGAACTGCAAGCGGAGGCCAGGCTGGCAGTACCATCAGCAGCGGAACCATCGGGGGTTCGGGTGGAACAATCGGTTCTGGTGGAACAGGGGGTGCCGGCACAGGAGGATTGGGTGGAACGATTGGCCCAGGCGGAGCCGGAGGTGTCAGCATGGGCGGCACTGGTGGTACCACCAGTCCGGGTGGAGTAGGAGGTACCAGCATAGGTGGAACTGGCGGCACGATTGGTTCTGGCGGATCGAACGGAGGTGGCAGTACTGCTGGCAGCTCTGGAACTCGTGGCACAGGTGGCCAAGGTGGCAGGTGCGGGGCGATCAGTATGTGCACTACAGGCCAAACGGTAGAGTGGGTACAGGGAGAGATAGACTTGTCTAAAGACTGCCCGGCGGAGCGCGAGTGCTATTCCTTGTACAGCGGCTGTTACACAACCCTGTGCGTGTTGCCTGAGGGTGTGGTGGATGCGGCTACCTCGGACACCGGAGGCTCGGGTGGCACGATTGGTCAGCGCGAGGGCGCTCCTCACCCCGAGCCGTGTCTTGACGGCGAAGTTCTCAATTGGGGCTTAAATTGCAGCTCTATCCTGCCCATCTGTTTGGGGGTGGGCGACCACTGGTGCTACACCCAGTGCCAGCAAGGAGGCACCTGTGCTGGTGGTTTCGTCTGTGGGTCGATCAGTATCTTCAGTGGAGGCGAGGTAAGCTCGCCGTATTCTGTTTGTGATGGACCGATAGGTGCCCCTGTGGGAGGGGCTTGTCGTTCCGACAAGGACTGCAACGCTGGAACATCCTGCGTATGGGTTGTGACTGGGACTGGTTCGGCGCAAGTGCGAGAATACCAGTGCGCTCTCTAAGGATACCCCGTGGTGTCCGAAGAGTCGTCGCGGGAATCGGACTCTTGCTCGCCCGTCCAAGGTCCTGTCGGCCTACGAAATCACGGGCAAGCAACTGATGCTCTATCTGTCCGCGCTGCCCGCATCCGGCTTGCAGACCTTCAAGTACCACCTGCAAGCCACGATGCCGGTCACCGCCAGCTACGGCGGAGCCGAGGTGTACCTCCACTATCAGCCCAAGCAGCGCAGCGCCGGGACTGGCCCCGCTGGCCCTCATCGTCCGGCTGGCTGCTCTTGTCCCTCCGCCCAAGCGGCATCTCGTCAGATATTTTGGCAGCAAGATCTTCGCGAAAAACAAAGAACCTACGAACGGAGAATCTATGCACACCCGAGGCCCTTTCGCCGGATCTTTCCCGTCGTACGCGTTCGCGAGTTCGTATCGAGCGTCAGTTTAGGGAGAATGCATCCAAGTAGATCGTCCCTTGCCACTGCATGCAGACGTTGTCAGGGGGAGGTCCGGAGGGAATCATGAACAGAGAGTACTCGAGAGTGGTGGCGGTCGCCGCCGAAGAATCGGTGATCGGGAACGAGACTGGAATCCACTGGCCAACCACGAAGGGGATTGGGCTCGTCAGCGCTGTCGTTGTGAGCACCTCGGCCACCTGTTCCTTGGGGCCGTCCAACAGGGCGGGCCCGTCGAGAAATACTTGGAAGCTGAAGGTCTTGCCGCGCATGTCGCTGGGCACTGGGAGTGCGCAGGGCGAGAGGGCGATTTGCACAATCTTGCGACTGCAATTGAACGTCGCGGCAATCGCCAGCGCATGCGTCCCGGCCCCCGGAGCGGCGCGTGTCGTGCTCACAGCAAAGCTATCAACCGCATTGCTTGTCGAAGTACTGCTGAAAACCGTGAATCCCTCAGGTGTGTTGGACTCGAAACTCCATGTCGAGGGGATGCAGGTTCGGGGCTGGCCGTCACATCGGAGAAACTGTGTGTCGCACGTGGCGTCGCATCGCCCTCCGGACAGGCACTGGGCTGTGCCGTGGGCAACGGCAGGGCAAGCCACGCACAAGGCGCCGCACGACGAGGCTGATTCAGCGAAGCAGCCGGTGAGTCCCGAACACGGGCGTGTGTTGCCCGTGCACTGGCACGTACCCGTGCTGTCGCACGTCTGATTCTGTCCGCAGGCATTGGTGCAGCTACCGCAGTGGGCTGGAGTCGTGAGCGGAGTTTCGCAGCCAGCGCCGGTAGTACAGTCGCCAAACCCGGTGCTGCAGGAGGAGACCTCGCAGGTCCCACTCGCGCAGCTAGCCGAGGCGTTCGGTAGGCTGCAAGTGATGCCGCATCCTCCGCAGTTCGCGTTCGTATTGGTGGGTGTTTCGCACCCGTCTGTGTCGGCCGCGCCGGTCGAGCAATTGGCGTAACCGGCGGCGCACGCCGCGGCTGGCACGACACAGCCGCCGGCACCGTTGCACTGGACCGCAGCTCCCACTTGGAGATGAGGCAGTGTCGTGCAGTCGTGACCACACGTCCCGCAATTGGTTGGATCACTCGAGGTGTCGACGCACTTAGACGTACAGAGAGTGGGCGTCGGCGCCGTGCAGCTGGACGAGCAAGCCGGTAGTCCGGCGGTCGTCGAACAGATCCCGGTTGGGGCCACGCACTTGTTTGTGCAACTTCCACAGGTTGAAGGCGCGGTGAGGTCTGTCTCACAACCATCGTCGGCTCGGATCGAGCAATGCGCGAATCCGGAGGTGCAAACAGTCGGGGGTATATAGCAGGCACCTGATCGGCACTCGACGCCAGTGCTCCCGGAACGGACATTTGGAAGAGTTGTGCAGTCGAGTGCCGAGGCTCCGCACTTTCCGGGGTCGTCCGTCTTGACCGTTCCTCCGGTACCAGTCACCCCGCCGGTGTGGACACCGCCCATGTTCGAGGAGCCACCTGTCGATGTAGTACCTCCCGATACGGAGGAGCCGCCTGTCGTGGACGATCCGCCGGTGGTGGAGCCGCTTGTGGTGTTTCCCCCCGTGCCCGTCGCTCCGCCCGTGGATACGCCACCACTTCCGGTGATTCCCCCGCTAGCCCCACCGGCGCCCCCGTTCGACGCCGGGGCGTCCGCAACAGTTGCGTCGGTCTTTGAGCCGTCGGTTGCATTCTTGCTGTCGTCGACCGATCCGGGCGCGTCTAGAGACGCCCCGGCACCACCCACGCCACTGCCGTTGCCCTGCTTCCCCGCCACTGCTCCGTCGCTGACGCTGAGGTCAAAGCCCCTGCCAAAACAACCAACAAGGCCGACCACGGACGAGCAACAGAGAACCCACAGAACCGTCCGACGATAGGTTGGCATTAGAATCTCCCCTTCAGCATCATGGAGGCCCCGTCTGGGACCAGAATGGGCAGGAGGGCCACGCTAGTCGACTGGTCGCTCGGCCAGCCCAAGATGTAAAGAACCGTACCGGTGGCCAGTGCGACAGCGCCGACGCCGTAACTGACCCATCCCCAGGTTTCCAACGATCTGCGTTGGTCTTCTTTCGCTTTGGTCGGTCCGTTCTTACCTTCATCAGATGATATGCTTTGCGTCTTCAGAGCGAATCCAACGCCTGTGCCGACGGCCGCCAATCCGACAACCGCGCTGACAATTCCAGACCTGCGCAGGCCCCTGCCTTGGCTGCCATCCTGAAGCCGCAGCGCCGGTTGGGCGGCAACCTTGGACTTCTCTGTCTCAAGGGGCTGGGCTCGTGTCTCCACATTAGCAACCGGGATCGTCGCCGCAACGGCGGGTGGCTCAACCTGGGCTGCCTTGCCGAGGGATGCTTCACAGTCGCTGATCTGCTGCTCCGTCTCGGCCCGGTCGCTATCCGAGAGATTCTTGGCCTTGCGCATGTACTCGCGAAATCGGCTGATTGCCTGTTCCCAGCGGTTGTTCTGCTGATAGCAGCGAGCTTGGTTGTAGATATGGGTGGGATCGTTGGTCTCGACGAGAAGGTCGGCGAGAATGTCCGCACCCTTCTGAAAGTCCCCAACGGCGCAGNNGCAGGCTTTCTTGGCCGCCTTCTCCTGGACGATTCTCGATTTCTCATTCTCCGCAGAAGCAGAGCCCCGAAGAACGACCATCGCAATCACTAGAACCAAGGATAGATATAAGCGTGCCATAGTGGTGGCAATCTATACCGCGCCACGATTTTCAATGCACCAGCTTTTTGTGGACACACACCCGCTTGAAATAGCCTGCGATGGTCAGCGTGTCTGTGGTGGCCGCCACACTGACCGCGGCTTGCCCGC
>PMCR01000574.1 GCA_003155465.1 Myxococcales bacterium | reverse complement strand
CCCATGAAGCTGCGCACCCTGCAGGACTGGGTGGTCCGGCCCGCTCTCATGCGGGCGCTGGGGGTGGCCGACGTGGTCAGCTATGGCGGTCTGCAACGGGAGATCCACGTGCAGCCTGATCCGCTGCGCCTGGCCCGTCACCATCTGACCCTGGCCGATCTCGAGCAGGCCATCGCGGCAGGCTCGGTCAACGCGTCGGGCGGCATCCTGGAACGTGGCGCCGAGCAGTTCGTCATCCGCAGCCAGGGGCTGTTCTATTCCATCGAGGACCTGCGCCACGTGCGTGTGACCACCCACGAGGGAACGCCGGTCTTCCTGCACGACGTGGCCGATGTGGTCGAGGGCTGGGCTCCGCGGCAGGGAGTGGTCAGCCACGGCGAAGAAGCCGAGGCCATCGAGGGTATCGTGCTCTTGCGCCGGGGCGAAAACCCTTCGGTCGTGCTGGAACGTGTGCGTGCCGCCGTGGATGACGTAAACCGCCGTCTAGAGCCCGACGACGCGCGCGTGGTGCCTTTCTACGACCGCACCGAGCTGGTCAACACCACTTTGCGCACGGTCGGGCGCAATCTGCTGGAGGGCGCGCTGCTGGTGACCCTGGTGCTGTTCGTCTTTTTGCTCGACCTGCGCCTGGCGCTCGCCGTGGCCAGCCTGATTCCGCTTTCCTTGCTCGCCTCGTTCATCTACCTGCGCATGCGGGGCATGAGCGCCAATCTCCTGTCGATGGGTGCAGTGGATTTCGGCGTGATCGTGGATGGCGGCGTGGTTCTGGTCGAAGCCATCGCCCGCCGCCTGGCAACCCCCGACGGCCCCCACCCGGTGACTCTGCAGGATCGCATCCTGGAAGGCGTGCGCACCGTGGTGCGGCCCACGGTGTTCTCGCTGCTCATCATCATGGCGGCCTACCTGCCGATATTCATGCTTGAGCGGGTGGAGGGCCGCATGTTCGCGCCCATGGCTAACACCGTGGTCAGCGCGCTGGCGGGTGCGCTGCTGTTTTCGGTGACCCTGATCCCGGTGCTGATGACGTTCGTCTACCGAAAGCCCGCGGTGCACCGGGAATCGCCGGTGCTTCTGGCCGTCGATCGCCTGTACGCGCCTGCCCTGTCCTGGTCTTTGCGGCGGCCGGGCTGGGTTCTGGCCGGCGTCTGCACAGCCTTGCTGGTCAGCATACTGACGCTCGGTCGCTTGGGGTCGGAGTTCCTGCCTGAGTTGAACGAGGGCAGCTTGTACCTGACCTTCACCCTGCCTTCCAACATTTCGCTGTCCGAGGGGAGGCGCCTGGTACCCCGACTGTCCGCCATCATCCGCGCGGCACCGCAGGTGGACGACGTGATGTCGCAGCTGGGCCGGCCGGAAGACGGCACAGATCCCTCGCTGGCCAGCAACCTGGAGTTCTTCGTCAAGTTGAAACCCGCCGTGCAATGGCCGCGCGAGACGCGCAACCTGGGAGACGTGCTGAAGGCGCTTCACGCGGCCATAGGTGAGTTGCCCGGCGTTGAGGTCAACTTCTCTCAGCCCATCCGCGACAATGTGAATGAGAACATCAGCGGTCAGTTCGGCCAGATCGCGGTCAAGATCTACGGCGACAATCTGGTCGCCCTGCAGAAGCAGGCTGACAGGACGAAATACGCCATCAGCAAGGTTCCGGGCGTGGCCGACCTCGGCATCGTGAAGAGCGGCGAGCTGCCCCAGATCCAGGTGGAACCCGACCGCATGGCCCTGGCCCGCTACGGTATGAATCTGGGCGATTTCCAGCATGTCTTCCAGACAGCTCTCGGCGGCCGGCCCGTGTCGATCTTCTGGGAGGGCGAGCGCCGCTTCGACGTGGTCATGCGCCTGCCGCTGTCCCAACGCGACGACATCGAGAAAATCCGCAAGCTGCGCGTGGCCGTCGAGGGTGGCATAACCGTGCCTCTCGAATCCCTGGCGCGCGTGCATACAGGCTTTGGCCGCGCCTCGATCAACCGCGAGAACGGCCGGCGCTACATCGGCGTGCGCATGAACGTGCGCGACCGGGACCTGGGTGGCTTCGTGGACGACGCGCGCGCCCGCGTGGCCAAGGAGGCGCCCCTGCCCCCCGGCATGAGCATCGAGTGGGGCGGCGAGTTCGAGAGCAAAGAACGCGCCATGCGTAGGCTGCAAGTGGTGGTCCCGGTGGCGCTGGTCATCACCCTCATGCTGCTTTTCAAGGCCTT
Source organism: Myxococcales bacterium (assembly GCA_003155465.1). Next base: position 4,439 of record PMCR01000574.1, on the reverse strand, counting down.
CGATTCCTTCTCGCTGGCCCTGCTCACCCTGCTCAACGTGCCCTTTGCCCTCATCGGCGGAGTGTTCGCCCTGCGTGCCTTTGCCATGCCGCTGAGCGTGGCTGCAGCGGTGGGCTTCATCGCTCTTATCGGCCAGGCCTCGCTCAATGGCGTGCTGGTGGTGTCCGCCATCGCCGAACGCCACCGCGCCGGCTTGCCGGTGGAGCGGGCCATCACCGAGGGCTGCCGCGAGCGCTTGCGCCCGGTGCTCATGACTTCCCTTCTGGCCGCGCTGGGCCTGGTGCCCGCCGCACTCAGCCGCGCCATCGGGTCGGAGACACAAAAACCAATCGCCGTGGTGATCGTCTTCGGGACCCTGAGCGCCTGCCTCCTGACCCTGATCGTCCTCCCGGTGATGTACCGCGCTTCGGCCAAATTCCTCGGCGTGCGCGCGACGGAAGCGCCGCCGCGCTGACGCCAGAACGATCCCGCGCTTGAAGCGAGCCTCGACCCGGGCGAAGATACGGCATGCGCTGCTCTCGTCGGATCCGTGGCGTCCTTTGGCTCGGCCTTCTCGTCTCATGCCGCAAGCAACTGGACAACGGGACGACATCCCAGCGTGATGTCGACGCCAACCTAGATGGGTTCATCGAGGTCACCGAATCCGGACTGGGTCTGCCGGTCAACCCCCGCTTCCTGACCTTCGGGCCCGTGCCTGGCCCGCGCCCCTGGGACAACCCGGTGGCGGCGGCTTCGGTCAGCGCGCAAGGGCGGAGCATTCCCCTGCGCCCCGGTCGCGACGGCCTTGTCCACGAGCGCTACGAAGCCCGCCCCTGTCCGCTCAAGCCCATCTTTGAATGCGTGGAGATCATGGTCACGGGCCGATTTGGCAAGGACGGCGAGATCATGTGCTTCGGCCTGCAGCTACAGAAGCATCCGAACGAGGTCGTGCGCAAGAACATCGCTTTCCGCTCTGCCGACTACTGCCCCTTCCAGATGTCCGCCGGCCCGGCCCAGCAGATCATCCGCGGTATCGAGAAGGCCCAGATGGAGCACTTCCAGCGCCAGGAACCCGACAAGTACCTGGACAAATGAGCCATCTTCCGCTGCCCGCGCCGGGAGGCCGGGCGATGTCGCCTCTGCGAAGGCTGGCGATCGTCATCCTGGGGATCCTCGTCGGACAGGCCGCTCTGTACGGGCCCTCGCTGATCGGAAGCAGGATCTTGCTTCCCCTCGATATCCTGGCGCAAGACAACGTCTACATTCCGAAGTCGCCCGGTCTGGGCAGCGCCCCGCCGCACAACTTCGTGCTGTCCGATCTGGTCCTGCAGAAGGAACCCAACCGACTCTTCGCGGCCAAGGAAATCCGGTCTGGGCGCTTTCCACTGTGGAATCCCTATCAATACACCGGCGTGCCGCACACCTGGCTCAAGCTCTCGCCGTTCTCCCTGCTCGGTGACCTCACCGAGTCGCCCAAGGTGCTGCCTTGGATCCAACTCCTGGTCGCGCTGCTCGCCGGGCTGGGAGCTTTCGCCTTCTGCCGCAGGTCGCTTGCTCTTTCTTTCTGGCCGTCAGCCATAACCGCGTGGTGCCATCCCCTGACCGCCTTCTTCATCTTCTGGCTGGGGTACGCCCATCCCCACACGCTGCTCATGCTGCCCTGGCTGCTTCTGGCCGTGGACAGGACAATACATACGCGAGCCAGCCCTGCCCCTATCGGACTGTCCCTGCTCACCGGGCTGACGCTGATAAGCGTCTCTCCCGACATGGCCGGGCAAGTGATGATTGTGGTAGGGCTATATGCGCTCTGGTGTTTCCTTGCCACCTTCCGCGGGCGATTGGGCTCGCGCTCGGCGCTTGTGGCCGGTTGTCTTCTGCTAAGTGCGTGGGGCCTGGGATTCATGCTCGCCGCGCCAGAAATCCTGTCGATGGCCGAGTACGCCGAGACCGGGGCGCGCATGATCCGCCGCAGCCTGGGCAGTGTCGAGCGGCCGCCCTTTGGACTGGCCGCTCTCCCAGAGGTCATCTTTCCCAACATCTATGGCTCGACGGAAAGCGGAAGTCTGCGGCTTGCACCGGCCGGTCACTTGAACCAAATGGAGAGCGCAGCTGCGGCGTATGCCGGCTTGATCGCCACGCTGTTTCTGGCGCCACTGGCCTGGCAAAGCCGGCGCCATCGCGCCACCACGATCTTCTTCGTCATCGTCGGATTCGTGGGATTGAGTTGGTGTCTGGCTGTTCCTGGAATCACGTGGTTGCTTCGCCTTCCCGGCCTCAACATGATGTCCCACAACCGCCTTGTGTTGGCGACGTCAATGGCCATCATCGTTCTGGCGGCGGTGGGACTGGAGAGCCTCTGGCAGGGTCAAGCGCGGTGGCGGCCGTGGTGCTGGTTACCCGCTGCCCTGGCCGCCGGGCTTTGCGTCTGGTGCGCAAACAGCGCCATCCATTTGCCCGCTTTTCTTGCCGCGCGCTTTGATGGCGCATTCAGGAACGGGCTGCGGGCCGGTTTAATCCGCGACGCTGGCGGGTCACACCAAGTACTGGAATGGTTCACCCGTTCATTCGCCGCCGATGCGGTGCTGTGCGGGTTGACCCTGGCGGGTTGGATGTTGCTGCGGAAAGCGAAGGTGCCGCAGCGATCGCTCGTCTTCATCCTGGGAGTTCTTCTGCCCGGGGAGTTGCTCTGGTTCGGTTACGGGTGGAACGCGCAATGCGATCCCCGGCTTCACTACCCGCGCATACCGGTGCTGGACAAAATCGCAAAAGCAGAGCCAGGCCGAATCGTCGGGTTCGACTGTCTACCGGCGGCGCTGGCACAGACAAGCGGGTTGCGCGACGTTCGGGGATACGACGCCATCGATCCCCTGCGGCTGACCAGCCTGCTTGCGCCAGTGGCTGGTCCGCCGTCCCAGTCTTTCCCCTACGCTTCCATCCAGTGGTTCACTCCCCGGCTGGAATTCGCACCGCCCAACGCCGTCAAGCTGCCCCCGGTACTTGACATGCTGGCAGTCCGCTACGTGATCTTCCGGGGAATCCCCAAGCCGGGATTGAAGCCTGCTTTCCAGGGCGGCGACTATTGGGCCATGGAGAATCCGTCGGCACTACCTCGCGTCTTCGTACCCCGACACGTGGAATACGTCCCCGGGACCAAGGAACGGATTCGGAAACTGACATCGGACCAGTTTGACGGCCGCGAGACGGCCTATGTCGAATCGCCGGTCACCCTGCCCACTGAAAGCCGCGGTCAGGCGGAGATTTCGAGCGAACTTCCGAGCCGCATCACAATCTCGGTCCACATGGAAACCCCCGGCATGGTGGTTCTGAGCGATCTGTACGATGGCGGGTGGCATGCCTATCTGCAGGGGCGGCCAGTTCCCATTCTTCGCGCCAACCACGCCGTGCGGGGCGTGGTGGTTCCCGCGGGCGATGCTGTGCTGGAATTTCGCTACCAACCAGCGGGGCTCGCCTTGGGCCTGCGGGTATTCGGCGTGGCTGTGCTGATTCTGCTGGTCTGGATTCTTGCCACTATCTGGCAGCATAGGCGGACAGCCCTGGTGCAGGACAGACGCACAGCATAGGGAAAGGCCCCAATCCAGCGAGTCCGTGTGGGGCACGCGGGATGTGTGGGCGAACGCGTGAGCGGGCCGGGTGCCGCGATCTGCGCCACGCTGGTCGGACACGCTCACGCTACCGCTCACGCACACGCTGGCCGAGTTACGCGCACGAAGCGTGTGGGGCGGGCAGGGTGGGCTGCCCGTCCCGAAGTCTCCGAAGGGGAATCCGGCGGCCGGAACCGGATTCGGCTGCCGGTGCCGGCCCCGGAACCGCCAACCCGAACCAGTCAAGGACTTCCAAGAATCGGTACTAGGAGACCGGCTTGTCAGGCGCGGGCGGAGCAAAGGGCGAGCTTGCGCCGGCCACTGCCAGGGCCTCATACAGCTTCCAGCGCGCCTGGGCCTCCTGCTGACCTTGCGCCATCAGGGCGCGGGCGCGATCCGGCATGACCTGGGCCAGCGAGCGGAACCGAGTCTCGGTCATCGCCCACTGTTCGTAGGTCATCTTGGGCGCCTTGGAGTCGAGCTTGAGCGGGTTCTCGCCCTTGGCGTACAGCCCCGGGTTGAATCGGTACAGGGTCCAGGCACCGCTGTCGACCGCCGCGGCTTGGTTGTCCATGCCCTTGGCCATGTCAATGCCGTGGGCGATGCAGTGGCTGTACGCGATGATGATGGACGGACCGTCGTAGGCATCGGCCTCGATGAAGGCCCGCACGGTCTGGATGTCGCTGTAGCCCATGGCCACCTTGGCGACGTAGCAGTTGCGGTACGCAATGGCCATCATGCCCAAATCCTTTTTCGATGTCGGCTTGCCCGCCGCCGCGAACTTGGCCACGGCTCCGGTCGGGGTCGCCTTCGAGCACTGGCCACCGGTGTTCGAGTACACCTCGGTGTCGAGCACCA
>PMCR01000239.1 GCA_003155465.1 Myxococcales bacterium | reverse complement strand
GACGGCAAGGCCGAGGTGGCGTGCAAAACCGCACCGGGCACGAAGGATGGGAAGGGAAACTACCTGAAGGCTGGCCCCGCGGCGGGTGCGGACCACTCCATCGACTACAGAAATGCCCAAGGCGTGGTCTTGGGGGGACCGGAATNNGGCGCGACGGGGGAGGAACTGGCGACCGTGGAGTATCCGGTTCCCTGGGGGAGTGGCGATTGGGGCGACCCGGGCACCGCCGGTGGCAACCGGTCGAACCGCTACAACGGTGGGGTTTCGTTCGTGAGCGACACGGGAATTGGCAAGACCGCAACCGGGCGACCGAGCATCATCCAGCAACGTGGGTACTACACCCGTCTGACGGTGTCTGCGTACAACTGGCGGGAAAGCGCGCTGACCAAGGTGTGGACCTACGACAGCGGGTCTACCCTTGGCAATGAGGCTTTTGGCAAAGGCAACCATGCCCTGATGACGGCAGACGTGGACAACGACGGCGCCATGGAGCTGATCCCCGGCTCGGCGACCATCAACAGCGACGGGACATTCAGGTGCGCGACGCCTAGAGGCCATGGCGACGCCTTGCACGTTGGCGTGTTCATCAAGGGCAAGGGGATCCAGGTATTCACGCCCCACGAGACCGACGGGGGCCATGATTGCCACGACGCGGATACCTGCGCATTCAACCTGAGCGTTACAGGCGCTGGGGACAATGGGCGTGGCGTTGCCGAGTGGGTCAGCATGAGCAGTACCACCAGTGCGTCGTGTTCGAGCGGCGTTGGCAGCGTCAACTGCGCTGACGGCTCTCCTGGTGCCCCCAACGCTGGGACCAACTTCCTCATCTACTGGGACGCCGATGAATCGCGTGAGCTTCTTGACGGCACGTGGATCACCGGTGGCGGAGCCTCGCTGAGCGCAACCGGCTGCTCGGGGAACAACGGTACCAAGAACACCCCGACGCTGACCGCCGACCTGCTGGGCGATTGGCGCGAGGAACTGGTGCTCCGCGAAGTGACCAACACCGCCCTGCGCGTGTATACGACGACAGCTGTAACCGCGCGCCGAATGTACACCCTGATGCACGATCCGACGTACCGAATGCAGGTATCGTTCGAGCAGTCATCGTACAACCAGCCGCCCCACACGGGATTTCACATTGGCGCCGGCATGGCCGATCCTCCCAAACCCGACATCCATGTGAGGTAGTAGGTGCGTGGGGGCGGGCTGTCCGTCCCGAAGCCCTGTGGGGTGAGTTTGTGGCAGGGCCCGGACGGGTGCAGGCATCACTTGAGAATGCAAGCGGCCGCGCCGTGACATCAAACAATTTCGCCGATCGGACGCAAGGTTGGGCTAGGCTGTTTGGCGACCAACCTGCCCCATCGAAGTTGACCTGGCGTGCGCATCGGCATCATCGCAGAAAACTATTTCCCCACTCTGGGAGGAATCCAGGAGCACATCCGGCACCTGCGCAACTACCTGCTCTCGGCCGGGGTGAGCGTAGTCATTCTCACCGGGTCGCCGAATGCGGAAGCCAACGCGCCGTATCCCGCCGACGCAGAACGGTCAGTGAGACGGGTGGCAGGGGCGATTCGCTACAAGACCGGGGGAACCTACACGCAGGCGACTGTGAGCCCGGGCGCAGCGTTGCGCCTGTGGCGACTGCTGCGCGAGGAGCGCTGCGATCTGCTGAACATTCACGGCCCATGTGACATCGGGCTGCCGATGCTCGCCTCGGCGATGTTCGGCGGCCCCAAGGTGCTGACGCTGCACTCGTGCTTTCCCCATGCCCCCTGGCGAACCATCGTTTCTCCCTACTACAAATGGGTCTTCTCACGGGCCAGGTCGGTGATTGCGGTCTCCGAGGCCGCGCGCGATGCCATGCGGAGCTATGCAACGTTCGACTCCGAAATCGTTCCCAACGGGGTCGACTGCGCCTACTGGGCGTCGGGCAGGCCCTCACGCCGCTACCGCGCACCGAACATGCGGAATATCCTCTACATCGCCCGGCTTGAGCCGCGCAACGGCCCCGATCTGATCATCGATGCATTCTCGCTGATCGCCGAGGCGCTCCCGGACGTGCGACTCATCATGGCGGGGGATGGACCCCAACGGGCGAAGTACGAAACGCGCGTACCCGAGCGTCTGCGCGCCCGGGTGCATTTCATGGGCGCCGTCTACGACGAGCGCCCAGACCTGCTGGCGTCTTGCGATGTGATGGTGATTCCCGCCCGTGCGGTGGGGTTTTCCATCCTGGTACTCGAGGCGTTTGCGGCCGGGCTTCCGATCGTCGCCGGCCCGGGCTTGGGCGTGGATCGGGCTGGCTCTCACTGGTCCAACGTGGTCCTGTCGGAGGCCCTCTCTCCCGAAAGCCTCGCCCGCACCATCGTGCAAACCCTGGATACCGATCACACCGCACGCATAGCCCGCGGCCGCGCGATTGCCGAACAGCACGACTGGTCGCACGTCGGCCCGCAGATCCTGCGGGTCTTCGAACGCACCCTTGCAGTCCAATCCGCGGGCGCTGCCAGCCAGAAGCCCGCCTAGACCGAGCCATGGGAGCCAAGGCTCGCATCTGGTGCAACCGTCTCGCGGGCGGGCTTGCCGCCATCGCCGGCGTCGGCGCGCTGTGGATCGTTCCGATGCCCGTCGGAGCCAAGCTCGCCCTCACGCTCCTGGCGGCCATCGTGGCAGGCGAGATTGCCTTCAGGCACGTCCCCGCTTTCGATCCGCTTGGCCGGATCGCGTGGCGCCTGCCACGCCGGCTCTCATGTGGCAAGACCTGCGCCATCACCTTCGACGACGGACCGAGCGCCGCGAGCGAGCGTGTGCTGGACGTGCTCGCCCAACATCGTGTGCGGGCAACGTTTTTTGTCTTGGCCGAGAACGCCCGCCGTCACCCCCAGGTTGTGAAGCGTCTCATCGACGAAGGGCACGTCATCGCCGTGCACGGGAACAGCCACCGCAAGCTGCACAAGGCGTCGGAGGCCGAGATCGAGACCGAGATACGGACCGCACAGGCAACCCTCAAGGCATTGGGCATCGATCCGGCACCCCTCTATCGCTCCCCGCACGGGCTGAAGAACCGTCGGCTACTCCGCGTGACCCGTCGTCTCGGCCTGCAGGTCTGGGCTTGGAGTCGAGGCGTTTGGGACACTGATCGCCCGCCGGCTCGAACCCTGGTCGCTCGTGCCACACGCCTTGCCCGTGATGGCATGGTGTTGCTGCTGCACGACGGTCGCGGCGACGAAATGCTCCCCGATGTCGGCAGCATGGTCGAGGCCCTTCCGCGCATTCTCGACAACCTGCAGCGGCGGCAGTTCGCCTTCGCAACGCTCGATCGCGGGCCGTCGCGAAGATGCGATCACACGCCGCCCGACGGGTCATGATGGGGCAGGCGTTTTCGCAGAAGACCGCCGCCCTCCGAGGAAGCTTCGCCGCAAGAATCGCGGCTTTCTCGGCCCGAAGGTGGTTGCGCGTCGCGGTGCGGCTCCTTCCGCTGCCCATCCTCGCCCTCGCCGTCTGGAAGACCAAGCCCTGGAACGCGGACTTGTCGCATGCATCCTGGCGCCTGCTGGCGGGCGCACTGGCAATCAACCTGCTTCTCTACCTGCCCATCCGAGCCTTCCGTTGGCGCGTGGCGCTCTCGGCGCCTCCGCCGCTACCACAGATCCTGTGCGCCATGCTGGAGGGGTTCTTCGTCGGCGCGGCCTTCGGATTTGGTACGGGAGATGCAGTGCGCTCGCTGCGGCTGCGCAAGCAGGCGGGGTCGTTCGCACGGGACTTCGGCGCGACCATGGCCGAACGTGCGGCCGAAATCGTGGCGTTGGCCATCCTGCTCGCCCTGGCCGCGGCAATAGGAACCACGGGCCGCTGGGCCTATGCCCTCTCAGCGGCTGGGATCGCGGGCTACCTGGCTATGTTGGCTATCGGGCGGCGCCTGCTGCCCACCTTCGAGCGCTGGCCGCGGCTCGCAGTCGGTCTGCGCGCCACGCTGGCGGCCTCGACACCGGGGCGGGCCGCAGGGCTCACATTGCTCGTCCTGACCGGTTGGATGACCGAGGCACTGATTCTGATGCTGTCGCTGTCCGCCTTCGGGCTGCCGGCGCACCCGGGCGCAGCACTGTTGGTGCTGCTGGGAGTGAACCTGGCCATCACCATCCCCGGCCCACCAGTCAACATGGGCACCTTCGAAGCAGGCGTGGCAGCGGCCCTGATGGCCCAGGGGATCGGCAGTGCGCCCGCGCTCGCCTTTGCCCTCTCCTATCATTTCATGATGGCGGTTCCGGTGATCCTCATCGGTGCGACCATCTTCCTGTTGCGGGGCGGCCGGCGCGACAGTTGATGCCGGCCTGCGGGGGTAACGCCCCCATAGGTGCCAACCACGGCGTCTCCCGCACGTCCGCCCCGAATTTCACCACAGAGGGGCTCCTTCTTGTCCTCCTATTCGAGCCAGCGGGTTGACAGATCAGGCGTTGTCGGACGTTCGGAGGCGCAATGACGCGTGGAGAAAAACGAGATCCTTCGTCCTAGCACTGTGCTATCCACCCAACAGAGGATCGTGAGCTTGCGCCTGCATGGTCTCAGCGTCCTGTATGACCGGCCGCGAGCATACATCGCCGGGTGGTAGTGACGGTCTGACACCCGTACCCCGAATTTCAGGATATGCCGTAGAATGTCCCCTATGCCTGCTATCAAGCGTATCGGGGTGCTCACGGGCGGCGGCGACTGCCCTGGGCTGAACGCCGTCATTCGGGCCGTGACCAAGACCGCCATGCATGTCTACGGTCTCGAGGTCTACGGCATCGAGGACGGCTTCTTGGGACTCATCCAGAACCGCATGCGGCCTCTTGGCTGGAACGATGTCTCCAACATCCTCACCCTGGGCGGCACCATCTTGGGCACCAGCAATCAGGCCAATCCGCAACACTTCGCCATAGAGCGCAGTGGAAAGATCGAATGGGCGGATGTCACGGATCGCGTGTATGACCACCTTCGCGCCAACGACATCGACGCGGTGGTTTGCATCGGGGGCGACGGCACCATGACCGGCGCGGCCAACCTGATCAACCACGGCATCAACTGCATCGGCGTGCCCAAGACCATCGACAACGACCTGGAAGGCTGCGAGCGCACGTTCGGTTTCGAGACCGCGGTGCACACCGCCGGTGAATGTTTCGACAAGATCCACACCACCGCCATGAGTCACCACCGCGTGATGGTGGTCGAGGTCATGGGCCGCAACGCCGGGTGGCTGGCGTTGCACACCGGCGTGGCTTCTGGTTCGGACATCATCCTCATGCCCGAAATCCCGTACGACCTCGGCAAGGTGTGCGAGGTCCTGTGCAAGCGCAGTCGGGCCGGCAAGCGCTTCTCGATCATCTGCGTGTCAGAGGGCAGCAAGCCCAAGGGCGGCGACGTGGTGGTGCAGCGCCGGGTGGAAACCAGTCCCGACCCAATCCGTTTGGGCGGCATTGCCAACAAGCTAGTGGCCGATGTCGAGGCCGCGACTAGGCTGGAGGCTCGCGCCACCATCCTGGGCCATATCCAACGTGGCGGCTCGCCCACGCCCGGCGATCGCGTGCTGGCCACCATGTTCGGCCACCACGCCCTCGATCTCCTCATGCACGGAGCGGAAGGGCAGCTGGTCGTGCTCAGTGGGGGCAAACTCGGCGCCGTTCCCATCGAGTCAGTGGCCGGCAAGCAACGCAAGGTGGGGCTCGACGATCCGCTGATGCTGGCCGCACGCGCGGTGGGCACCGATTTCGGGGACTAGTCAGTACCGCCGCAGCCGCTGCAGCTCAGCCTCGAACGACGGCGGCAGCTCGCTTGCAAAATGTAGGTGCTCGCCCGTGACCGGGTGAACGAACCCCAGGGTAGCCGCGTGAAGCAGCAGGCGCTGGCAAGCCAGTAGCGTGCGGCCGGCGCGCGTGTGGTCGCGCAGATACACGGTCTCGCCCACCAGCGGATGCCCCTGTTCCGCCAAGTGGATCCGAATCTGGTGCGTGCGCCCGGTCTCAAGGCGCACGCGGCAGATCGTGGTCGCCTTCAGCGACTCGATGACTTCGACATGGGTAACCGCCTGTTGCCCCTCGTGTGGCCGCCGCGTGCTGCCGCGTATTCCGTCGCCGCGGTCGGCGACCAAGTGCGATTCTATGCGGGACGGCCGCACCTGCCCGTGAGCGACCGCGATGTATTCGCGCTCAGCCTGATGGTGCTTGAACACCTGGTGAAGCCCCCGCTCAGCCAGCTTGGTCTTGGCAAAACAGAGCAACCCCGAGGTGTCCTTGTCTATGCGGTGAACTGTGTACAGCGGCGTTGCGGTGGCTCGCCTCCCCTGGCGCCGCCAAGCCTCACGGATGAGGTCCAGGGCTGTGCCTCTTTCTTTTCGCTCGTAGGGCACGCTGGACACGCCTTCCGGTTTCTCGATCACGATGAGATGACCATCCTCGTGCACGATACGAAAGCCGGGGCGGGTTGCCGTGCGGCGCGGGTCCGGGGCAGCGAGGTTCCACGCCACCGTCTCGCCGCCCGTCAACCGTCGGGCCGGATTCAACTCGCGCTCGCCGTTCACACTGATCTTGCCGGACAAGCACAGGGCACGCAGATCGCCCCAGCTCTGGCCGGACAGATGCGCGCGCAGGGCGGCCGCCACGGTACAATCCGGCAGCGACACCAACTCGCCGCGAGCGGGCAAGGGCCGCACCGTCACGGAGCCAGACATCCCGGCAGGCCAGCGAGCAGGGTGATGGGATTCGCCATGCAGTTGTCGGTCACCATGTTACGCGGCCTAGAAATGGCCCTGTGACAGGAGACCGGGAACCAGTGCCCAATGGCCATCGGTCGCCTGCACCGGCAGCGCGCTGGGAATGGGCAAGCCCCGGGGAGGCTGCCGGCGTACGAGGCTGTCGTTACGCTTGTCGTACTTCAGGGTCAGAAAGAAGCCGGCCGCCAGGCCGACTGCACCTCCAGCAAGAGCGTAGCGGGCCATCTTGGGCCCAATTTCCACGTTCCCGCAGAATCCCCCGCCTCGACAGGCCTGCACCAGCGCGCCGGTGAAACCACCAGCCACTGCGGCCAGATCGATCAGCATGACCCGCTGCCAGCTCGGCCCGTATTCCCGTTGGTCGGGCAAGTAGGCGAGCGCCAACCCGGCCGCCAACCCGAGGTTGATACCGGCCAGCATGCTCCAGCCGACGCGGTCCCTGTGTATGTACGTCGTGTTGCCCGTGGCGTTGGGATCGCAGGGCGTGCCTGTCCCGGTATTGGTGTTTGTGCAGTATTTCAAGCCGAATCCCAGCGCAGGGAAGGCCAGCACCCCCGCAACCGCACCCAAGAATGCTCCACTTTGGATCACCGCCACGCGCCCGTAGTTGGGTGCGTGGTCTTCCAGCCACCAACCCGCCACGGATCCCAGGCCGAGTCCCGCCACGCCACCGAGCCACGCGCCGGAAAGGTTCTGCGTGAGCGCCAACCCCAGCGAAAGCCCTTCCACATCACCAATCCAACCGCTGCCAATGCGGAATAGGGCCAGGTTGTCCCTGATGTAGCCAGGAACCAGAGCCGCCGAAATCACTCCCGCGCCAATGCCACCCGCCAAGGCGCCGGCACCCACCAACGTCAGGTTCGCGGGCTTGCCGGGGTCGAGCCGCGTGAGCACGAACATGCCGCCGCCCACCGCGCTGATGCCGATCCAGAAACCAATCAGCTCGGGCCGTCCCGAGCGCTGTACATACACCAGGGGGAAATCGAGCTTGAGCTTCTGACCTGGGGTCAGCGACACCGTGTCGTGGCGGGGAAGGTAATCGCGGGCCTCGGCGTAGACTTCATAGCTTCCCGGTTCCACGTCCTGCGCGTACGGGTTCTGCGTGCGGTTGCCGCGCACATAGAGAGTGGCGTTGCGAGGCACCGTGTGGATCTCAAGCCGCGCCGGGATGGGATCCAACTTGAAGAACAGAGGCTTGGTCTCGGCCACGTCGATGGCAATGTCCCGGGTCTGGCCGACGAAGTTGCCTTTGGCCACCGCTATCCGGTAGCGGCCGCGCGGCACGCGAAACTCGTTGGGCGCGTCGCCGGTGAAGACGCGACCTTCGCCCTCGATGCGAACCTGCACCTGGTCGGGCACAGTGTTGATGACGACAACACCGGGCCGCCGGTTGATGGCATCGATGCGCAAGCGGGCGATGTCGGCCAAATCGCCGCTCGACGGCTGCGCCAGAAACTCTTGGTAGTTGGCGCGAGCCTCCTTGAGCAAGCCGAGGTGGTACTGGCACTGCGCAACCATGAACAGGTTTTCCTTCTTGGGCGAAAGCTCATTCGCGAGCTGGAACTCGACTAGGGCCTGCTCCTTGCTGCCGGCCTCGAAGAGACTGACGCCCGCTTCGTAGTGCTGGCGGGCTCGCGTGGCGCGATCCCCATCCTGCGCTTGCGCCGGCGTGCCCACGACGAAACCCGCTACCAGCCAAACCGCGAGCCAGCGCGCGAGTGACCATCGAGTTGTGGTCCTCGTGAATTCGCAACCGTGGGCGTGCGCGATCCGTATCAATCGTCACTCTGGTAGGGCGAAGGCGCGACGGTGTCGTCGGCCTTGGACTTCTTGCCGCGCTCGACCGGGCCGGACGAGGCCGCAGCACCGGAGACGCGAGAACCGTGCGGCTTGGCCACGCGCCGGGTGCGCTCCGACGGCAAGAGCGCCGGCGCAAGAGCGGCTGGGGCTGGCTGCGCAGCAAGCGCACCCGCCGGCCGCGTCCCGGGCAGCGCCGGCTTCGACGGCACTGGCGCCGCGGGTGCCGGCACTTGCTGACCGCCGCCCACCAACGCCACCGCGATCGCCACGCCAAGAGCCAACACGCCCAGCGCCGCCAGCGGCCAGCGCAGACGATGCCCGGCTGGCGCCCCGCCGGGCCCTGACGCGTCCCGCAAGGCGACAGTGGAATCCCCGGCCAGGAGTCGTTCCAGATCGTGCTCGAATTCGGCCATCTCCTGGTAGCGCCGGTCGCGGTCCCTCTCAAGCGCCCGCATGACCACGCGGTCCACCGCGGCCGGTATGCCCAACTCGGGCCGAAGCTGCGACGGCGGAACCGTCTCCTGCGTGAGCACCTGAGAAATCACACCCAGGTAGTTGTTGGCGCGAAAGGGGACCTCGCCGGTCAGGCACTCATAGAGCATCAGCCCCGCGCCCCAGATGTCGGCCCGGTGATCCACATCGTCGCCGCCGCGCGCCTGTTCGGGGGACATGTAAAGCGGCGTGCCCAGCACGGTACCCGTGCGCGTCAGCCGCTGCACGTCCGCCCCTTCTTCGCGCGAGTGCACCGCCTTGGACACGCCGAAGTCCACCACCTTCACGAAGTCGACGTCGCCCCGTCGTACCAGATAGATATTCTCGGGCTTGACGTCGCGGTGGACGATTCCCTTGGCGTGGGCGGCCGACAGGGCGCTGCAAACCTGGCGCAGGATGCCCAGGCTCCGTTCTACCGGCAAAGGCGCATCACGTATCACCAGTTGGGCCAGGGCCTCGCCGTCGAGAAACTCCATGACCACGAAGGCGCGCCCATCGCTGGTGGTGCCATAGTCTGTCACGTCCACGATGTTTTCGTGACCGATGGAGCTGGCCAGCCGCGCTTCCTGCAACAGGCGGGCGATCAGCTCTCGATTCTCCAGGAACTTCTCCAGCAGGACCTTGACCGCTACGCGCTTGCCGATGATGGCGTGGCGCGCCTCATACACCGCGCCCATACCGCCCTCGCCGATCTTGCGAATGATCGCGTACCGTTCGGCCAGAACCGTCCCGACCAGCGGATCAAACCGCCCAGTTCCCTCCGGCGCCGAACCCCCAGCAGGTGTGTGCGGCGTCGTGTCGGACTGGGAAGGGCCCACCTCGGCCATGGTGGCAGACATTGTAGCACCACTGCATCAGGGTGGGACGAAGCCAGCCAATCCGCTTGACGAAGCATGGTGCCGCCCGTAGCTTTTCCGGCCCAATGTCCAACTTCAAGATCGCCAATCCCAAGCTGACCGATGCCGGCCGTTTGCGCATCGAATGGGCCGAGAGCCGCATGCCGGTGCTCATCCGCCTGCGCGAGGAAGGCCGCAGGACCAAGCCCCTGGCCGGCATGAAGGTCGCGGGCTGCCTGCACGTTACCAAGGAGACCGCGGTGCTCATCCGCACGATCCTGGCGGCCGGTGCAGAGATCTCCTGGTCGGGTTGCAATCCCCTCTCCACTCAGGACGACGTGGCAGCCGCCCTGGCCGCTGAAGGCACATCCATCTACGCCTGGCACGGCCTGACCAAGGACGAGTTCTATTGGTGCATCGACAAAACCCTAGAAATGAAGCCGACGCTGACTCTCGATGACGGCGCGGACCTGATTTTCAGTGTGCACGATCGCCATCGCGAGCTGGCCAAGGGGGTCATTGGCGGAACCGAAGAAACCACGACGGGCGTGCACCGGCTGCGCTCCATGGCCAAGGCGGGCAAGCTGCTCTACCCGGTCATCGCGGTCAACGACAGCGAGACCAAGTGGGACTTCGACAACGTGTACGGCACAGGTCAGTCGTCGCTCGACGGCATTCTGCGGGCCTCGTCGGTGCTGATTGCGGGCAAGACCTTTGTGGTGGCGGGCTATGGCCACTGCGGCAAGGGTGTGGCCATGCGCGCCCGCGGCTTGGGCGCCAATGTCATCGTCACGGAGATCAAGCCCACGGCAGCACTGAAAGCCATCCTGGACGGTTTCCGTGTCATGCCGATGGACGAGGCGGCCAAGTTGGGCGACATCTTCATCACCGCGACCGGCATGAAGGACGTCATCGTGGGCCGCCACTTCGACGTGATGAAGGAAGGCGCGCTGGTGTGCAACACCGGCCACTACGACTGCGAGATCAACCTGGTCGACCTTGAGGCGCGCGCCAAGTCCAAGCGCGAGATTCGCTTTGCCAACGAAGAGTACGTGCTCAAGAACGACAACCGCGTCTACGTTCTGGCCCAGGGGAGACTGGTCAACCTGGCCGCTGCCGAGGGGCACCCTTCTGAAGTCATGGACATGTCGTTTGCCAACCAGTACCTGGCCTTGTGCAAGTTGGCCCGCGACGGCAAGACAATGAAGCCGGCGGTGTACGAACTTTCGCCTGAACAGGATCAGGAACTGGCGGCGATCAAGCTTCACACCCAGGGCATCAGCATCGACAAGCTCACTCCCGAACAGGTGAAGTACCAAGACGACTACTCGTCCGGGACGTAGCCACAGCTTGTCGGGAAATGCGGGACCGCCCGGAAGGGCAGGCTCGCGGGTCGCGGGGCGCTGGCCGCTCACGCTACCGCTGCCGCTCACCGGCACGCTGGCCGATGGTGAAAAGGCCAGCCTCTAGCCAATCGCGACGACAGTATCGGCGACGACCCGGATGCCGCCCTCTTGCACCGGCGCGTTCGGCAGGACGACGATGTCGCCCCGGCGCGCTTGGTCCAGGGCCTGGTTCGCGGATGAACGATCGCGATTGAGGCGCATGAGTGTGAAGCGGCCCGCGACGCCGCAGATGAAGAAACGAAGACGCCCCTTGTCCTTGATGGGGTCACTCACCACGCGATACCGGCTGGGGTCGACTTCCCCAGCACAGGACTGGCGCAGAACCAGGTAGCTGAAGTCCACCCGCGAGCGGCCGGCGACCAGCACCCCGGCGCTGTCGTGGCACCAGTCACGCTCGTGCGCAAGCGCTGGGCAGGCGGTTTGGCAGAAGCACGGTGCGGTCACGCGAAGCCCGGCAACAAGCAGGCGGTCACGCACGCCCAGAAGGTCCCGCGCGGTGTCGCGCAGCGCCGGCTCGATCACGATGCACGTTCCACCCGGCTCCAGCAAATCGCGGCACCACCCCGCCACCAGCCGAGCCCGCCCGTCGAGGTCCAGCCTCCCGCTCAGCTCGTTGAGAAGATGGGCGGCCACCACAAGATCAAACCGGCCGCTGACCCCCGAGGGACGCACCCCGCGAAGTACGTCGGCAACTAGAATCCCTGGCCCGGACACCTTGTCGACGGCCACCAACTCGACATCTTCGCCGTAACGCCCTCGAACCGCCCGTCCTGCGGCGCCCGTGCCGGCGCCCAGGTCAAGCAGACGCGAGGGCCGGCCCGGCTCATGACCAACCTGCTCCAATATCCGGCGTAGCGCCGCCTCGGTTCGCGGCGCGATCTCGGCCTCGTACTCGTGCCGCAGATCGGCCTTGGACAGATAGCGGGAACCCACCAGCGTCCGCTCGCCAACCAGTCCGCGATGAATGCGCGTCTGGCGCCGATGCATCGAACGCCTCTTGCCTGCTAGCCGAACAGCTTGAGAACCAGGGGCTTCAGATCCCCGAAGGTCACCACGACCAGAAGACCCATGAGCAACATGATGCCGACCATGTGAATCTTGGCCTCGAGCATGGGGTTGACATCCCGCCTGCGGACCGCGCCAACGCCCAGGAACACTGCCCTGCCTCCGTCGAGTCCGGGAATGGGGAGCAAGTTGAACACCGCCAGCGCAACCGAGATGAGCAGGACGATTTCGAGGAATCTGGTGGCGCCCTGCTTGGCCGCGCTGGCCATCTCACGCGCGATCCCGACTGGTCCGGTCAGTCCGCCCTTGACCTTGCCCGAGATGAGATCCCACAGGTTGGTCAGAATGCCGGCAGCGACAGCCACCGGGAGTAGAGCCGATTCCTTGACCGCCGAGAGCACGGGGCCACGCGCGCGCACCACGCCGAACTTGACCCCAATCATATAAACGCTGCTGGCAGGATCTTGGCGGGGCGTCACCGTTACCGTCACCGGGCTGCCCCCCCGCATCACCTTCACCGTCACGGGTGCACCGCCGGATCCACGAACGATCTTGGTGACCGATGACGACTCAGACACGGGCTTGCCGTTTATCTCCGCCAGGGCGTCGCCGGCGCGAAGCCCCGCTGTCTGGGCCGCGCTGCCCGGAAGCACTTCATCGATGGTCGTGGTTCCCGTGGGCTGGCCATATCCGACCATGACAACCAGAGCGATCAAGAATGCCGTCAGATAGTTGGCTGCCGGTCCTGCGACCAAGACCAAGAGCCGCATCCAGCGCGGCCGGTTGGGATAGACGTAGGGATCGTTTGGGTCGAAGTCCTCGTGCGGGTTCAGCCCCGTGATCTGCACGAATCCCCCGAGCGGGATGGGCGCGATCTGGTAGGTCGTGTCACCGCGCTTGAATGACGCAATGGCCTTTCCGAAGCCAATCGAGAATCTCTCGACCCGCATCCCGCAGAGGCGCGCAGCCATGAAATGACCCGCCTCGTGCAACACGATGAGCAAGGCGAGCCCAAGAATCGCGACAGTAATGGACATGCGTTGATGAACTCTAGCAGGGTTTGCCGCCGGGGCACCACCCCGAGAGGCGGTACGAGCTTCCCGACGGTGCCCAGGAATCTGACGGGGACCGCAGCGACGTCACCCGGACAGAATTGTCGCTTGTTCAGCGGGAATCGCCCCGCTTTCTGCAGGTTTGCCCGCAGTCGTCACCGCGACGAATCGGTCCACGCCAGGAAGTCGCGAGCGAGATCGATGAACGCCGCACGGTCGAACCAGCCGGGCGGGACAACTCTTTCGTACCGAGCTTGAGTGGCGAAGACGGTGAGCGTGTCCAAGTCAGAGAATTGCCCCGGAACCTGACAGCCCGCTGCGGTTAGGATTTGCAGAAGGGTGTCGATGTCGTGCGCGAACGGGTACTCTATGTTCTTCCGGGACATCAGAGCCTTGGCCGCCTTTTCGACAGCTTGCTGGAGGTGAAGGCCAACGGTCTCGTCATCCATGGGGGGATCGGCATTCGCGAGCACGACGGCGGCATTGAGATCTCCTTGCGCCTTCTTCCGCAAGATTTCGGCAACCGCCCTAGACAAGTCGAATGCCTTCCCTTGAGACTTCGTGCTGAATCGTTCCGTATTCGTTTCTCCACCGGGCGAAGGAAGCCTCGTCCTCGACGATGAGATCGAGGCTCTTCCCGAACCGCATGAGGCGGCGCAGCGCGGCCGTTTCCGTCAGCCAGTTCTCGACCGGCTTCTTCTTGATCACCATGATGTCGATATCGGAATGAGGTGTGGCTTCACCGCGAGCATACGAACCAAAGAGGAAGGCTCTGGCGTCGAGATCCACCAGTGCCTTCTTGACCAGCGCGCGAATTTCGGAAATCTGCAGCACACCCGCCTTGTGTCGCGCCCACCGTGCCTTGGCCGCACGCCTAGCGATGCGTGAGCGCTCTTTCGGCGCGAGCGCCCGAGATCGGGCGAGACCGCCCAAACGCGATCTGTCCATGGAAGCAGTCTATCTTCATAGGTAAGCATAAGCAAGCATGGCCGAGGCGCCCTGTTCCCGCGACAAGCGGAGCGAGCGGACGAACTCGGAAAGACGGGCCTTGCAACCTGGGCGGCGCTGTGCGTGCACGATCGAGAAAGCTTTGCGTGGTTCGAGCCGCCGGCGGCAGCAGCTCTGCAGGCCGCGCACGACTTGCTCCGGCGTTTGGGCGCCTATGGTACAGAAGTTCGAAGGTGGCCAGGCAGGCGGGACACCACGAGGACTTCGCCGCCAGGCAGGGTGGCGAGAAGACGATGTTTCTGAGATGGCTACCTGCTCGTTCGCTGCGCCAGCGTCGCTGTGAGTTTCTTCGCCGCTTGCACTACGAAGGTCGCGACGTCGGAGGCTCTCTGTTCGGTGAAGGTGGCCGCTGGTGCTGACACACCCAGTGCCGCCGCCAGCACACCACCTGTGCCCCAAACCGGCGCGGCTACACAGCGCATGCCCTCTTCGTACTCCTCATTGTCCAGGGCATAGCCCTGCTGGACGATCCGGCTGCACTCGGCCGCAAGCCCTTCGGCAGTGGTGAGGGTTCGCCGGGTTCGCGCCTGCAGCGGCGCCGTGCCCAGATGGGCCCGCGGCCCAAACGCCAGAAACACCTTTCCAACGGCAGAACAATGCAAGTCCATCGGCGCCCCAGAACCACCATCCACGCGCGAGGCGCAGGGGCCGTCGCAGGTCTCGACCACCGCGGCCTTGCCTCCGGCCAGCAGCGCCAGACATGCAGTCTCTCCGGTGAGCAGCGAGATCTCGTTCAGCACCGGCCCCGCCGTAGCGCACAGGTCGGTGTCTGCAATCGAACGCAGCCCGGTGCGCAGCTCCGGGCTTGCCATGAAATCGAACCCGCGCCGCTGCAGCAGCCTTTCGGCCGCAAGCGTGTGCAGGATTCGCAACACGGTGGTGCGCGGCATCTTGAGCCGACGCGCAACCGCGGAGGACGAAAGAGGATCACAGGATGCTGCAAACAGACGCAGGATCTGGCAGGCCCGTGCCAGGTTGGGAATCCGATACTCCCTGGTCGCCACGCCGGGGATGGCTCGCTTGACGGGGCTCGTGTGGTCGGCTCCGCGCAAGGAGGCGCCCGTCGCGCTTCCCGGCGCAGCGACGTTCGGGACTTCCGGGCCCTCCTGGACAATCCACAACGGGGCTGACTTCAGTGTGGTCTCCATATTTCTCACCTCCGCGCCTGGGCGCCGTGGCAATAGAAATCGGACAAGGCCACGCGGCAAGCGTCAGACCATGTCTTCATCTGCTGCGGTTGACTCATCAGTTGTGGTGTTAGGGGCGCCCACCTGTGAAATCCGTGTACCTATGTGACACTTGTGCCCGGCGAGGCGTGCCTTTTCCTAACTCGCCTCGTTGCGGCATCTCGCCGTCTGGATTCATGGCCATTCCCGCAGCAAGCGCAGCTTGGCCGATTTGCGATTATCACCGGTGTGTCTCAAATGGACCAAGCCGACATCTCCCGGCTTGAGGGTCGGGAGAGTTTCGACGATTGCCAGGTTTCCACCCTGCAGCGATATGTTTCTGCCATCGGCGGACGGCTGGAGCTTGTGGCGGCCTTTGGAGACAAGAAGATCGTTGTCGCTGGTGTGCACGCGGACCCGTCTGGTCGGACGCCCATGAAGCCGTTGAAGCGGACGGCGCTAGCCCGCCGCGGGTGAACGGCAGATCATCGTCGGGGTCTGTGGGCACGGCCTTCAAGTCCACATAGGCCCCCAGGTACAAGCTGCGCTGTCGGCCGCAGGCGGCGGACGGCGCGCATGATCTCGAAATCGCTGAACTCCACGTGGCGCCGGAACGCTGGGCGCTGCAGCACCTCGCCCAACTCGGCCAATATGATATCTCCGTCGACGTGACCAGCACGAAGGCTCTCGCGTCGACCAGCGCCTCAAGGATCTGTCGACTTGGGCCCGTCGCGCGGGTTAGCCCTCGCACCAGGACATTCGTGTCAAGGACCGCTCTAATGTGCCCCGCGCCCGGCTCGCTCAAGACGGACCTCTCGAATCGCTCTGTCGGTGGCTCGGACCAAGACGCGGCTTGGCACGTGGCGCGCTCGTCGGGCCATGTGCTCCATCGCGAAGCGCAGCTCCATCTCGGGCGTGAGCACGCGTTCGAGCAGCCTCACCTGCTGCTTGGTTCCAAGCGACCAGATTCGTTCCATCAATCTGCGGATCTCAGAGGCCATCCGGCTCATCGTGTTTGTCCTCTGCCTCCAGGGTGCCACGTTCGCGCACGTGACCCTGCTGCAGGGTCGTGGCGTGCATGGCCAACCCGATCTGCGCCGCCAACGCCGACGGATTCTCGGGCGCTACCAGCGTGAGACGCTCATGGTCGGCCAGCTCGGGCAAACCACCCGCCGCTGACGCGACCACCGACATTCCAGCCGCGAGCGCCTCTCGCACCACGACCGGCGCGCCCTCGCTGCGGCGGTTGGGCAATGACCGGCATGGGTGAACGAACAGGTCAGCGGCGGTCATCCAGTCGGCCAGGGTTGCCGGGCTGAGCAGGCCTGCCAGGCGGAGATCCACCGCGCATGCGGCAGCCAGTCGCCGCAGCCTGGGCTGCTCGGGACCAGTGCCTGCGATCACCAGGGTTGGCCGCACTCCTGCGGGCAGATGCCCCACTGCAAGCACCAACACGTCGAACCCCTTGATGGGCACCAGCCGGCCCGCTGCCAGCACGGCGAACCTCGTCAGCCCGAGACGAGTGCGCAGGCTGTGGCGCTCGCCGGCAGGGCGCGGCCGAAACAGCAAAGAATCGTAGGGGGCCGGCTGCACGGAGACTCGCGCCCCGAGTGCCTCTGGAGGGTCGCCGCACAAGTGCGCGAAGCGCTCGCGCAGGTCGGCGCTGGCGAACACCAGATCAGCGCCGCTGTGACAGAGGAAACGGGCCAAGGTCGCACCGCCGGGAAGGCGCGCGAGCAAGAACACGTCGCCACCATGGGCGTGTGCGCGATGGTGAAGATGTGGCGCCACCGCGCATGCCACCAAGGCCGAGGGTACCAGCCAGTGACTCTCCACCCCGCTCCACCCGACTACGCGCTGTGCGGCTAGCGCCATCATGCGCGCGCTGAAATGCGCAGCCTCCAGCCACGCGCACGCGCGCTGTCCGGGCAAGCCACTCTCCAGAGCTTCGGGCGCACCGCCGGCGTAGAAGATCTCGGCGGCGCCCGCGGCAGGAACCCGAAACACGCGCACGTTGCCCTCACTGCCCTCGCTTCCCTCACCGGCTGCAATGACCTCGACCGACTGTCCGGCAGCGACGAGTGCACGCGCCCGCGCACGCACAAACGAGCCCGAAGGGTCGTCAGGACCGCGCGGGTACGAGGTGCAGAGAACGCCGATCACGTGGGAGGCAATTGGGCCAGGGGCTCGGATCGCCACAGCCGGCGTGCCAGGCCACGGCCCATGCGGGCGCAGAACGCGCGTAGGAGCAGCAAGCCAAGCGGCCCCATCACCCGCGAGATGCGGATGCCCGAGCGCCAGGCAGGCCCGTACACCGGCCGCACCGGCACGTCGACCGCGCGTGCGCCCGCAGCAGCCAGGCGGACCAACAAATCGTTCGGATACCCATAACGAGGGAACACCGGTCCGGCGACGATGGCGTCGAGCGCCCGTCGGTTGGCCGCCGTGTAGCCGCATTGCGAGTCGAAGAGGTGGGTGTAGCCGGAAGCCAGCCGGGTCAGGTGCGAGAGCACGAAGTTGCCCACCAGCCGGTGCAGGGGCATCACCCGGCACACACCCGGCCAGGCAAACCGATTGCCTTTGGCATAGTCAGCGCGGCCGGAAACCACGGCACCGACCAGCGAGCCCAGGTCTGCGGGATCCATCTGCGAATCCCCTGCCATCACCGCGGTTACCTCCGCGCCCAGGGCGCGCGCCCGCGCATAGCCGGTCGCGATGGCCGCACCCACGCCGCGATTCCGCTGGTGGCCAATGACCTCCAAACCGCGCCTCTGGCTGCGCCGGGCCACGCGCGCCGTACCGTCGGTGCTGGCGTCGTCGACCACGATCACGTGATCCACGAATCCAGGAACAGAGCGCACCGTGCGCGCGATCTTCGCCGCCTCGTTGAAGGCGGGCACCACGACGGCGATCCGACGGCCGGAAAACATGGCAGGGCTAGTTCCGCCCGTCAGAAGAGCGGCCAGGTTTCGGCCGCCGAGGCGCCCGGCCTGCGAGGCGCGACCAGGGCGCATACTGGACGTATGTAACCGATGAGCAACGAAGCCGGGCGGGATGCATCGACGACCCAACCATGGTTGAAATTCTGACGGGCGGAACCACGCGCAGCCGTGAAGGGATGGCGTCAGAACGGGTTCTCAGCCCGACCCGCGTTGCGGCCCGTACGGTCTTTGTCCTTGCCGCCCTTGTCGAACGGGTCCTCTTGTTTGCCGGTTGGGCGGTTCCTGTGATGACCCGATCGGAATAGGGACCCGCCCTTGGGTGGCTTGCCCTCAGGGGGAGCCTTGACCTCAGGGGATGGCTGAACCGGAATCGGATCCAGAACCACCAAGCCGGACCAGTCAGGCCGCACCTCGTGGGTCAGCTCGCGATACCCTGGCAGGCGGAACACCAGAAAGGTCGACTTGTCCTCGCGATACTCGAACTTCTTGCGAAAAGGTGTCTTGCCGATGGCTTCCGTCTCGCCCGAGACAAACACCTCGGCCCCCGAGGGATTAGATTGAACCGCCAGGTCGATAGTCTCAGGCTTGGGCACAGGCTTGGGCACGCGCACTACGGCCGAAGACACCGGCTCGGGCGGCGGACCTTGCAGCCCACGCGACCCAGCCCAGAACGCCCCCCCGACCAGCAACGTCACGCTGGCCGCCACCCATGTGCTCTTGCGCGCCAGCAAAGGCTTGCGCCGAAGGTTGACGTCGGGTATCGGCGGTGGCAACACCGGCGTCAGCCCCCCCATCCGAGGCAGCGAGCCGGTCTGGGCGGGCGGCACCGGGGGCACGGTGGCCGAGGTCATACGAGCTGGGTTTGAACTTGACCCCGCGGCACGCAGTCGCAGAGCGCTGGTGTTGGAACGCGACGGGCTCACCGAAGCGGTGCTGGGCTGGCGTTGGCTTGCCGCCAAACGGCCATCGACGCCGGTGTCGGCGGGGAACAGGCTGCCCATGAGCTGGGCCAATTGGGTCGGCTGGAAGCGGGCGGCGTGAACAATGTCGTCGAGCGCATCGGCCATTTCCGAGGCCGACTGAAAACGCTCCAGCGGATTCTTGGCCAGGGCCATCAACACGATGTTGTCCATCTCCGGCGGACACAGGGGGTTGTGCAGCGACGGTGGCGGCACATCGCACTGACGGACCTTCTCTATCGTCTGAAGATCATTCTCGCCCTTGAACAGCCGGCGGCCGGTCAGAATCTCGTGCAGCACGATGCCAGTGGCAAAGATGTCGATGCGACGATCGACGTCGTTGCTCGTGGTTTGCTCGGGCGCCATGTAGGCGAACTTGCCCTTGAGGGTCCCCGTCTTGGTGCTTTCGTCCTTGTCCCCGCCGAGGGCCTTCGCGATTCCGAAGTCCAGAATCTTCACCGCCCCATCGCTCGAAAGCATGACGTTGGAAGGCGAGATGTCCCGGTGGATCATCCCCAGCCTGGTTCCATCGTCGGCGGTGAAGTCGTGGGCATAGGCCAAGGCCCGGCACATCTCGCGGCCGATGTAGGCCACCAGCTCGGGACGCGGCGGACCGACGCGCGCCCACAGGGTGCGCATGGTCTCGGCCAGATCGCG
>PMCR01000065.1 GCA_003155465.1 Myxococcales bacterium | reverse complement strand
GGCGGATACCCGGCCGGCGGGTCAAGCATCGGGTGAAGTGCAACTGGATCAAAATGTACGACAGACGGCCGGTCCTGCGGGTGGAGACGGTGATCAACAATCCGGAGGAGTTTCGGATTCGCAAGCGGGTACGCCGGGAGGGCAGGGATGTGATGGCGTGGGTGCCCCTGCGCAAGAGCGTGACGTTGCTGTTCCGATATCGCGAGATCTCGGCGCAAAGCAACGCCAGATACCTGGAAGCCTTGAGCCAGGTACAAGACCCTACCTTGGCGGTGCGGGATCTCGATGACCTCACAACCAAGGCAAAGGCGAAAAATGGAAGAACCGTCACCGCATTCAATCCCCTGTCGCGCAATGACCGGATGCTTTTCGAAGTGCTCCTTCTGGGCGAACACGCCTTGCACGGTTTCACGAACCGCGACCTGCGACAGAAACTGGCAGGCACGTCGTATCCGCTGGCACCCGAGGCCGACAAGCGCCCCGGGCAGGTCACGCGGCTCTTGCGCCGGCTTCATGCCCACGGGCTGGTGGCGAAGATCCCGCATTCGCGGCGCTGGCGAGTGTCCTTGGCCGGACGCCGTACCATGACAACCGCGATCAAACTCCGCGAGGTCGCCTATCCCAGCCTCTTTGCCGCCGCAGCCTGAATCGTGGCAACATCTTCGCGAAAAACAAAGAAGCTACGAAGGAAGAATCTACACCCGGACAGCAAACCCCTGACTCGAAGAGCCGGATGCGGTCATACTGCATGTCCGGATCTGTGGGGGCACTGGGGGAGAAATCCCCTGGGGCTACCCGAGCACCCCTCAGGACTCCATGCGTTGCGACGTTCCAGGGAATAGCCCTAAACCCGGCCCACCGTCAAGCTGACATTTCCCGCTGCTTGACAGGCCGACTTCACCCTTCTACTGATGTTGTGGCACACAGGGAGGTAGACATGAGGAACGTCCGATCAGCATCTGGCACTAGGTTGGCGGATGGTCCCATACGGAACGTGATGTGTTGTGTTTCCTTGAAGCTGGCCGCGTTGTCCATGTTCGTCGCGACTGCAGTTGCAGCCGGGTGTGCCGGTGGGAGCGTTCCAGGTGGTAGCTACCCCGCAGCTGGCGGGGGCTACGCTCTTGGCGGGGGAGGCGGCGGAGGGACCGCCCCGGCAGTCGGAGGCGCAGGGGGAAGTTCCGGCCGTGTCGCGACTGGCGGCTGGGCCTCGGTGAGCGCGGGGATGGACCATACGTGCGGCGTGAAGACCGATGGCACCATCGCCTGCTGGGGCAAGAATACCAATGGCGAAGCTGCGCCGCCCACCGGCAGCTTCACCTCGGTTAGCGCGGGGACGGACCATACGTGTGGTGTGAAGGCCGATGGCACCGTCGCCTGCTGGGGCGTAAATGGCTGGGGCCAAGCCACACCGCCCGCGGGCACCTTCGTCTCGGTCAGCGCGGGATTCGCCTTCACGTGCGGCGTGAAGACCGACGGCACCGTCGCCTGCTGGGGCGAGAACGACTACGGCCAGTGCAGGTCGCCCGCGGGCACCTTCGTCTCGGTCAGCGCGGGCGCCTATCACACGTGCGGCGTCAAGACCGGCGGCACCATCGTCTGCTGGGGCGACACCTACGAGGGTGCCTCCTCGTCGCCCCAGGGGAGCTTCGCCTCTGTGAGCGCGGGTGGCTCCTACGGCTGTGGTGTGATGACCGACGGGACCATCGCTTGCTGGGGCTACAACGCCTGTGGCCAAGCCACGCCGCCCGCGGGTACCTTCGTCTCGGTCAGCACGGATCGTGCGGGTGAGGGTGCCCACACGTGCGGTCTGAAGACCGACGGCACTGTCGCCTGCTGGGGCTGCAACGATTCCGGCGACACTACACCGCCCACCGGCGCCTTCGCGTCGGTCAGCGCAGGCGATGGCTACACCTGCGGGGTGAAGACCGACGGCAATATTCTTTGTTGGGGCTATGATGGCGACGGCCGAGCCGCGACGCCGCTGCCATCAGGCAGCTTTGCGTCAGTCAGCGCAGGGAGCGGCTACGCGTGCGGTGTTGGGACGGACGGAAGCGTGGCCTGTTGGGGCGGCAGCTACGAGGCGCACGCCGGAACATTCTCCTCGGTCAGCGTAGGGGCCGTGCACACGTGCGGGGTGAAGACGGATGGCAGCATCGTCTGCTGGGGCGACAACAGGAGCGGCGAGGCCACGCCACCCGCTGGGACATTCGTCTCGGTCAGCGCGGGTTATGGCCACACTTGCGGCATCACAACCGATGGCGTCATCGCCTGCTGGGGCGCCAACGCCCATGGCCAAGCGACGCCGCCGACCGGGACATTCTCCTCGGTCAGCGCAGGGAACAGCTATACCTGCGGTGTCAAGCCCGACGGCACCATCGCCTGCTGGGGTGACAACGCCTATGGTCAAGCCATGCCGCCGACGGGAGCATTCGCGTCAGTCAGCGCGTGTGACAAACACACGTGCGGCATGAATGCGGACGGCGCCACCGTATGCTGGGGCGACAACAGTCGCGGCGAGGCCACGCCACCCGCCGGAACATTCGTCTCGGTCAGCGCGGGAGGGGACTACACCTGCGGGGTGAAGACCGACGGGAGCATAGCCTGCTGGGGCTACAACTCCTACGGCCAAGCCACGCCGCCTGCTGGCAGCTTCGTCTCGGTCAGCGCTGGTTGGTCCTACACCTGCGGGCTGAAGACTGACGGCACCGTAGCCTGTTGGGGCTACAGCGCGTAGCTTCTCCAATAGGGCCGTAGCGCAGCTGCACACCAGAGCATTCTGGAGATCCGAAAGACCTCACCATCTAGGGAAGGAGGTGTCAAGGACAGAGGATCCCGGCCCGCCCTGATTCCTACATCGGGCGGCCATGTCCCAAGTACGCACCAGCGCGGCGACAGCGAGACGAGCTAGCCGAAGTTGCGCAGTAGGCCT
>PMCR01000369.1 GCA_003155465.1 Myxococcales bacterium | reverse complement strand
GCCTTTGTCGACGCCTTCCGCGCCGGTGCCCTGCGCCTGCGGGACCGGGCTCGCGAGCTGGCGGAGATGTTTCCCCTGTGGGCCTTTCCGCCTGCCCTGCCATTCAATGCCCCGGCCTGACCCGCACCAGCCCCCGCCGCGCTGACGACGCCGCCGGCCAGGCGGCAAAGGGTAGGCCATGCCCGTCGTCTGCCCCCGAGGAAGGATTCCAGACTTCCTCGGCCCCNNGGCATGGCCGTCCTGGCTGTCGTTCACACCAGCCACCACCCCCGTCAACGCCGATCGCGGGGCACGTCCACCGACGTTCAAGGGGCACTCCAAGAAAACTCAGGCACCATACCCGGGGAAGTGACCGGCCAGGCCTGCCCCCTTTGCAGCAGGCGATCGGTGCCGGGGCTGCCAGGATGGGCCAGCAACGGTTTGCCCAACCGTCGCGCCAGAGCAGCCGTGATGAGCGCGCCTGANNGACCGATGGGCGGCCTCAACCACGACTACCGCATCTCCCAGCGCCGCGATGATCCGGTTGCGTGCCGGGAACTGACCCGCGCGCGGGGGCGTTGCTGGCGGGTACTCCGACAGCAAGCCGCCGGTGGCCGCGATCCGCGCGAAGAGCGGGCCGTGACGGTCGGGGTATGTCACGTCGACGCCACAGCCAAACACGGCGAAGGTGGGCGCGGCAGTGGCCGCCAGCGCTCCTTCATGCGCGGCTGCGGCCGCTGGGCGCTCGACGCCGTGGTGTGGAAACGCTTCCGCAAAGGCGGCGGCGCACCTGCGGCGAGAAAATAGCGGCGAACTGCCACGTGCGGGGCGCTGTCCTATTGGCAAATCCCATACACCGAGCACGTGGTGCCCGCGATCGGGCAGGTCCCGCCGGAACAACACATGCCGCCCACTTGACCGCAGCAGCTGCCGCTCTCGCAGGTGCCGCCGTTCGAGCATGTGTTGTTGGGGCAACAGGCTCGCCCTGAGTCACCGCAGGCCTTGCAGATTCCCGCAACACAACCGAGCGCTCCTCCTCCCATCGCGGTTCCCACGCAAGAGCCGTCCGAGCAGCAGCGAGTGCCTTCCTGCCCGCAACAACCGCCGTTCTCACAGCGGGAGAACGAATTGCAGAAATCGCCCGGGCAGCACAGCTGCCCTCCGACGCCGCACGCCTGGCAGGTCCCCGACTGGCAGGAGGTGCCAAGCACTCCGCCGCAGTAGTTGTTCGAACAACACTGGTCGCCAAACCCTCCGCAACAGATGCCGCCCTGACAGAAGCCTGACTTGCATCCGGAACCGGGACAGCACGCGGTACCCCCGGCGCCACACGGCACACAGATTCCCCCACTGCAGACAGCGTATTGGTCGGCGCATGTGCTGTTGGAACAGCATGGTCCGTTCGTGCTGCCACAGCACTTTCCAGATTCGCACTGCCCCGAGAAGCACGCCATGGTTCCGGGACAGCACTGCTGGCCCGAACTTCCGCAAGTCTGGCAGGTGCCAGTAGAAGAAGAGCAGAACATTCCGTTCCCCATCCCGCATGGATTGCTGCCAGGGCAGCAGGGCTGGTCTTGAGCACCGCACGCCTGGCAGGTGCCGGTAGAGGAACAGAAGCTGCCGGTTGCACCAACTGAGCACGGAGTTCCAGTTAGACAGCACGGCTGGTCTTGTCCACCGCACGCGTGACTCATGCCAGCCTCGGCCGCGCCCCCGTCAGGCACAACTTGCGGGACGTCCACGGAGATCCCAGCATCTGCGTAGCCCGTCAGCGCGGGACCATCGGTGATGCTCACCCCGTCAGCCACGGAACTCGCAGCATCTGCGCCCCCTGTCGCCGCTAGTCCATCGACCATGCTTGCCGCGTCCGTCGCGGCCGGGATGTCAATTCCGGAAAGATCGCCCGCGGCATCAATCACGTCGCTGCTGACCGCAACGTCTGCGCCCGTTGTCCCGCCGGTACCCGCCTCGTCCGGAACACCACTTTCAGCCCCAGAATTCGTCACCGCATCCATGCCCGCCTCAACGCCCGGGTAATTCTTCAATGAGAGATCGTAGCAACCAGCCAACAGTGCAATGGCGAACAAGAAGCGACAACGTGCCAGTTGCATCCGCATGGCCCTACCTCAGAAGGTCACCCCGATACCGAAAGGCGACACGGACACTGCGGTCTTGCTGTCGCCGCCGCCGGAATCGAGGAGATAGGTCACCAGCGCGGTGACAGCCAGCGCGCCTGCGCCGATGCCACAACCGACTGCAATCCACTTGGAGCGGTTGAGGTCGTTCGAAGCGGCCGCTCGTTTGGACATGTCAGTCGCTATCTCGGCTGGCGGCGTGCTGGCATCGCCGACCAGGTTGTTGTACTTGTCGAAATCGCTCTTTTGGCCGCTTCTGATGATCAGAAACGTTCCCGCGACGGCGCCCGCAGCCACCGCGCCAGCCAGCGCCGTCCAGGTCACGACTCGGAGCGCGCGCGATCTGGGCTTGGCTGGCTCGCCTGCGGCCAGCGATATCTCGGAAGCCGGCGCGGCGCCCGATGCAGCCGATGACTGCGCCGCTAACTTGGCAGCCAGCACGATATCGAGAACCTGTTTGGAATCGGACTGAACCTCCAGCGTGCGCTCGGCGTCTTCGTGGCCGGCGGCGCGAACGTCGAACGTGTGCTTGCCTGGCGGCAACGCAAGCGGCTCGTCCAAAGGAGTGGTGCCGACTTGACGGCCGTCCACGAAGACCGCCGCGCCCGCGACGTTTGCGCGCACGACCAGATTGCCTGCCGCAGCCTCCAGCACGAACTTCTCGGTCCGGCCCGCGCCTGACACCAGCTTCACCGATCGTCGCTGACTGCGATGGCCGAGCCGCGCGGCCTCGATTTCGTGCTCACCAGGCCCGAGCAGCAGCGGCCCCAGCGTCGGCCCTGTGCCCACGTCCTTGCCGTCGATACTGACGCTTGCTTCCGCAGGCACGGTCTGAATGGTCAGGCGCGCCACCAGCGAATAGATCTCCTGTTGCTGGCGTTCGGCGGCGTCCTGGATCTCGGGTTTCAGCTTGCCGGCAAAGTCCTTTCGCAGGCGCTCGATCGCCGCAATCGCGTCGCCGTAGCGCTGCAAGGCCTTGTAGCAGTTGGCAAGATTGAAAAGGCTGTTCTGCGTAGGGTAGAGCGCGACCGAGCGTTCGAAGTTGGCGCTTGCCCCGGCGAAGTCGTCAAGGTTCATGAGTTTCAGGCCAGCATCGAAGAGCTGCTTGGCCTCTTGTTTGTCGCCCGCGAGAGCCGACCAGGCAGCGCAAGTCACCAGGACCGCCACGCAAAGTGCGCAAGCCTGCCTTCTCATCGAATCTCCCTATTCAAAATCCTCGGACATCTCCGTGCCTCGGGTGCCCTTGCGCAGCTTCTTGTCCCCGTGCTTGCCTGCCGCCGGCTCGACCGCGGCCGGGGCAGCGGCTGCCCCCACGGCAAGGTCCCTATACGCTGGCCCATCTGCAATCCCAAGCCGCGACTTCTTCTTGGACTTCTTTCCGCTCGCCGCCGAGAGCTGCGCTTCGTTGGTCGCTGGCCCACTTGCGGCCTGCGGCGGCGCCGGCTCGTTCGCGGCAGCCGGCTGCGGAACCGGCGGCGGGCTGGGCACGGGTGGGGCTGCGACCGGCTCAACGGGCTGGGCCGCAATCGGCGCAGGGGGCGCAATCACCTTGCTCGGCTTGCGCAACCACAGCGCGAGCCCGACGGCCAACACGGCCAGCACGACCGCCCCCAACACGCCCCAGCCCCAAAGCCGCGACCCCGTCATTGCCGTGGACTCGTCAGCAAACTGCGACGGACTGGATTTGTCGCCGGGCAATCTGCCGGGCCGGGAAAGCGCCTGCCCCAGATCTCCCGCGGCGAAACCGCGAATCTCAATGGTCGACGCGAACAAGGACAGTCGTTCTGGGTGGGCGTCGTAGCCGGGCAGCGCGGTGAGCCCATCCAGCATCTTCGTCGCGTTCTGAAAGCGCTGGTCGGGATTCTTGGCCAGCGCCTTGCGCAGCACGGGCTCGGCCTCGACGGGAAAATTCGCGTACACGGATTGCGGGGCTCTGGGTTCGTCGACCAGCATGGCCGACAGGTACTCGGCGAAGTTGGTTCCCGCAAAAGGCAGCGCGCCGGTCAGCATCTCGAAGAGAATGGTCCCCATCGAGTAGAGGTCAGTACGATGATCCAGGCCGGCGCTGCCGCGCGCCTGCTCGGGCGACATATAGGCGGGCGTTCCCATGACAGAGCCGGTCTTGGTTCGCCACTTGTCGAGCTCGCCTTGCGTGAACTTCGAGATTCCGAAGTCGATGATCTTCACCACCGGCGGCTCGCCGTGCTGGTGGGCCAGGAAGATGTTGTCCGGCTTCAGGTCGCGATGCACGATCCCCTTGCGGTGGGCCACTTG
>PMCR01000595.1 GCA_003155465.1 Myxococcales bacterium | reverse complement strand
TAGGCCGTAAGCATGGCCACGTAGCTGGGAGTATCGTCGGTGGCGTCACACAGCAGAAAGTCAAGCCTGCCGTCCCCGTTCAGATCGCCCGCCCGCATCCTGGGCCCTGGACCTGCGGCGCTGATGTCGAAGGTCTTTATCAAGACTGCGTCTGCGGTGGCCTGGGCAGACGCCATGCTCGGTATCGCCATCGCCAACATCAAGGCCAGTGAGAAGCAGCCAAGCCGTGCTTTTCGGACGAATTGAATCATGAGGTTCCCCTTTGGAAGTGCCCAGAACGCCAGGACGTTCCTGACGATAACACTGGATGCAGTGACTTGTGCCATGATAGGGGCTCATGGATCTGGATGCCGCAGCGAGCCGGCGTGGAATCGATGCGTTGTTGGTGCGGTGACCGACAGGCCGTACGCCGGCTCCGCGGCTCGACCGTGTTGATTGGGTCATGACGCCGCTGTTCTGCGGTATCTGTCGGGCTCCTCGAAATCAGCCACGTTTTTCACCGTCCCCTGTCAACGTGACCGCCACCCACACCGCATCCCGCTGTTTCAGGAGTGGACGGAGGAGTCGCTACGCTACCGACGCGAAAAGCCGGGACCAGGCCGACTGCAACTCAGGCGCTACCGCGAACAGACGGGCCTCAATACGGCTGGCATCGCCCTCGGGTTCGCAACGCGCAACCACGGCCCACACATCGAGCGGCTGCTTGGGCGTCTCCACCGCGAGCCGGATCATGCTGTTCTCGCGAATCTTGATCTTGCCGACAAAGGCGATTCCGTCGCGCGACAGGTAGGTGCCCTGGCAGGGGACGTTGCCGCTTGAACGCAGAAGACCCACCTTCAGGTCGATCGGCTTGTGCGGCGGAGCGAGCGCGCTCGGCGGCCGCGCCACCTGGCTGGTCGTCTGCGCTGCTTCGACTTCGGGAACTGCGGTGGTCTCGTCGATGGCGCTGACCGATGCGGCCACGGTGGACAGGATGGTCACCATGTACTCGGCCTCGTCGGCCCGCAAGGGCGCCGCCTTCATCAAGTCGCTGGTATTCGGATGGGGCTCCCTTTCCAAGGCTTCCACCAGCTTGTCGGCCACGACGACGATGTCCACCATGGGCCGATACGCGCTCGCTCGCTCCGGCGCGTGATGATTTGCGATCACTGAAGAGAGCAAGGGTGAAAGGTTCCAGCGCTGGGCGGTGAGCATGCCTATCTTGACGTGCACCTGTTCGACCGCGTCCGCCCAGCATTGCTCGGACAAGACTCGCTTGTCGTGCGTGCGCCCCATGATGTCTTCGAACCCGGCTACCGCCACCACCCGGCCGAAGTCGTGCAGCAGCCCACACACATAGGCTTCTTCAGCGTCGGTCTGGCGCCAGTAGGCCAAGGCCCGACAGCACAACGCCGCTACCAGCGACTGTCGCCAGACCCGGAAGCGAACTTCGGCCAGGGGTCCATTCTGGACCGCGAATCCGCCCACGCTCAATGCCAGGGCGATACGCGCCACCTCGGTGGCGCCGATGCGCATGATGGCCGCGCCCAGGGTGGTGGTGGGCGTGACCCGACGGTAGACCGCGGAGTTGGCATAGCGGAGCAGCGTCGCGGCCAGGCTCTGATCTTCGCCGGCAACTCGCTCCAGCTCACCAATTCCATAGTCGCCTCGGGCGATGACCCGGCGTAGGCGCACCGCCACTGCCGGATAGGGCGGAATGCGCAAGGCATTCCGATTCATCAGATCGATAACGCGGGGAATCAGGTCAAGCGCGTCGGTCACCGCACGACAGTCTACCTGCGCTGCGACCGGTCGCAAAGCGGCCTTTGTGGACGAAAGAGCTAGGAGCTCGCTGGCTGTCATCGTCTGGACCTCTGGGCTTTGGGTCGATCTGCCGATGCCACTGCCGCGATGGCGGCGCCGCGCTCGAGGGTGGAAATCAGTTTCTTGGCCTCCTGGCCCAACTTGTCCATGCGCGCGTGGTCGAACCCCAAGGCAGTGCGGGCATGGGCCAAAGCGGTGTCGCTGGTCACATCGCAGTCATGGCCGGAAAGAACGATGCCCAACCCCAGACCGCGTGTCAGCTCTTCAGCAATCGCCACCACCGCGGCCAGCGGGTGGACGAATCCGTCGATCAGCACATCGTGGTGGTGGCTCAGCACAAGCTGCACGTCGGCAGGCAGCTTCCACAGACCGGCCACCACGCCGGAGGCCTCCTGGTGGCACTGTTGCAAAGCCGGCCCCAGCAGGGTTGGGTCGAATCCCGCTGCGGTGACCTTCTGTTCGCCTAGCACGGTGAGTGCCGCCGCCATCCCGATGTCGTGCAGCAGCCCACACAGAAAGGCATACTCCGAGGCGATGGAGGTGAACCCGGACACCATGCGGGCCAGATACGCGCAGGCGGTGCTGTGGCGGCGCACGATCTCCATCGCTTCGGCGTAGGCGTGCGAGCGAAAGACGCGCATGCCTAGAGACACCTCCCAGGCGATCTCCGATAGGTTGCGCAGACCCAGACGTACCACCGCGTCCAGCAGCGAGGTGATGGTACCCACGGGCGCAAAGGCCGCCGACTGTGCGATCTTGAGCACGCGCCCCGCCAGCATGGGGTCCCTTCTCATCACCTCCACGACCTTGGCCGCGTCGACATTCGACTGCTGGGCCAGCGCGTGTACTTCGAGAGCCACCGCAGGCAAGAGAGGAGGCGTGTAGCCGGGCGAGGCAAAATGAGCGCGCAGGCGCGCCGCGAACTCCGCAGCCGACTCGACCAGAATTCCATCGTCTCCAATGGAGTACTGGCCGCGGCCGTAGTTGAGAGTGTTGGTGTAACTCATGGTCCGTGTCCCTCGCCGCTAACCAAAGAGCATCAGGGCCTCACCGCGAAGCTTGGGCGCCTCGGAAGACACCTCCGCAATATCGCCTTCCCGGAGGCCAGCGCGAACCGCATCCGAGCCGCCGGCCAGGCGCTTGACCGTGACGCCGTCGATCGGCTTGTCACCGCGGGTCAGGGTGTCGATCACGTCCGCGACACGCAGGACGGCCACCAGGACCGCCACCGGGCCTGGTTTCTGATAGGCGCGCGCGGGTTGGTGGTGCAAGGCCACTACCCTGGGCACTGGATCGGGCAGGCGCCACCTGGCCAGGACATGCCCGCCCAGCACCGCGTGATCGTAGCCGAGGAATTCGCGTTCCCGAAGGTGGAGTTCGTCGGTAGTCCCGGCCGCGGTCGCCACCAACTCCGTGTAGCTCTGGTGGCGGGTCTGCATGATGAGGAGCTTTCCGATGTCGTGCAGAAGGCCCGCCAGGAAGGCCACCGAAGGGGCGGTCTCGTCGCTCATGCGGTAGGTCAGCGCGCGCACGATGGCTGCCGTTCCCACACAGTGCTCGCGCACGATCTTGCCCGCACCCTTGAGGTCGGAAAAGGCCGTCATGGTCGCCATGCCGCTCGCCAGGTCAGTCACCGTGCGGGCACCCATCCTGACAATGGCTTCCTGGATCGAGGCGCAGGGCACATGGGTTTGGAACGCAACCGAATTGGCAACTCGGAGGATGCGGGCGGCCAGGGCCGGATCCTCCTCGATGAGATCGCGCACCTGCTCCATCCTGAAGTCAGGGCGCGAGACGCAAGCAATCACCTTCTGCACCACCACCGGGAAGGGCCGCAACCCTTCAATCTCGGCCAAGTGGGCGGCAAGGCTCTCGGCCGCCTTGGCGTCAGCGGCAGCCGGATCGTCCTCGGCAAACCAAAGCTCTTCAAGAAGCGATGTCGACAGTTTTACCATGGCGGTCATGCGTCCTCAGTTGGCCGCCACTGAACGAACAGCGGCTTCCAGTTGGGCCAGGTCGAATGGCTTGTCCAGGTGACGATTGGGCACGCTTTCGAGGAAGGTGCGCGCCCGTTCGGTGAAAGCCCCGCCGGTCATGAACAACATTCGTTTCGACAGATCCGGCTTGGATTGGACCAGCTCCTCATAGATGTCCATGCCCGTCACCTCAGGCATCATGAGGTCGCACACGATGACGTCGTAGCCGCAGTCGTGGCGCAGAAGCTCCAGGGCCTGGCGACCGTCGTTGACGAAACTCGCATTCCAATACCGGCTGATACAGCGACGCAGCGACGTACCCAGGGCGGTCTCGTCGTCAATCAGCAAGACGCGCAAGCGACGCTCGTCGCGCACGCCCACGTCGTGGGGAGAAAGCGGCTTTGCCTCGGTGGCCTGGGGGGAACCCAGGGCCGGCGGCAGGACCAGGCGCACGGTGGTTCCCGAGCCCACCTGGCTTTCAATGTAGATCTCACCCTTGATCGCCGTCACGATGCGGTGGACGATGGCCAGGCCGAGTCCGGTTCCCTTGCCAACCGCTTTGGTGGTGAAGAAGGGGTCGAAGATCCGTGGCATGACGTCGGTTGGGATTCCCACGCCGGTGTCCTGGACCTGAATGACGGCGCGACCCATCCGGTCGGTGGTGGTGGAAATGCGGATCTCGTTGTTGGGCACGTTGCCTTCAGGGATTGCCTGGGCGGCATTGAT
Organism: Myxococcales bacterium; assembly: GCA_003155465.1. The sequence continues at coordinate 7,491 of PMCR01000595.1, read as the reverse complement.
GAGCAGATTGAGAAACACCTGCGCCATGCGCGACTCGTTGGCGTCGACCATGGGCGTCTCGCCATACTGGCGCACGACCTCGGCGCGGTACTTGATCTCGTTGCGCGCCATGCGCAGGGCGGATTCCATGATGGCCGAGATGTCGACCGGCCAGACCCGCTCGCCCCCGCCGCCGGTCGAGAACGAGCGCAGGTCACGCACGATGTCCTTCACGCGCTGGGCGCCCTCGCGTGCCTCGTGCAGCGGCCGGTCCAGGGCTTCGAGTTGCGGCACCGTCTCGGACGCTTTGTGGGCGCCCCCGCTGGCCAGTTGGCCGACAATTCTCTGCAACTCGCTGGTCACGTACTCCAGGTTCATGCTCACGTAGAGAAGCGGGTTGTTGATCTCGTGTGCCACACCGGCGGCCAGTGTTCCGAGCGACGCCAGCCTGTCAGCCAGCATCAGGTGACCCTGAAGCTGCTTGCGTTCAGTGACATCACGGCAGAGCAGAACAATCGCCCGTTCATCGTGAAACTCGGTGAGCAGATAGAACACGTCCAGGGTGGCACGGCTTCCGTCGCGGCACAGAAAGGCAACCTCGGCCGACGGCGCCGGCCGTCCGCTCGACAGCATCTCGCGCAGGCGTTCGGCCATGAAGTCCCGATCCTTGCCTTCGAGCAAGTCGAAAAAATCGCGGGTCGTCAGCTCTTCCGCGCTGTCACAATGAAGCGCGGTTACCGCAGCCCGGTTGGCGTAGACAACGCGGCCGCCGGCGCACATCAGGACCGGCTCGGGCGCAACCTCGACCAGGCTGATCAATCGTTCGTCGGCCTTTGCCTCCACCGCGGCCAGGCGCAACGTGGCCGACCCCACCCGGCTGTGGCTCGCTGTGCGTTTGAGCGTGTAGCCGACGACGAATCCGAAGGCAGAGAGCGCCAGGACCCCCACCGCGACCGTCGGGCCCCGTACGACACAAAGCATGATGGCTGTCGCAACGAAACCGCCGCCCCCTAGGAGTCGATAAAGATAGCGCGGTTGGAGGATCTTCATGGCCTGCATGCGAATTTGCCTAGGACCTTGGACCGGACCTGCCTTCCACTAGATTGTCGGCGCGCCGTCCTCGATTCCTAAGTGAGGGTGTCAAGACTTCGACGGCTGCGCGTCCAAGCCAATCGGCCTGGTTCGTGCATCCACGCAAGCTAATGGCGAAATGAGCCGATAGCCCTGGTAACATGCCCAGCGTCGGACCGACCGTGGAGATGTGTACCGGGATGGACGCCCGCAGCTTGAGCGGAGCGGCGGGCGCCCCATCGATCATCGGCCAGACCCTGGGCTCGTTTCGCGTCACCGGGTTGCTGGGCGAGGGTGGCATGGGCCAGGTGTACAGTGCCGAGCATGTGCTGATTGGACGCAAGGCCGCCATCAAGGTGCTTGCTGCGGAGGTCGCTTCGGACAAGGACGTCGTGTCGCGCTTCTTCAACGAGGCCCGCGCGGTCAACGACATCCGCCATCCCAACATCGTCGAGGTGACTGACTTCGGCCAGTTCGGCAGCCAGCCCTACATCGTGATGGAACTGCTGGAGGGCGAGACGCTGGAAGAGCGGCTGGTCCGCGGCGGCGCCCTCGACCCGGCCAGTGCCGCCCAGATCGTGGCCCAGATCGCCTCTGCGGTGGGCGCGGCCCACGAGCACGGCATGGTCCACCGCGATCTGAAGCCGGCCAACATCTTCCTGTGCCGGCACCCGGACTATCCGGACTTCGTCAAGGTGTTGGACTTTGGCATCGCCAAGCTGACCGCGACCCGCGACCAAGTGTCCGGACACCGAACCGCGTGTGGTGCCATTATCGGGACTCCGGCGTACATGTCGCCTGAGCAGTGCTTGGGCGACGCCAACCTGGACCATCGCAGCGACATCTACGCGCTGGGGGTCGTGACCTATCAAATGATGACGGGCCAGCGCCCGTTCGACGCGGACACGGCGGGCCGCCTGATCATCATGCACGTGCAAGCCACGCCGCCGGCCCCTTGTGCGCTCAATCCGGCGCTGCCGCTGGTCGTAGGCGCGGTCATACTTCGCGCGCTCGAGAAACAACGAGAGCGTCGGTTTGCCAGCATGCGCGAGTTTCGTGACGCCCTCCTGGCAGCCGTTGCCGGCGTTTCGGCTGCCGAGGTCGCGCCGCACCCGCCCGCGGAGACGAGAGCCGGCAGGCCGCCGACCACGGTCCCCGCGTCGACACAGGAATCCCTGGGGGCGACCATGCTCTCCGGTTTGCCCACTGTCTTGGGTGTGACCCCGCCGCCGCTCGCGCTGGCCCCGGCTGCTCGCCCGGCGCCAGCCGCGCCGGTGGCGGCGCTGGTCACGCCCGGGCCTACGCCGACTCCGACCGCTGAACGGATCAACAAGCAGGCCCTCGCCGCGCGTCTGGTCGAGATCGTGCGCTCGCGCATTCAGCACGGCGGTCTACCACTGCCCCAGCTTTCGGCCCGCATGCTGCGTTGCCTGGAGTTGGCCGCTCTGCCCGAGTTCTCGTTCGGGGGTATGGCCGCGATCCTGGCCGAAGAGCCACGCCTGGCCGCGCGCGTGGTACAGGTGGCCAACGGCACAGGCCCTTCGCGCTCGCCTGCGCACAACGCAGAACAAGCCATCCGGCGCTTGGGCGCGACCGGCCTGCGCACGGCTTTTCTGGAGATTGCTGCGCGCCCGGTCTTGGAATCGAGCGAGTCCCGCATCGCCGATCTGTTCAAGCAGCCCTGGCACCACGCCGTCGCCGTCGCCCTGCTGACACAGAGGCTGATGCAGGCGCATGGATGCGACGACGCGACTGCCGCAGAAGCCTTTCTCGCGGGACTGCTGCACGACACCGGAAAGCCTGTGGTGGGCGCACTCTTGCTCGACGTTGAGCGGCAGATGGCCAGCACTAAAGGTCGCCGCTTAGTATCCGATGATGTGATGGTCGCATGCATCGAAGTCACCTCGGCGCCGGCTGGCGCGCGGGTGGCGTGTGCCTGGCAGCTTTCCGACTCTGCGGCGCAAGCTATCGAACGCGCCGGCAGTGAAGCCATGCCCGGCTGGTCACTCGGCAACGCCATCAGATTGGCGGATGCGTTGGCGTCTCTCGACGGTTTTCACTTGCGGCGCGACGACATGGGCCGAGCGCCAGCAGTGGTGGAGGAGATCCGGCGCGCGACGGCCATCGACGAGCCGACCCTCGCGCGAGCGCTCGCCGGGCTGCGCGACTGCGTCCTCCGGCGTTCCTAGATATCCTCCTAGATATCCTCCAATGTAAGTGTCGGTTTGCCGACACCCCCAAGAGCGAGAAGTGCCGTCGGAAAACCGACGCCTGATCGCAGCAAACGCCTTGATCGCTACACTTTCGCGTTGGATCGGCCGTTGCATTGTTCGCGTCCGTGCACCTCAGGTCCGAGACAGAAACGCTTGACCAACGCTCTGGTCTGAGCTGTCACCAGCGCGAGACACATCCATGCCGGCGTACCTAGCGGACTTCGAAGCAGAGTATCGGCGACTTGGTCCCCAGTCGTTCGTGCGTGCGTATCCCTGGCCGGTTCTCGTGGTAGCCGGCATCGGTGGGGTGCTGCAGGGAAACCTGAGCCGAGGCGGCACGATGATCGCCTCGAACAGCGAGTTGCTGCAGGCAACGGCGCTGGCCGGGCGCGTTTTCCCGGTGGTTAAGGGCCGCAACTCGCTCCCCGGCCCGGTGACCATCGGCCGCACATCGGACAACGATCTGGCGATCCCCGAGTACACCATATCGACACGGCATTGCCTCTTGGCGCTAGTCGATGGGGAGTACCGGCTGACTGACCTCGGCGCCACCAACGGCACCTTCGTCGATGACGTGCCGCTGCCCCCGCGCAAGCCCTGCCGCCTCCGCGGAGGCGAGACTCTGCGCATGGGTCGTTTCACCTTGCTCTTCCATCTGCCGCGTGGCTTCGGCGAGTTCTTGCGCCAGCGGGCACAGCCGCAGGATCAGGATCAGGATCAAGACGACTTCGGCAACGCCAACAAGAAGGTCATCTGATGTTGAACACAGCGCTCCCCAGCCAATCTGCAGCCGTCTCCGAGTCGCTCCCTTCCGACCCAGGTCTCATCTATGGTACGGGCTCCCCCATCGCCGCCATTCGCGCGACCTGCACGCGCATCGCTGCCAGCAATGCCACCGTGTTGCTCACCGGTGATACCGGGACGGGCAAGGAAGTCTTCGCGCGCCTGGTTCATGCGCACAGCACCCGCGCCGACCGCCCCTTCGTCCCGGTCAACTGCGGAGCCATCCCCGAGTCGCTCATCGAGAGCGAGCTGTTCGGCTACGTGCGCGGCGCCTTCACCGGCGCCGCGGCTTCGCGCCGCGGCCGCGTGGCCATTGCCGAGGAGGGCACGCTTTTCCTCGACGAGATCGGCGAGTTGTCGCTGCCCATGCAGGTCAAGCTGCTGCGCCTGCTGCAGGAGAGAACCTACGAACCGGTGGGCAGCTCAACTTCGGTCATTGCCAATTTCCGCCTGGTGGTCGCGACCAACCGCGACCTGGCCGAACAGGTGCGGCTGGGCCGTTTTCGCCGGGATCTCTACTACCGCCTGCATGTCTGTCCGGTTCACCTGCCGCCCCTGCGCGAGCGGCGCGGCGACATCGCTGTCCTCTTCCACCATTTCTGGAGACGGCACGGAGAAGAACGGCCGGTCACCTCTGCGGTGATGCACCGGCTTGAGCGCTACGACTGGCCCGGAAACGTGCGCGAGCTGGAGAACTTGGTCGAACGCCTGTCGGTGTGTGCGCAGGGTCGCATTATCGAGCTGGCCGACCTGCCCGCCGCTTTCCTCGAGGTGCACGACGGCAGCCGGCTTGACAGCCTCGAGGAAATCTCGCCGCCCGTGCGCGAAGGTTCACAGGAGATCTGGGCGGACCTCGATGCGGTTCCCGAGCCGGTCTCTGGCTCCGAACGCAGCGGGCTGCTGGATCCTCCGGTTCGGCGCGGGCCCGTGGCCCTGGCGCCGGATGCTGGGGAAGGCGCGAGCGCGTATGGGACAGCGACGCCGGTCCTCTCCCTGCCCGCGAGTCTATCGCTGCCCGTGGATCTGCCCAGCCTGCTGCACATGCTGGAAGATTCCTACATCCGCATGGCGCTTGAGCAATCGGGCGGCAACAAGAAAGAGGCCGCGCGCCTACTCGGCCTCGGCCGCACGACTCTGGTGGAGAAGCTGCGTCGTCGCGCGCCTGACGTGTCAGCTCCGTGACCGGCAAATTTCCTGTCGCGCCAGATCGATGACAGGGAAAACACGTTCGTTTCGCCATGGGAGCATGTGTCCCGCCCACATCGCCTTCTGGACGACCGCAGGTCGCCCCTACGGGCCGCTTCTGCCGCCGAAGAGCCATCTGCCTTCGTGTTCTCAGCGGCAGGCGCTCTTCTAGATGAAATCGCTCATCTAGTTGCACCCGCAACGCTTCGCCGAACCCCGGCACAAGGACTGCATTGCTTGGCAACGCGATGTTCGTCCCTGTCATTCTCTTCATGCTGGCCGCGCAGGTCAGCGAAGCACCGATGCGGCTGCCCACGGTGGCGACGGTCGAGCGCATCCCGCTGCAGCGCGCCCCCGGGAGCGTGACGCTCACGCTCTATCCCTTCAACAAGCGCATCGAGCTGCATACCACCCGCGACAGCGCGGGCCTGGCCGCCAAGATCGCTGCTGTCGGGTCGCGGATTTGCCCGCGCACCCTGATGGGTCACAACACGGTCGTGCTCGAGTGCGACACCCGCCGGCTTGACGGCGTCTTGGCTGCCAGCAAGGGCAAACTCTTCCTAGAAATCTACGAGTTGCGTGGAGTGCCCTGGCGTGGTGAGGAGAGTCGGGTCCAGGTCTTCTACAGTCCCCTCGCCTTTCGTTTCGGCGATGGATGTCCGGGCGATACGCCGGTTGCACGGGGCGAGTGCGCCTATCGCGTTGGCCAGTACACCGTCGCTGCGGTGGAGTTCCGCCGCGCGCTGGGCGGCGATGGACGCCGAGTGGCGGCCATTCGCCTGGGTGACATGGCCCTTCTGAGCGAAGATCCGGGCACGGCGGCCGGCTGGTATCAGGCCGCCGGCCGCATGGGAGCGTTCGGCCGACTGGCGGCCGCCCGACTGTGCGAGCTGTCCGGCACCTGCCTGGCCAAGCTGCGACAGAGTGTCTTCGACAGCACGCTCTTGCCCGAGCCCCTGCACACCGAGATGTTTCTGCGTGCGGCACGCGTGGCTGCGTACATGGACGACCTCCCGCAGGCCATGGTCGCCCTCCGGCGGGCCATCGAGGCCGCGCACGGCGGGTGCGATGGCAGCACCCAGCTCTTCTGCCGCCAGTTGCTGCTCAAGGTGCTGGAACTACCGGGGAAGGACGGTGCCGTGGAGGCACTGGAGACCTACCTGGCCCTGCCCGGCCGCACCGAAGGCCCGCTGGCCCTCAACCTGATACATGCGGCTGCAGAGAAAGCGGCTGCGCTGGGAGCCCCAATCTTCGCCGGCAACGTGATGGCATCGAGCGCCCAGGCGGTGGACGCCTCCAGTAAGGACCTGCTCGGCGACTTCTTGCTTCGGACCATGGAACTTTTCCTGGCGGGCGGCGACCGCACGCGTGCGCGCGTGGTGGGCGAGTTCGCCGAGACGCGCCTGGGCCGAGCCAGGATGACGGGCGCCCGTTGGAAGGCGGTGCAGAGCGAGTTGCAGCGGAACGACGACGATATTGCCGCCACCGCACGCACCCAAGTGATCGCCGGCGAGGTCACGCGTGATCTCACCCTGGCCTACACCGCGCTCGCGCGCGCGGCAAGCTCTCGTCTGTCGGCCGAGGCGGCCAGCGACGAGTCCACGGAGGCGCCATGAACAGCTCGGGACTGCGGTCATGGCCAAGCGGCTGGCACGCGACTCGCAAGAGGAGACCATAGCGTGAAAATTTTCGACGCAACTCTCAGTCAACTCGAACGCAGCCTCGACGTGCGGCTGCTGCGCCACAACCTGCTCGCCGCCAACCTGGCCAATGTGGACACACCGGGCTTCCGTCCCAAAGACCTGGACTTCACCGCGGCCATGGCCTCGGTGGCAGACCGGCCGGAGCCCAGCGCCGCGCTGCCGGCTTCGACCACGGCGCCTGGTCACATGGAACTCGGTGTCCCCATCGGCAGTGCCAGCGCTCAGGACGGCCAGCTTTCGCCCAAGGATCTGCCGGTGGTGGACATCCCGTCGAGCAACGCCTCGCTGGATGGGAACACGGTGGATCTCGACCGGACCATGGTCGCCATGGCCGAGAACGCCTTGCAGTACGGCGCCAGTGCGCGAGCCGCCGGTCGCAAGCTCGCCATCCTCAAGTACGTGGCCTCGGACGGCACCTAGGGAAGGCAAATCATGGGAATGGATTTTCTGACGGCCCTGCACGTGAGCGGAACGGCGCTTTCAGCGGAACGCGTCCGAGTGAACTTGGCCTCGTCGAATCTGGCCAACGCGGAAACCACCCGCGACGCCAACGGCAA
>PMCR01000504.1 GCA_003155465.1 Myxococcales bacterium | reverse complement strand
CCCGTGAGCAACAAGGCAGCAAAGCCGTGGCTGGCAGCCTCGGCAATGGGGACCAGCAGGCGGGGTGTGAGCTTGCGCATGATGGACAAATCTAAAGCGCCACCTTAGGAATGGCAAGGTCGCCATGCGAAACGCATCACGCTGCGTGAGCTTGCAATCCGCGACGGCCCGGACTGCCAAGTGTCCCCTCTTCCGCCAGACGGCGGCGCTGGATGCGGTACTGAATGGCCAACAGCGGCTCGAAGTCCAGGTATCGCAGCGTAACCCAGGCTTCGTAGTCGGCGCGCTGGACTTCGCCGGCCGAGAAGGCGCGCTTGCCCCGCAGTGCCTCAAACTGAAGGGCAAGCGAGGCTTCGTTGAGCACGTGTACCCCGGGGGAAGGCACGCCTGCCTCTGCCAGGCGCACGGTCAGCTGGCCCAGCAGGGCCCCTTGTGGCGAAAACAGCCAGCGCCGCGCCAACGTGAGCCAGAAGCCGTCCTGCTATCGGACCTACACGTGGAATCCCAGCATTCCCGTCCGCTGTTCGCCGAGACTCCCTGCCGTTTCCCTGATCGCGCGAGCCGCTTTCCGCTTCCAATGGCCGGGTGCGCTGGGCGCCACGGCGGATTCACGCCTGTCTGCCGGGCGCGTCGTTTCCAACGGGTTCTCGATGTGCTAGGCATCCTCCCAGCTTCCGAGCCAATGGTGCAATCGCCGCAAGCCAACGCCGACTCATTCGTGCTCCCTCTCGCTATGCTGGTTTCGCAATCGCTCACTCTTCTGCGCCAGCGTTGGACCAAAGCATGGCGTCCAAAGCAGAGGCCGCGGCAGGTAAGGGGCTACGTTCGTCCATGAGCCGAACCGGCCGAGCACTATCCGGCGCCTCGGTGCTCCTGCTCCAGGGAGTGGTCAGCACAGTCACCCCGTTTGTTGTCGCGCCGATCCTCGTTCACTTCGACGGTCAGGCGGCGCTGGGCGGCTTTGCCATAGTCACCCAGATCCTGTCCTACGTCTTGCTGCTCGACCTGGGCATCACTCAAGCGCTGGGCCGTGAGCTGGCGCGGCTGGCCCATCGTGCCGACTGCACAGATACCCGTGACCAGACCGTAGTCACCGGCGTGCTTCTACTGCTTGTGATCGGCGTGGCCGCGGCGGTGGCGCTTTACGCCGTCGCCCTTTCCTTGCCATTGTGGCTCCATGACAGCCCGAAGACGTCACAAGGATTGCGGGCGGCGCTCGTCGCCTTCGCCTGGTGGATGCCAGTGCGTTTCGCCCTCACGATCGCCCCAACTCTGCTCTACTCGAGCCAGGCCATCGCCAAGTTCGGGGCGATCTCGCTGTGTTCGGATATTGGGCGCGCGCTGGCAACACTAGGCGCTATCGCAAGCGGGTTCGGCCTGCTGGGAATCGCGATCGCTTGGATAGGCGCAGAAGCCTTGACTCTGGTGGCGTCGACCGTTGTCGCTCGAAAGTCACTCGCCTGCATCAATTGGCGCAGCAGGCCCCGGCCAGAGGTGATTCGGCGCCTGGTCCGAGTGGGCATGCCGCTTGGGCTCATGAGCCTCGCGGATCGGCTCACCTTCTACTCCCAAAGCATCATTGTGGGCGCATTGTTCGATGCGAAAGTGGCTGCAGCCTTCTATGCCAGCCGCGCGCCAGGAAACGGCGGCATGGCCCTCGTTTGGAGGCTCACGGATGCCACCGTTCCAGCACTCAACGACCTCCACGCGCGCGGAGCACTTGCCGAGGCAGCGTTCCGATCAGCGTTTCTGCGACTCAGCAGCTACGCGGTCGGCCTGTCGCTCTGGCTTGGAGTCGCACTGCTGGTACTGAATGGGCCCTTCGTCAATGGGTGGCTGGGGAAAGCTCTCTATCTCGGACCGCTCATGACGATGAGTATCGCCGCGTTGGCACCCATAGCCGGTCTGAAGAACATCCTTACCAAGTTCCTGGTCGTGGGAGGATCCGTGTCCTGGTACCCATGGGTTCTCCTGCTCGAAGGCGCACTCAATGTGGGCCTCTCAGTCCTGCTTGGCCTTCGACTCGGACCATCTGGGGTCATGCTCGCAACCGTGCTGGCGCATGTCGTGTCGATTCCCTACCTGATCCACAAGGTCACGACATTGGGGTCCGTGGCGCCGCTGTCCTGGATCCGCCAGACGATGGCGCGCGCCGCGCGCTGCTCTGCATTGGGGATCGTCACAGTGCTGCTGGCCTTCGCGCTAGCACGACCCGTTTCCGCCTGGGGGATCGTCACAGTCGGGGTGTCCTCCCTGGTGGCGGGCTCCATGGGCTTCCTGTTTCTGGGACTTGCTCCCGTCGACAGGGCTTCGTTTCTCGAGTTGGCGGGCCGTTGGGTGTCGTGGTTACCGCGGGCACGAAGGTGACCCCGGTCTCAGCATTGCAATGAGCCTCCCGTGCACCCGTTTCCACGATATCGGGGTCCCTCCATGCCCTGCTGACCGGATCGACTACTCCTCGCCTCCGGAATGTGTATGATTGCTACAGCGTGGTGATGCATGAGCAAATTACTCAGTCCGCTAACTGGAGAAGAATCGGTCACTTTGTTGCGGAGTCTTGATGCGGCAAAGCTGGCTTCCGACTACCTGAGGATACACGGAATTGACATACGAAAGTACCTGGGTGGAATCGAAATCGTGCGCCTGTACAGGTGTGACAGGACTGGATATCGATTTTACTACCCATTCAACATTAGTGGCGACAGCGAATTCTACTCTCAGTTGGAGAAATATGACTGGTACTACATGGCCACAAAGTGGGAACACGATGAGGCGCTGAAATACATTAGGTCGCGAGATGCCGTATTGGAAATTGGCGCCGCCCGAGGTGATTTCCTGCGGCGCGCCATGCGAATCGAAAAGACAACCTGCGTTGGTCTGGAACTGAACCAGAACGCAGTAGCTATGGCGAGGACGAGAGGTGTCAATGTCCTTGTGGAGACCGCCGAAGAACACGCAACAAGTCACCTGGAAGAATACGACGTAGTATGTCTGTTTCAGGTTCTCGAGCACATATCGAATCCCGCTTCCGTGATCGGGTCCGCGACTCAAATGCTGAAACCCGGTGGCCGACTAATAATAGCCGTGCCGGACAACTCTACCCGCGCCCGGCCCTCGATATTTGTCACGGAGGACAACGTTCTCAATATGCCCCCACACCATCAAGGCCTGTGGGATCTCATTTCGCTGACATCACTGACCAGCATTTATCCGATCAGCATAGACGCCCTAGTCGTCGAGCCCGCGGAGGCTAGGAACCACAGGCACGGCTACCGTGGACTTATCAAGAACAGGCTACGGGAACAATACGGAGTGTTGGGCTTCGTCTACTACTTGGCCATTCGGTCAATACTGACCAACACCATTAGTGACCTCGCGGGCTACCTTCCGGCTCACAGCGTTCTGGCTTCCTACACCAAGCGAGCCTAGCGTCTTGGCGGCGATGCAGTTGCATGGCCTCAGGGGCCAAGTAGCCTACGGACAAGGCGGCGAAAACGACGCGCGGTAAGCATCCTCAACGTGGGCATCGTCATCGTGCCGCTCCGGCCTGCACCCTGGTTCTTCAGGCGGACAGGCCGCGTGGCGAGATTCTCGAACCAGGAGTACCGGAAATCATGGCTCATTATGTAGTCTACGTCCTCGTCCTCAAGCAATTGAAGAAAGGGGAGCAAACCCGCAAGTGCCGCCAATGAGACATTCCCCCTTTCTCTCTCGCGAACGTAGTGCGAGGCGTGCCCCCAACGGTGGTAGTAGTGACTCCCCTCCAGCACTGCCATGCGACTTTCCGTGGCAAGTTGAGCTATCCCAAACGTCCACGAGTCGAGGGTCTGATTGAGCAGAGTGGGCTCGAAGTAGTGTCCCGCCCTGCGCCAGCTTTCGCGGGTGAAAAGATAGTTGCCAGACGGCCCGGGCCAGATGCCTCCGGCTAGGGCGTCGGCCAAGGTAACCCAGCCGCCTTTGCCATAAACCATCTTGTGGGTAACCCGGTCCGTCGTCTGATCAAAGAAACGGGCCTCACCAAAGGAGGCCACGTCCGCACCAGCCGCGAGCATGTGTGCCTTGAGCCTGGACACGCTGCCTGGGGCCAGGACGTTGTCGGAGTCCAGGCAGAAGATGAAATCCCGGCAGGAGTTGGCGATGGCTGTATTGCGCCCAGCCGCAGCGGTTCCCTTGTTGACGGGATGGCGGAAAGACCTAAAACGGGGTGTCCGCTTCTCTAGTTCTGCTATGAGGTCTGGCGTCGCGTCGGTCGAGCAATCGTCGACCACGATGATCTCGTCTTCCTCTTGGAGATTGTCGGCGCAAATGGAGGCGACAGCCTCTTCAAGCGTGCCGGCACAGTTGAAAGCCGGGATGACGTAGGCTATTCCGCTGCATTTTCCCATGTGTTACATCTCGTGTTGTTGCACGGCCTCGAGGCGCACACTGTGCGCACCGGTGAGCGATGATTGAATGGGCGGCATGGGCGCGACGCCGTGGAGACAATCCTCGGGAGACATGAAGGGAAGCTACCATACGGTCTTTCCAGCTGAGATTCCCGTGAAATCGCAGCGGCCTTGGAGCCGGCGCGCCAGCTCACGCCTTCCCGCGCGCTTCGGCCGCCTACTTCGTGAACTCGAATATGCCACACGCGTATTCCGCAGTGGCCAGTTGCTCGGGGACAATACCCTCCTGCAACTGGCCCGAATCGTCGACCCCGGCGAAGGACACCAGCTTGAGGGCGGCGAGGCTGTCCAACACCCGCTGTGGCGCGAAAATCCGGTGCGCGTTGAAGCACAAGCGCTCGCGCCCGACGGGAACCGAAAGATACAGTCGGCCGCCCGGGCGAAGCACGCGTTGCAAGGAGAGCAGCGCTGTGCGCCATCCGGCGGGGTCGACGTCATCGCCATAGCGCCCGAGCCCAAAGTGTTCAACGGCGTGAAGACTCGAAATGGAGTCCACGCTACCGTCCGCGAAGCCAGCCATGCTTGTGGCATCCGCACGCACGAATTCCAGCCCCGCCACGTTCGACGTCAGGGGGCGCACGTCGAGCACGGTGACCGGCATGAAGGTCAACAGATGGGCGACGAAACCGTCTAGTCGCGAACCGACGTCGATGTGACGCTCGGGGCGTCGCTGGAAGATCCTCCGAGCGACCCACAGATCCTGGAAGAAGTAGTGTCCGCTGACCTGTCCTGCCTCCACGTTGAAATCATCGAGCACAGGGTGAAGGTCAATTGCCGCCAAAGGAAACGGCCCGTTGGCACGTGACGCCGCTCGGTACTGCGCGAGGGTCCGCAGGAAGCGCGGCCAACCGCGGACCTTTCGCAGCTCAGTCAGAGGATGAACTCCGACCAGGTTGCAGATGAATCCATAGGCACGACGCATCTCTCGCTCCATCGCGCCAAGCGTAGCACGAGCGCCGAACGGGAAGACCTTTCCGGCTCGACACGCCCCCATCCCTCCGCTAACCTTGACACCCTACGATGAGACGTCCCTTGCGGAAGACTGGCGTGCTGTACCTGTGCTCGTGGCGATTCGTCTTGGCTTGCGTTCTCGTCGTTTTCTATTCCTGTGCCAGCCGCCAGCGCCAGCCAGCGGGATCAGTGGAAGCGGTCGCGATGGCCCCCGAGGAGCGGTTGGGGATTGATGACGTGTTCGAGGTTCGCGTGTTCGCTGAGCCCGACCTGTCAGATCTCTATCGGGTGGCGGCGGACGGAACCATCGACTTTCCCTTTGCCGGCCGTGTTTCGGTCGTGGGCTTGCGCAGCGGCGACGTGCAGGAGCTGATTGCAAGCAAACTGCGGGACGGATATCTCAAGCAGCCGCAGGTTTCGGTGATGGTGAAGGAATGGAACAGCCGGAAGGTGTCAGTGATAGGCCAGGTGCAAAAGCCTGGTGCGGTCGTGTATTTCCCCAACATGACGGTCGTAGATGCCATCGCTGGCGCTGGCGGCTTCACGCCCATTGCGGCGAAGAACTCGGTCACCCTGCGGCGAGAGGCAAAGGGAACGGTCGAAAGCCGGAACTGCCCGGTTGCCGACATAAGTCAGGGCATAGCGCCGAACGTCGTTCTGCGGCCCGGCGACATCCTGGTGGTTGAAGAGCGCTTGTTCTAGGGCCCGTATCGCGTGAGCGAAACACCTGGCCTCCCGGCAGAGGCGCCTCACAGGAGGCATCGGCGGCGGCGGACCGGGCGCGGCGGGGTCCTCAGTTTGACCACCGCCGGCCTGCTCGCCCTGGTTCTTGTCGGCGCCCCGCTGGCCTTGGGAGCCGTGCACCGTCCCTTCTTGCTCGCGACGCTGGGGGCCGTCGTGGCGCTGGTGCTGGTCACGGCCGGGCTCGCCTGGCGCAGCGAACAGAGCTTCCGGCCCCATGTTGCGCTTATCTTGCCCCTTTGCTTCGTGGGCATCGCCGCTGTGCAAAGCCTGCCATTGCCTGCGGGCCTGCGGGCACGCCTGGATCCGGCGGGTTTCGATCTGGCGGCGGGTGAGCTGGAAGGGCGAGCCACGCCCATGAGCCTGGATCCGCCCGAAACCCACAGGGAGCTGGCCGTGGCTGGCGCCGCGGCGGCTGTGGCGCTGGCGGCCCTGGTGCTGTCCGCCGGCCGCCGGCTGCGGCTTGCGGTGCCGGTTCTGGTAGCCGTCGCGGGCCTAGCCACCCTTGCCGTCGGCATAGGCCACCGGGCAGCGTTCGAGAGCAGGATCTACGGCATCTACACCACGTACAGTGGGGTTCCGGTCGGGCCGTTCATCAACCCCAACCACGAGGCCGAGCTGCTGGAGCTGGCGGCCTTCACCGCGTTGGCCCTGGCCTACGCAGCAACGACGCGCGACCGGCGCAGGGCGTGGAAAGCAGTCGCGGCATTCCTGGCGGCGGGAGCGCTGTCAACCTTCTCGCGCGGATCGGTGCTGGCGCTGGGCGCGGGTGCGCTGACCTGGCTTCTCTTTCCGATTCGGTCCGACGGGGACGCACCACGGCCGCGGTATCGTTTCGCCGCGGTGTTGCTTGGCTTGGTCATCGTGGCCGGGCTGACCCTCAGCCTGGGCGGTGAAGCCGTCTTGGGCGAGGTCATCGCCAGCCGTCCTGGCAGCGAAATCAAGTTTCGCATCTGGCTGGATGCGCTGAAGATGGTTCCCGCGCATCCGTTGGGGATCGGCCTGGGCGCGTTCGCGCGGGTATTCCCAGCCTATCAGACCGTGGCGCTGGGGTGGTGGTGCGAGTTCGTCGAGAATCAACCCTTGGGCCTGCTGATCGAGGCGGGGATTCCCGGGTTGTTGCTGGTGGCAGGTGCCGTTGCGCTGACCGTGCGCCACCTGGCGAAGCGGGCCCGCCGCGACAGCGTCGAAGCCGCTCTTTGCGCGGCAATGGTGGCGGTGCTGGCACACAACCTGGTCGACTTCGGGCTTGAAGTGCCGGGCATCCTGTTTCCGTTCCTGGCGATATTGGGCGCGACCATGGGCCGGCAACTGGTTGCCACCGATGCGTTGGCGTCACGTCGAGCGGCGGTGGTCTACGCGGGGGTTGTCGCGACAGTGATCGTGGCGGGCATCGCCTTGCTCCTCACCCCGTCGGGGCGCAACTTCGATGCGCTGTTGCGAAGCCCGCCCGCTGCTGACCGGCCTGCGCTGGTGCGCGCGGCGTTGGCGGCCCACCCAACCGACAACCAGTACGCCCTGCTGGCAGCCACGATGGAGCCGCTGCAGGTCGCGGGCGGCGGGCCGTCACCCCGCCTGGCAGGTTTGAATCGGGCCTTGCGGCTGTGTCCGAACTGCCTTGCCGGGCACCGCGAAGCGGCCAGGAACCTGTGGCGTCTGGGCCGACGCCAGCAGGCTCTCTCGGAATGGCGAACCGTGGTCACACTGGCGCGGCCCGCACTCCCCTCAGTCTTCGAGGAGCTGCGCAGGGACGGCGCGCGGCCCGAGGAACTGGCGACCCTGGCCAACGACGAGAACCGGTTCGAACTGTGTCGATACCTACTTGGCCAGCGGATGTTTGAGGCCGCGAAGAATCTCCTGGCCGGCGCGGCCGACCAGAAGGGCGTCGAGTTTCACCTGATGCAGGCCAGCCTGGCCTTGGCAGAGAAAGACACACCGGGGGCACGGCAGGCCAGCCAACAGGCCCTGGCCGCCGGGCCGACCGACCCGCGGGTAGCACTGACCGCCGCCGAGGTGGAGATTCTTGACGGAAAGCAGGATGCGGCGCTTGGCTTCCTGCGCGCCGGCCTGCTCTCCGCGCCGACCAATCTGGAGCTGAATCGCAAACTGCTGACGTTGCTCATGCAGACGGATCGATGGGAAGCAGTGGACCGCGCGCTGGACGGGCTGCGCGCGGCTTTGTTGGAGAACGGCGCGTCTTTGGTCGAGGCCAACATCGCGGCCGCGCAGGTCTTCGAGCGCCGGGGGCAGTATCCAAGGGCGGTTTCCGAATACCGAGCCGCGACCGCGCAAAGCCCGGGCAACATTGGTCTGCTGCTCACGCTGGGAAGGCTTGCGGAGACGGCCGGGCAGGTTACGGTAGCGGTGGACGCCTACCGTGATGTCTTGCGCTGGGCGCCGGACAACGCAGCGGCACGAGGAGCGCTTGATCGGATGCGTAGGGAAGTGGACGGGAAGTTGCTCGAAGAAGTGCTACGATCGCCGCCCCATGCCGTTGGTGGGCTGCAAAGGTAAGGCAAGGCAATGAGGACCGCCGGGGTAGCCTTCGTTCTTGCCTGTCTCGTTTCGGTGCTATTGACACCGTTCATGCGGCGCTTCGCCCTCGCGCATGGCTTGTTCGATGACCAACTGTCTGCTCGCAAGATTCACGGGCGTTCGATCCCCCGGCTGGGTGGGGTGGCCATTGCCGCAGGGTTCTACGTGCCTCTGCTGGCCCTGCTACTTCCGGCCAGCAGCGTGGGCGGAATATTCTACGCGAAGACGCTCGAAGCCTTCACATTCCTGCTCGGGGGCGTGGCGATTTGTTGCTTGGGCCTCTTCGACGACTTGCGAGGTGCCGGTGCAGGCAAGAAATTTCTGGTCCAGTTTGCAGTAGCTGGCGCCCTGTTCGCGGCAGGCAATCGCATTGAGCATCTCACCCTTCCCTTTGTTGGGAGTTTCGCGCTGGGCTCGCTGAGCCTGCCCTTTACCCTGCTGTGGGTGGTAGGTGTCATCAACGCGCTGAACTTGATCGACGGCCTGGACGGTCTCGCCGCGGGCGTGGCGTTTTTCGCAGTGGCGACCACTTTTGCCATTGCGGCCTTGCGCCAGGATCCGCTGATGATGCTGTTCATGGGCGCCCTGGGTGGTGCGATCGTGGGTTTCTGGGCCTACAACTTCAACCCGGCTTCGATCTTCATGGGGGACACGGGTTCCATGTTCTTGGGCTATGTCCTAGGCGTGGGGGCCATGCGAACCAGTCAGAAGTCGTCGACAGCCGTGGCTATCCTGGTCCCCATCGTGGCACTGGGCCTGCCTATCGCCGATACCCTGCTGGCTATGCTTAGACGCGCCCTGGCCGGCCGGCCCATGTTTTCCGCCGACCGTGAGCACATCCACCATCGCCTGCTGGACTTGGGCCTGACCCAGCGAAGGGCCGTGATCGCCTTGTACGGAGTCGCGGCTCTTCTGGGCGCAATGGCGGTCCTTCTCACGCTGTCAGATAGCGTCGAATCTGTCCTGATCTTGGTTGCGATGTGTCTTCTCGGCTACCTGGCTTTCAGGAAACTCAGGCACGCGACCGTGTCGCGCGACTCCGGCGCAGAGCCGGCCGTCGATGGCCAGGCCGCGTGCGCTGGTTTGGCCGAGGCGCCGGACGAACGTCATCTGCGGCAGGGGCTGCGGTTCGCGGCGAGGCACTTTGGAATCTGTCAACTACGTCTGGTGCTAGAGGTGCAAGAGGACGGCGACACCATCACCTTGTCAACCCAGCCGAACGGGCAGGACGACGTCCCTTGGCACTTCCTGGAAGTGGCCAGCGGCCCCATGCTTGCGAGGATGGAGTATCGGCGCAGGCAGGGCGAACTGGATGCGCGCGCGGTCGAGAGCGTCAGGCGGGCGCTGACTGCGGCGTGCGTTCGCGTGTACGGTCCGGATCCGAGGAAGCCTGACTAGAGAGCCACCCAAGGTCACGAGCTATTCCCGCCCCGCCCCGTCCGCGTCATTGCGGCCGGTCGGTTTTCCCGCTAGCGTCTACGCCCGATGGATACCGCACAAGCGTCTGCGTCGAAGGCTTCTGGCTCTGGCCGGGAGTTGCAGCACTACATTAGCGTTGTGCGCAAGCGATGGCCGGTGGTGGCCGCGCTGGTGGTCCTGGCCACGGTCGGCACGATCGTCTGGACAATACGCCAGCCTCAGATCTACGAGGCCAGTTGCTCGATCATCATTGAGACCAACGCTCCCCAGGTGCTGGAAGGGGTCAAGGATGTGATCGAGATGGGGCCTGGCGGCTGGATGTACCGCGAATTCTCGCAGACCCAGTTTCGCATCATTCTTTCGCGGGAAAACTCGCAAAGGGTCATTGACCGTCTGGGCCTGGCACATGATCCGAGTTTCGACCGGCCAGATGACGAGGAACAAATCTTCCGCCAGGATGTCGTTTCCCGGCTGCTCAAGAGGGTGAAGGTCCTCGGGATTCGAGATTCCCGCATCGCCAACATCACGGTCAGTGACACCGATCCCGAGCGGGCGGTTCGGATCGCAAACGCCTTTGCCGACACGTACATCGAAAGGAATCTTGACTACAAGCTCGAGGGGGCGCGCACGGCCGGTTCCTGGCTTGGCGAGCAAACTGTCGACCTTCGCAAACGCCTTGAGGACTCGGAACTCGAACTCTACAAGTTCAAGAAAGACCGCAACCTGCTGGACATCAGCCTCGACGACAAGCAGGGCATGACCCGCCAGAATCTGCAGGCGTTGAACCAGAAGCTGGCGGACGTGAAAGCCAGGCGGATCGAAATTGAGTCGATCCGCAAGTTGATCCTGGCTGCCAAGAATGATATCGCGGAACGGGAGAGCCTGCCCGAGATCCGGGACAATGTGGTGGTGCAGAAGCTTCGCGAAAACTATCTGGACCTCTCGAAGGTCAAGGCGGATCTGGATGCGCGCTATGGCGAGAAGCATCCCAAGATCGAGAACATCCAAAAACAACTGGAGGCAATCCAGCGCGACTATCGAAGGGAGCTGGATCAGGTGCTGAAGGCGTTCGACAAGCGCTACCAGGCCCTGCTTGATACTGAGTCTGGGCTTTCCAAGTGGATGCACCAGGAAAAGCAGCAGGCCCTGGAATTGGCCAAGCTAGAGGTCGAATACCGGCCCTTGTCACGTGACGCCGACAACAACGCCAAGATGTTTGGCTTGATCTCGCAGCGGCAGAAAGAGATTGACCTGACGGGACTCCTGCGGTCGAACAACGTGCGCATCCTGGACCGCGCCACCACACCCCGGCGGCCGGTCAGTCCGCGCCTTACGTTCAATCTCGCTGTCGGCCTGTTTGCCGGCCTGGTTGTGGGCCTGGTACTGGCGTTCGGCATCGAGGCCCTCGACAACACAGTCAAGACCCCCGAAGCAGCCGAGGCGCTGGTGGGCGCTCCGTTGCTCGGCATGCTTCCAATTCTGGTACACGCAAGGCAGCGCACGGTCGAAAACGCAACTGAACGCGACCTGACGGTGTTCAAGGACCCGACGTCGGCTGCGGCCGAGGCCTGTCGCTCCATCCGCACAAATCTAATGTTCCTTTCGGCTGAGAAGGAAGTGCACGTGCTGGTGGTGACCAGCCCAGGTCCCCAGGATGGAAAGACCACTGCAGCCATCAGCCTGGCGATCACCATGGCGCAGGGCGGGTCTCGCGTCTTGTTGGTCGACACCGACATGCGCAAGCCGCGCATTCATCGATCCTTCGGCCTGAAGTCCGACCGGGGCTTGTCGAATGTGATGATGGGGGATGCGGCGTTGGCTGACGTGATTTGCCATTCCCAGGTGCCCAACCTGGACGTGCTTCCATGCGGACCAACGCCGCCGAACCCGGCCGAGCTGATCCACACGGAGCGTTTCCGGGAGATTCTTGACCAATGCCGGCGGGACTACGGCCGGGTGGTGATGGATTCGCCTCCAGCCGGGTTCGTGACCGATCCTGCAATCCTGGGCAATCTGGCCGACGGCGTTGTTCTCGTGGTGCGCGCGGGCCACACCACCAGGGAGGCGGTTTCCTTTGCGCGCCGACAGATCAACGACGCCCGGGCCCGCATCCTGGGGGTCATCATCAATCGCACTGATCGGCGCGCCGGTGGGTACGGTTACTATTCATACTACGCCCCTTATGGGCGCTACTATCGCGCTGCTTGAGGCTTTCCCTGCGGCCGCGCCGGAAGCATCCTACGAGAACTGCCGCAAGATTCGGTATAGGAGGAAAACAAACACCGGCAGTACGGCCCCACTGATGGCCAGCCGACGCCAGCCGTGAGCCGCAGCCTCCTCGCGGAATGAACGCAGTCCGAGAGGCAGTAGCGCGGCCACGATGATGGAGCGATAGCGTTCATGGATGAGCCCAGACAAGCCGAGAGCCATCAGCCCCAACACCAGAACTCCGAAAAGAATGGCTCGGTTGCGCGTCCACAACCTACGATCGATAAGCCCCAAGAGGATCGCCAGAGTTGCCGCCGAGCATACTCCCGCACTGAGCCAAATCATTCCGCTTGGCTGCGCTACGGCAGCAAACGGGAGGGCAAAGGGGTCGAAGTAGAGTGGACTGACAAGGTGAGTAAGACCCCGGATAGGCACATAGAAGGCATCCATGACTCGGTCGGGCGATCCTGCCCGGCGCAGAAGAGACCGACTAGAGAGACCTTCGTAGTACGTCTGTTCCATCTGGCTGTACCCGGCGATTGCGAGCGGATTGTTCGTCTCTTCTTCATCTGCGGGGTTGCCCCCCGCCACGTAGAGGGCGACGACTGCCGCCACTGCGAGCACGATAGTACGGGACCAAGCGGATCGGGGAGAAGCCCTGCGAAACTCCAATGAAATACCGAAGGCGAGCACGACCAGGGGCGCAACCACGCTGCGGACCCAGAGCATCAGGCCGGCAAGCGCCCCAACGATGAGCATCTGTGCCCACCTCGGCGCGCGCGAAGAACATATCCGGAGTCCACAGGCTACCGCGAATGCCACCAGCGGCTCCTTGCTGGTCGTGCCACTCCAGTCTATGGCCTCGGGATAGAGCAGCCACAGTGTGAGAAAGGGTAAAGGGGTCGAAGGGCTGGATTCTGGCTTGGCCAACGGGACAAGAAGGAACCCTGCCGCGACCCAGAGCAGCCAATTGAACACGCAACCCACAAGGGGGTCAGGTGCTATCAGTCGGTAGAGCTGGGAAAGCAGGACAGGGTAGCCTGCCTGCGAGAACTCACCCACGTCAGAAGTGGAAAGTATGTCGAGCAGCGAATACTGCGCGTTCCTCTGCGCAAAGATATGATATCGAAAAGCGTCGTATCCAATCCCGCGGTCGAACATCCAAATGAAAGGAACGAACTTGGCGGTGGCATACCACAGCATCAGAATGAACGATGCTGCGACGACAATGACAATCGGCACGTGAGATGGACTCTCGCGCTCTTGGTTCACGGCGCAAGCGTACACCCTGAAACGACGACTGTGTACCCCTTCTTGTCCGATACCAATTCGCGTCTTTGCCAGGTGTGCTGCGGCGACCACTCACCCCAGCGAGGCCGTCCACGCCTTGTGCGATGGGGGCATCGGTTCGTCCGCCAGAACCTGGCGCAGGCCGGCTCGACCGCGTCTCCGGCGATCATGGGGATGGGGGCCAGGCAAACCGTCCGCGACCACTCTGGCGACCACGCTGTCACGGCAACGAAACATGGCAAAGGGGTTACTCAGTTACGCTCAAGGCCGTCCGACTGTGTGGTATGCTCCCCTTCGTGACTCCGATTATTGGCGGCGAATATCCGTCCCGGAACCCCGACAGCCATATCGCAATGCTGAGTGTGCGTCCCCGGGCTGGCGCAGACCAACGAGGCCAGGCCGCAGGGCCTCGTTGGAAGGGGTGAGAGCCAGTCATGGTCCTCGGCATCGACGCCGCCAACCTCCTGGATGGCGGTACAGTGACCCATCTGGTTGAAGTGTTGCGGGTGGCCGATCCGCAGGCCCACGGATTCTCGCAGGTCGTTGTCTGGGGTGCCCGGCGGATTCTGGATCGCGTCGATGATCGTCCCTGGCTGGTGAAGAGTTGCCAGCCATTGCTGGAGGGACGTCTGCCCTGGCGCTTCTATTGGCAACAATTCCGGCTTGCCAGACTGGCTCGGGAGGCTGGCTGCGGGTTGCTATTTGTGCCTGGCAGTTTGCACTCTGGTGACTTTCACCCGGTCGTGACGATGAGCCGAAACATGCTGCCTTTTGAATGGCGCGAGCTGCGACGGTCCGGGTGGACGTGGGCCAGTCTAAGACTGTTGCTGCTACGCTGGACACAGGCGCGCAGCTTTCGCCGGGCCGATGGCCTGGTCTTTCTCACACAGTACGCCCAGGAAGGAGTCATGCGCGTCATCAAGGACAGCGCTGCCCAGACGACAATCATTCCTCATGGCGTAGATGACCACTTCGTCTGTCCGCCACGAGAGCAGTTGGCAATTGGGCACTATTCGGCCGAGCGCCCATTTCGCATCCTCTATGTGTCGGTCATCAATGTCTACAAGCACCAGTGGCAAGTGGCCGAGGCAGTGGCTCGACTGCGGACCGATGGGCTGCCAGTACTGCTGGAATTGGTGGGGCCGAGCTATCCGCCCGCCCTGGCGCGCTTGAGAAAGACACTAGAGCGGGTCGATCCCAGGTCAGAGTTTGTGCGCTATCTGGGAAGGATCCCCCACAACGAATTGCACACCCGCTATGCTGGTGCGGACCTGTGCTTGTTCGCTTCAACCTGCGAGAACATGCCCAATATCCTGCTCGAAGGGATGGCTTCCGGGTTGCCGATAGCGTGTTCCAACCGCGGGCCGATGCCTGAAGTTCTTGGCGATGCTGGCGTCTATTTTGACCCAGAGAAGCCAAGCGAGATCGCCAGCGCTCTCAGGGAACTGATCGACTCGCCGTCCTTGCGAGCCAAGTTGGCACAATCATCCTTCGAGCGGGCAAAGCGCTACTCCTGGCGGCGCTGCGCTGACGAGACGTTCAGATTCTTGGCCGAGGTCGCGCGTTCATGTGGCAAGAAGACGGGCGCCTGAACGGGGGCGTCACACTCTAGCCTCGCCAGGCCGCACGGGCCCGGCGCAGGGCTTGGTCAAAGCGGGCGGATGCCCGGGCCAAGGGTTCGACAACGTGGTGTGCGGGGACCGACCAGCCCAGGGACTTCTTGCAGCGGCTGTCGAGCCGGCTCAGCGCATGGACGCCCATCCGGGGTAGGGAAAGCGGTCCGTAGAAATCGCGCACGCGCCCATTGTGACCTTTCAAGAAGACCAGACCACGGTAGTCCGTGAACATGGCCTGTGGCAGGGCCTGACGATAGAGTTCACTATGGGGAATGCCGACGAACACGTTGAAGCCTTTGACATCCGGCCGCAGCTCGTCGCTGAACTTCCGGGTGGCATCGTCGTCTGCGGGTGAGGCGCCTGGCAGTCCGACCACGAAGCTGGCATAGGTGAAGATGCCGTGCCGGCGAAGCGACGCAAACGCCTGACGGAATTGCCCCTTGGTTTCACCCTTCTTGAGCAGGCGCAGGACCCGATCACTTCCGGATTCCACCCCGATGTAGACGGCCCGGCATCCAGCGCGTGCCATCAATGTGATGACCGATTCGTCCAGCGTATCGGCTCGCGTTTCGCAGATCCACTCCATTCGCAGATCCCGTCCCAGAACCTGCTCACAAAACGTAACGGTGCGATCGCGCCTAAGCGTAAAATTGTCTTCGCGAAAGTAGACTGCCTGGAAGCCGAGTGCCTTCACCTGCTGCATCCACTCCACCGTACGTTCGGCGGACATGGCCCTGTACTGCCGACCCCACACAGAACTCACCGAACAGAAGGTACATTCGAACGGACAGCCTCGGCTGGTGTTGAGGTTGACGAGTCGCCGGCCCGGCAACCAATGCGACGACCAGTCGTAGGGGAGCTTGAGGAAAGGCTCGAATCCCGGCAACGGCAGGTCGTCCAAAGATCGATTCCAGGGCTCCCGCAGCACGCGTTCCGACGTACCGTCGGCGAGCTTCAGTATCGCGTTCTCCCCTTCGCCGACCACCACATGGTCGATCCACGCTGGAAAACTATCAAGGTGGGTAGCAGTGGCGGGCCCCCCTAGAACCAGCTTGCCCTTCCAGCGCCCGGACTCACGCAGTCTTTGCCAGAAGGTGGCTAGGCGGATGACCCCATCCAGACAGATGGTGTTGGCCTGGATTCCAACCAGATCGAAATTTGGTCGCCGCCAGAGGTCTGAACGCCACAACGCTTCTGGGTCGAGATAGCAGTCCACGAATTCGACGTGATGACCACGGCGAGCAAGGACCTCCATCAGATAGGCAATCCCGATGGGAATGCGTTTCTCCGCGGTGGAAAAGGGAGAGAAGAAGGGCTCGGGGGGCATCAGGAGCAGGATGTTCATGGTCTCTCTTAGACAAAGAACCTCTGGGCAACTCCGAATCGGCGTATGGCGGCCTGAACCGAGAAGGAAGCTTATCCCCGATCCTACCCGACCACGCAGACGTCGCGGATGAATTCGGCTGGGTCTCGGCGTTGGCGACTGTCGACACGGCCGGGACAGACTTGGCCACGCTGCGTTTTCAGCCTTGACGGCGAGGAAGTCTACGGGGACACTAGCTGCCAGAAGATCGTCGCCCAAGATGCCGCGGTGGAAAAGGCTCGAAACAAGACCGGAGCGACAAGAAGGGGATCGGTCAGAGCCGGAGAAGAAGGTGCAACGAGCGCATGAGGCGGCGGCTTTCTGATCTTGCGCGTGGGGCGGTGACCTACGGAGCCGATGTGCTGGCTTCGGCCAACGGCGACCTGCGGGCGGCGCTGCTTCTCAACGAGTACCGAGACCGCCGTGAGTACTACGCCCAGCGAGCCCGCAGCTTGGGGCTGCACTATTCAGATGGACTCGTGGCCGAGAGAACGCGAGAGCGCCTGTCTGCACGAGGGCTTTCGATTGAGCCGCGGCGTCTAGGGGAAATCCACACACTCGCCTTCGTCCCCCTTCTTTCCTGGCACAGTCAACTCCTTCGCCCTCTTCAGGCTCTCGGGCCATTGAGCCACTTCGACAATGTCGCCTGCGGGCTTGACCACGCTGCGCTTCTGCGGAGGGATCCGACTGCCATCGCTGCAAGACAAACGGCGTGCGACGCTTTTCTCGACTATGCAACCGAGGTTTCGCGTCAACGGAAGATCGACTGGGTGTTCACGTACGCGTCGGCGGTGGAATTGCTCGCCGACACCGTGGACCAGGTGAGAAAGATCACTGGGGCGCCGGTCGTGGGAATGTGTTTCGACGACAAGCAGTCGTGGGACGGCGAGATGTTCGGCGGTCAACGTGGCGGTCAGCTGCCGCTCGCGTCGCGGCTCGACCTAGCGTGGACGTCAGCCCGCATCGCCTGCCTATGGTACATGGCCGAGGGCGGGAACCCGATCTACCTACCGGAAGGGTGCGACACCGACCGGTACTCGCCCGCACCCGAACCGCAGGACGTGGATGTCTGCTTCGTGGGGCAGGCCTATGGATTCCGACGGGTCTTCATCGACAAGCTTCGCCGCCTGGGGTTGCCCGTGCGCACGGCAGGGGCGGGGTGGCCGGGTGGGCTAGTCACTGATGACGAGATGGTCCGTCTCTTTCGGCGATCGAAAATCATCCTGGGACTGGGCGGAATTGGCTGGTCGCCAGATCTGAAGAACGTCAAGGCGCGCGATTTCGATGGCCCGGCCGTGGGAACGGCGGTCTACTTGACGTCGTACAACCCGGAGCTGGCCGAGCACTTCGACATAGGCAAGGAGATCGGCTGCTTCTCATCCGCCGACGAGTGTGTGGAGGTAGCCCAGGACCTGCTGGCCAATCAAGGCCGGCGGCAGAGTATCGCCCAGCGGGGTCGCGAGAGGTGCCTCCGCGCGCACACCTGGGTCGGGCGCTTTGAACGCGTCTTGGAGGTGTTGGGGGTCTTGGGTGATGGGGCTGACAGCCGCGCGAAGGCGATGAGGTCCCAATGAAAGTCTTGATCACAGGCAGTTCCGGGTTCATTGGCCGCTGGGGGGCAGAGCGGCTGAGGCAAGACGGGCACCAGACGATCGGCCTGGACAAGAATCGTTCTCCGATGCCGAATCTGGATGAACAGATCTGTTGTGACATTCTCGATCAGAGCACGTTGCTCGCGGAGGTGAGGCGGGTTTCTCCAGATGCACTGATCCATCTGGCGGCGCGCATCGACCTGGACGAAACCAGGGATATCAACGGCTACGCGGCCAACATGGAGGGGGTCCGGCATGTGGTTGCAGCGGTCAAGCAGACCCCCAGCATTCGCAGAGCCATCTACACCTCGTCACAGCTCGTCTGCCGCGTCGGACACATACCGGCCTCTGATACCGAGTATTGTCCCAATACGCTCTACGGTCAGAGCAAGGTCATCACCGAGAAGATCGTGCGGGAACAGGATGGGGGCGGGGTCGAATGGTGTCTGGTCCGGCCAACAACAGTGTGGGGGCCGTATATGAGCCCCCACTATCAGAACGTGCTGCGCCTGATCCGCCGCGGAAAGTACTTTCACTGCGGCAGAGGAAAACTCTACAAGTCATATGCCTATGCCGGAAACATCGCCTGCCAGTATGCGCGCCTGCTTACCGCCGAGCCGTCAGCAATTCATCGCAAGACCTTCTATCTCGCCGACTATCAACCGTTGTCACTGAGGGAGTATACCGACGGCCTTGCCCGTGAAATGGGGGCACCCTGGATCCCCACCCTTCCTCTTGCCCCGGCTCGGATCCTGGCTGTGGCCGGCGATGCCCTCAACGCATGCGGGTTCAAGCGCTTCCCTTTCAATTCGTTCCGGCTCAACAACATCCTCACCGAGTATGTGTTTGATCTGGCGAGTACCGAAGCCGCCTGCGGTCCCCTGCCCTACACGCAAGATGATGGAATCAAGGCCACGGCAAGATGGTTTCTCCTGAAGGAGCGTGAGGCGCTGAAATAGATTCGTCCGTGCTGCTCGACATCCGTGGCAAGTCGCGGACTCCGCAATGACTTCCTTCGCCAATACGGATACTCCTCTTGTGTTCACCCTTTCCGATGCTATCAGCGGGTCGGCCATGGCGCCTTGCGGTGGAGATAGGTCAATACTTCGATTTGCGAGTGACGTGGCGGAAGACGAGCGTCCCAGTGCGCAGGGGATGGCGGGCCCATACCTTGCCGAATGAGTGGAGCAGGCCGAGGACGCGCGTTGGACGCAGCAGGGTTCTGAGATACATGCGCTTGGCGATAGACTGCATCTCGCCAAGGTCTTTGAAATTCGGAAGCCTTACCCAGGGTGTCTGGGATTCCATGGACCAGTCACCGACAAGGGTACCGGCGGCCTTGGCTTCTTCGTAGACTTTGGTGCTGGGCAGAGGGGTGAGGACATAGAATTTCACAGCCGTGGGGTTGGCACGACGTACGAAATCGACGGTCTCCTTGAGGCTGGCACGGGTCTCGCCGGGATAGAAAAGAATCATGTCGCCCAGGCAATTCAGGCCAACCTTGCGGGCAAGCTGCGAGGCACGAACATTCTCCTCAACGAGGGTTCGCTTGTTGAAGGCGTCAAGCATGGATTGAGAGCCGGACTCAAAGCCAAACACGACCGTCTTCACACCGGCGGCTTTCATGCGGGTAAGAAGCGCCTCATCTACGACGTTCACGCGACTACGGACCTTGAGGGCGATGGGGTAGTTGCGGCTGATGAGTCCATCGAGAATGGCGTTGACACGCTTGCGCTCGATGGTGAAGGAGTCATCCATGAAGTCGAGACTTGCGGGTCGGATGTTCTGGTAAACCCAATCGAGCTCCGCGAGGACGTTTTCCGCTGAACGGCTTCGGTAGCGGCCGCAGACCTTGAAACAGAAGCTGCAATTGAAGGGACAACTGCGGCTTGTCATGATTACATCCGCAGGTGATCCACGGAGGAAGGACGAATAGGTACCATTGCGGTAGTGCTGGATGAGCGCCTGGCGGTCGGGGAAGGGGATCGTGTCGAGGTCAGCAACGACTTCAGCAGGTGGGGTGAGGACAACCTGACTGCCTTCACGGAATGCGATTCCGGCGACGGAGGAGAAGGGGCGCCGCTCCTGAAGCGCGCAGGCCAGGTCATGAAGGACGAGTTCACCTTCGCCGCGCACTACGAGGTCGCAGTCGGACAGAAGCTTGAGGGTTTCCGACGGCATGGCGGTTGGATGGGGACCGCCCAGGACGATGCGGGTTTGGGGTGAGGCTTGCTTGAAGAGACGGCAGAGTAGAGAGATATCCTTGAGTTCACGAGAAAAGAGCGTCATGCCAAGTAGGTCTGGGCGAAGCCGACGAACCTGATCGAGAAGCTCATCGACGCAGGGATTGCTGGCATCAAGACTGCCCATACGCGCACGGTCGACCGGATTGTCCACGAGATCGACATGCAGCCCTTTGGATTTCAGAAACGACGAGAGGTACATGAGCGCGGTCGGGGGTGACACCCCCATGACGGCATCTACAAACGGCCTAAGCAGAAGTACACGCACTACAGCCTCCTAGTATGCCAATAGAGGGGCTATGTGAGCATTCCGTTGGAAAGCGAAGCCCAAAGGTGATTTCCCGTAGAAGTGATTGCATCGTCACGCCCTACTAGTGATACAGCCTTCGAAACCTATCTATTACCTCAGGACTGTAACCAAAGGAGCCATCAGGCTGTAGATGACCAAGCCTGCTGAGTTCATCGGCACTCATTGAGTTCCTCCGGATCCCAACGGAGTCAATGACACCAAGCGACTGAACGGTCATGGTCCGAGCTACGCGCTGAGGGTCTGCCTTCGCGTCCGTACGCGGCAATACGCGTCCGTCGGTTGCTGCATCTGCAAATCCTATAACCTTGCGCACAGTCGGCGCGATGTCGATGAGTGACACTGGCGCGGTTACTACGAAGCTACCATAATCAAGAGGAGAGAACATTGCCAGCATTACACGCCCATAGTCATTTCGAATAGGGTTCTTGAGCGTCGGAGAACCCTGAGGGGCCGCATCGGCGCGACCTGGAGCGCGTCGACGCGGTGCGCCGGGGCGGCTTTTGCCGCCGTTTCCGGGTGCTGATGAGGCCGTGTCGACCACACGGGACAGTCTACTCCATCACGCCCGCTTCGGCGTCCCATCAAACACGTCCGGAACGAGGAATCCCGGGCTTGAGTCTGGATCCGCCAGCCGATAGGATTCCCCTGCCATGTTGCTAGCGAGTCTCGGTCGAGTCCGCGGTATAGCGCACACGAGCTGTGTGATGGCTCCGGTCGTCGCAGATTTTCTCCAGGGTGCCGCTGGGCGCGAGTACGGCGTGGGTGCAAAGGAGAAGCTTCAGCTCTTGTCGAGGGCGCTTCTGTGTTCGCGAAAACAAGGCTCAGCTCTCATGTGGGGCGAGCACGTTGCACTTGCAAGAGCGATCCTTGATATCCCGAGGTCCGTGCAAGGCGTGGTCGGCGAGTTTGGCTGTTTCAAGGGACTATCCACGTGTACCCTGTCGCTCGCCTGCAAGATGACGAACAGAAGACTGGTTGTGTTCGATTCATTTCAGGGTCTGCCAAAGACCAGCGAGGATGTCCACAATTTCGACGGAACCGCCATAGACTACAAAGAAGGCCACTATCGGGGCACTCTCGATGAAGTGCGCCAGAACGTCACTGCCTACGGCGCCATCGAAGTATGTGAATTCGTGCCAGGCTTCTTCTCCGATTCGCTGCCACAACGGCCGCAGGACGAGCGTTTTGCTCTCATATTCGAGGATGCGGATTTGCCTTCTTCAGTGAAAGACGTGATTCGTCACACTTGGAAGAAGCTTGCGCCGGATTGCCATTTCTTCACCCACGAGGCGCGGGACTATGAAGTCGTGCGAATTTTCTTCGACCAACAATGGTGGCGCGGCGAATTGGGGGAGCAACCACCAGGACTCGTGGGGTCCGGTATCGGATTGCCTCTCAGTCGAATCGGCTCTGGCTTGGCCCACACGCGTCGGATGCACCAGCGCTGACTTGGCTCAAAGTCAAGCTGAGGCCACTGCTTTCCGGCAATCCCTACTGACCCCGGCCTGTCCGAAGTTGCCAAGATGACATGGCCAGCCGACGTGCAATTCCCAGCGGCGTGCGGCCTTCGTTCCACCAACGATCGAAGCGGTGCTTGGCCATTGATCCCAAGCGCTGCGCCGTGAGTCGTCCGAGGTAGCGCAACAGCGTCAGGTCACCTGTCCGAAGCGCCCCGGAAAGTGCGTGAGCAGCCCATCGTCCCTGGAGCGCCGCCAGCCCTTCGTCGCCAACGTTGTCGAGCCACACCTCCAGATCTGATCTGGAAATATCAGTCTCGGCGGCTTGAGCCGCATCCAGAATCACGGCCATCGTGGCATAGAAATACGCGGTCCTGCCCTTGGGACGGCAAGCATCGGTATGCGAGCCAGCCCGGCGATAGGCGTAGCGAGTGACTGCCGTCGGCACGGAAGCGAGCCTTCCAATTCTCGAAAGTCGCAAAGCGAGGTCGAAGTCTTCTGACTTCTCCAGTCGGTAGCCACCGGCGCTGTGAAACGCCTGGAGGCGATAGACCATGGTCGAATGAGGCAGACAGTTGAACGTCGTTCGTAGCAACGTCACGATCGAATCATGAGTAGTCGGGTAGAGATATGTCTTTTCTCTGTTGGTGGTTTGATCAACTCGGATAATCCCGCCAGCAACCAAAACGGTTTGGGGCGCATCGAGAAGGTACTGCATTTGTGTCCGCAACCTACCGGGCAAGGCTGCGTCGTCGGCGTCAAGGATGGCAATGAATTCGCCTTCGGCCTGGGCGATGGCAAGATTGCGGCTCTCGGACACTCCACAGAACGGCACACTCATGACCCTCAGACGAGGATGCTGCAAGTCCCTTAGAATTGCCATTGAGCCATCAGTGGAACCCGCATCGACTACGATGTGCTGCCAGTTCTGGTAGTCTTGGGAAAGCATCGATTCAATGTTTGCGCGAAGGTACGCCGCACAGTTATAGCTGTTGGTAATGACAGTAATGAGCGGGGGTGTCATGCGACCTTCACAAGCGTTCTGAGAACGCTCTCCATATTAGCTCAAGATCGGCGAAAGCCGAGGTCAACTAGGAACCGCCTGGCCCGTGAGTCGACGTCGTAGCCATCCCTGAAACAGCGGGCATGGCCGCCCGCGGCAACGCGCGCACGCAGCTCAGGATCGGCCAGATATCGACGGACCTGCCCGATCAGCTCATCGGCCGTGCCGAAAAAAGCGGCTTCTTCATCCTCCCGGTAGAGCGAGAGCAGCTCCTGGGTTCGCGGGGCAAGCATGAGGGTGCCGATCGCTGGTATCTCGAAGCAGCGTCGGGTGTAGTTGTCACGGTTGCGCCCGGAAAGGAAAACGAGCGCGATGCGAGCCCCGGCTATGGCTCGGGCGTATTCATCACCCCAGACGTCCGTGATTGGAAGGCGATCAATCCACCGATGGCCATGGGCGTGCCTATCCCACAAGGTTCCGAACAGCCGGAGCTGAATGCCTGAGTCAATAACCTTGTCTACAAGCTCCAGACGGCCGTCCCGCTCGCAATGCCCAACGAACACGACATCCGTCTCGAACCGAAGGCGTTCAGCCTCGGTCAGGGCGATAGGTCGGTGCACCGCAGGATCGAAATACGAGGGGAGCAGAGCGACCGTCTTGGCTCCCGCGGCCTGGAATTCAGCGACGTTGACCTGCCGATAGCAGAAGCAGGCGTCGGCGACAGGTATCAGCTTGCGGAACCTGCGCCAAATTGGCAGATCAGCATCGGGTCCAAAGGGATCGTCGTTGTTGTAAAGCACGACCCTACAGCCGGCAGCCTGGCGCGCGGCTCGGAGGGTTGATGGCCACAACCAAGGGGTTCGCCACGCGAGCAGGACGTCGGGTCGTTGCAGAGCACAGGTGGCGATCAGCGCCGCGTTCGCCGCTGCGATTCCAGGCCCCACGCAGTACTTGGTCTGCGCCCGGCGCAGCAGGTCGCCCGGTCCGAAAAAGCGCAAGGTCGGTAGCTCGACCACGTCAGCGCCCACCCGGCGAAGTGCATCGCAGAAGGCGCGCTCGTACACGGGCCATCGATACTCCCCGACGACGAGAATCCGCGGGTGGGATTTGACCGGCCCGGCGGGGTTGGCTTTGGCAGATTCCGCGGGCATTTCAGATCTGCTCGAACGCGGCGCCCATGGAAGACTCCTGGGCGTGAGGCCGGCTGCACACAGGTATCGCCACGCTGACCATCGACTTGGATCGCCATGCTACCACAGCGTCGCTGCCGGCGCGAACAACAAGGCCCAGGACCATGTTCTCCCGGGCCGCAGGGTCAGACTCTGGGGACTTCCTGTGGCTGCGGGCGGGACAGCTTCAGCAGAGCGCGAAGGTCGTGGTCCATTCGATCCAAGATTACCTGCCTTGAGAAGTGGCGCTGGTACACCGAAAAACAGCGCCGCTTGAGCGCTTCCAAAGCCTCGGGTCGGTCGCACAGGTCGAGGATCTGGGCGGCCACTTCGTCTAGCGTCTCTTCAGTCAAGGTCCATCCCAGTCCGAAGGCTTCGATCCACTGCGCGACTGCGGAATCCTTGGGACCGGCGTACAGAATGGGGCGACCAGCGGCCAGAGCCCCCTGAAACTTGCTGGGCACAACCGTTCCCGCGTACTCCGACCTCAAGCTGACGATGTGAATGTCGGCCGCGCTCAGGCGACGCTCCAATCGCTGCTGGGGGACAAACCCGCCAAAGGACACGTTTGTGTCTTCCGCACGCACGGCGGCCTTGAGGTCTTGGACACGGTTTCCCCGCACGCAGAAAACGAAAGGAACGCCATGCGGGCGAAGCCTGCGGGCCAGGGCGAGAAGAGTGTCAAATGCATGCGCCTTCCCAAAGTTTCCCGAGTACATCAAGCCGACGGGTGCCGATCCGAACATTGCCGCACGTTCCTGCGGATCTGGGAGTATCGGCGCAGAGGGTTCCGAAAGAGCCCACGGGGTGTAGGTGTCGATCCGAAGCTTCGAGTCGTAGCGACGGAGAAGACGGGTCATACAAGCCCCCAAGCTGCCGATCAGATCACAGCGTCGATAGGCTGCACGAAGCCAGGGGCGCAGGAGCCTTACGAAGAGATGATCCTCACGAAACATTCCGTCCGCAATCGCAGCCTCGGGATGCAGGTCAAAGCACCAATGGAAGATGCGCGTGTTCGGGCGCAAGATTTTCCAGGGAAGGGCAACCAGCACGGCGAACAAGGGGTCCGTTCCCACGATCAGGACATCAGGTCGCTCGCGCAGAGAGGCAAGGGACCAAGCCAGCAGCATCCAGAAGGTGTTAAGGATCCGACCGAGTGAGAATGCCTGACGGAATGCCGGCCTCCACACGCGTCGGATAGTCACGCCTTGCCAGATCTCCTTGGCACCAAACCGCTGCGATTCGTCTCTGCAGCCTCGGTTGCACGGCCGGACAGCAACCTCCCACCCACGGCTGGCGAGCCCGGTACAGAGATCCGCAAAATGCTGTGCGCTGACGACATCGTCCGGGTGGAAGTAGTGGTAAAGGACAAGGGCGGTCGGCATGGACAGGGCGATCAGGCCCGCTTGGCCACCTGCTTCTCTATCCAGGCGTAGGTCTTTTCGAGCCCTTCGCGCAGCGGGCGATTTGGGCGCCAGCCCAGCATCTCCTGGATCTTGCGATTGTCCGAATTACGTCCACGCACGCCGAGGGGTCCGGGAATGTGCTTGAGGCGAAGCCGTTTGCCGGCGATTCCCATGGCCGATTCGGCAAGGCCGTTGATGGTCACCATCTCGTCGCTGCCCAAGTTCACCGGGCCCAGGAAGGTGGAATCCATGAATCGTCGCATCCCTTCTAGGCACTCGTCGATGTACAGGAAAGAGCGGGTTTGCTTCCCGTCGCCCCAGATCTCGATCTCGCCCCCGGGAGACGCCTCTGCGACTTTCCGGCAAACTGCGGCGGGCGCCTTTTCCCTTCCGCCAACCCAGGTTCCCAATGGACCGAAGATGTTGTGGAAACGGGCCACGCGCACGTCGATCCCGTGGTTTCGGTTGTACGCCAAATAGAGGCGCTCGCTGAAGAGCTTCTCCCAGCCATACTCGCTGTCGGGGGCGGCAGGATACGCCGAATCCTCGCTGCATCGTGGATTGTCCGGATCCTCCTGGTTGTGGGCAGGGTAAATGCACGCTGAAGAAGAGTAGAAGATCTTCCCGACACCGACCTTTCCGACCCGGTGGAGCATGTTGAGGTTGATCGTAGCCGAGTTATGCATGACGTCGGCATCGTGCTCGCCGGTGAAGATGTAGCCGGCGCCCCCCATGTCCGCTGCCAACTGGTAGACCTCGTCAAAAAGACGATCTGCCACTGACTCGCAGACACGGATGTCGCGCAGGTCCCCCAGAACAAATTCATCGGCGGCGGTCGGAGCATGCTCGTGATTCTTGATGTCTACCCCTCGAACCCAGTAGCCCCGATCCTTGAGGTTCTTGACGAGATGACCACCGATGAAGCCTCCGGCTCCGCAGACCAGCGCGCTTTTCATTCTTCCCCCTTCGTACAGAAGGCTATTGATGCGATTTTGATGGACAGTTGCGATCGTGGGTGGAGGCAGATTCAGCGCGGAAAACTCGATGCAGGCCTCCCGGAAGCATTCTACGGTCACCCGAAACCACTCTCCAACAAAATCTGCGGGTGCTCCGACCGCTTGAACGGTCGGGCGATTGAACATGCCCGGAGCCAGACGGGCCGTTCGCTCTTTCGGCCGCGCCCGCCCACCCGAACTCCTCGGCCAGCGGCGTCCAGAAACTACGGCCTCGGAGCGCGCGCGTCGCGCCACGCTAGATGGTCCACCTTGCCGCGTCCAGCGCCGGCCGCCAGACGACGCGAGAAGTATGCGGTCGGGCCGAAGGATGCCGTGCACCCTGGACCGCCCCCAGCAGAAGCCTCGCCGGCATGTATACTTACCGCCGGAGAGGCCTTCTGCTACTGAATCATGTTGGCATCGATCATCCATGGCAGCCAATTGCGCTATCCCGGCGCGGACGAGTTCTATTCGCCCGCCGAATGCTTCCCCGAGTATCCGTTCGACCATATCGCGATCCGGCCCAACCCCGTCTACGCCGCGGTCCGCGCATGCTTCGCGCAGGCCGGACTCGACAAGCAATCGTTCGGAACCCCCACCTGGAACCCGCTGGGCGCGTTCATCCGGCCGGGGGACAAAGTCTTTATCCTCTGCAATTTCGTCTATCACCGAAGGCCGGGCGAGTCGGCAGAAGCCTTCCGCGGGAAGTGTACCCATGCCTCGGTGCTTCGCGCAGTCATCGACTACGTCCACCTTGCTGCCGGTCCCACAGGCAAGATCTCATTCGGCAATGCTCCCCTGCAGTCGTGCATCTGGGAGAAGGTGCTGAAGGACGCGGGCGTCCCCGCCCTGCTCGCATTCTACGAGAACAGGCCCGTCAGCGTTTCGGCAAGGGATCTGAGACTGTCAATACGGCACCGGGGCCAGCTTGGGCAGATTGTCCAGTCGAAGGACGTGGCGGACGACGCCGGAATTCGGGTAAGCCTCAACGAGTACAGTCTTCTGGATGAGCTGTGCTCGGACCGCGACAAGGTCCGGTTCCGGGTTTCGGACTACGATCCCGACCGTACCGACGGATTTCATGCCTGGCGAAAGCACCAGTACATCATCAACAGCGAGATACTGTCATCCCAGGTTGTCTTCAGTGTTCCGAAACTGAAAACACACGAAAAGGTCGGCATCACGACAGGGCTGAAGGGCTATGTTGGAGGTGTCGGGCACAAGGATTGTCTCGCGCACCACCGGTTCGGACCGCCGAGGCTCAATGGGGACGAGTATCCCGACAATGGCAGATTTCAAGTGCTGCTCTCGGAATTCCATGACTTCGTCTACCGACGTCGGTATCCCGCCTTCTTGGCGCGAGTTCTTGAAATCCTGGACAAGAACTCCCGGCGATTCGCCAGGATCGTTCTTCGTCGGACCCAGTCAGGGGCGTGGGGCGGGAACGACACGGCATGGCGCATGGTGGTCGATCTGGCGCATATCATGTATTACGCAGATATTCGAGGGATCCTGTGCGCCGCGCCGCAGCGACGCCACATAATGCTCGTCGACGGGATCGTGGGCGGTGAAGGCGATGGGCCCTTGTCACCGTCGCCGGTCGAGAGCAGGGCTCTGTTTTTCAGCGACAACATCGCCTATGGCGATAGCGTTGCCGCCCGGCTCATGGGATACGATCCTGCAAGCATCCCCATGCTCCGCTACGCCCTACACGATGGCCAGCTAGTGGACGCCCCGCTGGCCGGGGAGGGCGAGTGCTTCCTCAATGGCAAGGCCGTACGGTTCGCGGAGATCCGTCCCATCCTGGGTAGACCCTTTGTGCCACCGAGGGGCTGGCGGAGTCGCCTGACATGAATGCAACTGCGTTCATGAAGACGGCGATGAGCGAAGCGTTCTTCAATCGGTTCTTCTACTACTACCTGCACCTCCGCGGTGGAAGAATCCCCAAGCGGCTGGACCTGAAGACGCCCACTACATTCAACGAGAAGACGATCTGGCTAAAGATGAACCATCGGCAGCCGAATGCGAATGTTCTCGTCGACAAGGTTCGAGTGAAGGAGCACGTAAGGAACATCATTGGACCGCAGTACCTCATTCCGAATATCGCGGTCTACGAATCTGCGGCTGAAGTAGACTTTGCGGTGCTTCCCGACGCGTTTGTTCTGAAAGCCAATCACGGGTCAGGATGGAACATCATTTGCCCTCGCAAAGTCGAGCTGGACGTGGCGCTGGCGAAGAAGAGACTCGACGGCTGGTTGCGGACCAACTACTTCGACATTGGGAAGGAATACCAGTACCGGGACGTAGCACCCAGGATTCTCTGCGAGGCGTATCTCGAGAACACCGCGGAGAGCCCCCTGCTTGACTACAAGATTTTCTGTTTCTCCGGAAGGCCGAGATTCATTCAGGTCGATTTCGATCGATTCACGAATCACACCAGGGGCTTCTATGATCTGAACTGGGAACGGCTTCCATTCACCACCTTGTATCCGATGAGCACCCGCCAAGCTCTCCGGCCCGATGCCCTGGGCGAGATGCTGTCGATTGCCGAAACCCTCGCGAAGGGACTGATATTCGCCCGGATTGATCTCTACTATCACAATGGGAAGATCTACTTTGGTGAGGTCACGTTCCATCACGGGGGTGGGTTTGAGCCGTTCCTACCCCAGGAATACGATGAGCTCTGCGGACAGTTTCTTGCGCTGCCCGCATAGGCGGTGCGGCACAAGCGCTGCATCATCGGACAAACCTATCCGACCACAGCCGTTCCAGGAACTCGCCCCGCGGTAGCACCAGGATCCTGCCAATCCTTTTCAGGGTGGGCTCCTGGCAGACCAGCACAGGTGTTTCATCACGCCTTCTTGTGCCAGGGCGGTAGGTCCGGTGCTTGATCCGGTGCCGTGGACAGGTCGGTTGCGTCGTTCCGTCGTTGGTTGGCATCCCCACGAGTCCAGGCCGGGTGACCACGGGACGGTCACTTTCTCCAGATTTTAATGGGCTTGTTCCTCTTGTGCACCAGGAGTACTCTGCGCCCAGCTTTCACAAGGAGAATCGGTGATGACCCACAATCGCACGCTGGTTGGTTCGCGACGCCGGGGCGGCCGAGCGTCTACGGCATGTCTGACCGCAGGGTTGATTGTCCTGTTTTTCGGGCTTCTCGGCGGCACGCCGGCGTCAAGCGCCGGAGGGTCCGTTCCGCAGAGCTCGTCGCCACAGGGTGTTCCGCTCGCCATTCTGGCGCAGACACCGGGCCAATTCGTCAACCAGACGGTCGACGTCACCGGGACCCTGTACCAGGTCGGCGCCAACTACTTCATCGACCCGTTCTTCGTGCTAGTGGATCCAGAGGGGAGCTGGCTGCAGGTCGATCCCTGGGCACCGCTGGAGTTGCCCCCCTCACCGCCGGGATCCACGAACCAGCGCACGCCAACCATGGAAGACTACCTGGGGAGGTCTGTCCGGGTGGTTGTCGGGGAACTCGCTGATGCGGGCGGTGGCCGGTACCTGCTGCGCGTCCAGCAGGTCGAGGTCCAGCCTGTCGTTCCCGAAACTGGCGAGGTGGTCGGGAACCTCCTGCAGCAAATGCATGCCGACCGGGTGAGCGCCCTACGGCAACGGCTCAATCCAGGGGCCGATCCCTCTGCCAAGCTTGAAGCGCCCGCGCAATTGATTCCACCCAAGATCGGGACCCGAAAGCCACTCGTGCTGCTCGTCGACTTCTCCGATAAGGTCGCCCAGACGGCTCGGTCCTATTTCCAGGACCTGCTCTTCGGGAACCATCCTACTGTTGCGCCGAAAGGCAGCTTCCGTGACTACTACCTGGAGGCCTCGTACGGACAGCTGACCACGGACGGCGCCGTCAATCCTCCGAGTGTGGGGTGGCTTCGCCTTCCGCAAACCCTCGCCTACTACGTCAGCGGCGGGAGCAACGGCACAGGTACCTACCCAGGAAACGCCCAGAAGATGGTCGAAGATGCCATCGCGGCCGCGCACACGGCGGGGATCAATTTCGGCGCCTACGACACCGACTCCGATGGCTATGTCGATGATCTGATGGTTGTCCACGCGGGGCGTGGCGCGGAATTGACTGGCAGCAGCAGCGACATTTGGTCGCACCGATGGTCGACGCGTGCTGATGTGGATACTGGATCAACCAACGCGCTTGGCCACGAGGTATACGTGCGTGGCTACTCGACTGAGCCCGAATACTGGTACGTCCCCTCGGACATGACGATGGGCGTGTATACGCACGAGTTCGGACACCAGCTCGGGCTTCCCGACCTGTACGACACCGACAACACATCAGAAGGCATTGGAAACTGGAGCGTGATGGCGGCGGGGAGCTGGAATGGGAACGTCGGTGATACCCCGGCACATTTCGATCCATGGAGCAAAGCCTGCCTGACATGGCTCACGCCCACAAAAGTGACCGCGGTGCTGCAGAACCAGTCGATTCCCCATGCCAGTGGCCACCAGGCCGCATACCAGTTCCTGGACGGCCAGCCCGGTGTCTCCGGCGAGTACTTCCTGGTGGAGAACCGGTACAAGAGGGATTTCGACGCCGGGCTGCCCGGAAGCGGCCTGCTCGTCTGGCACGTGGATGAGGCGCAACTGACCAACAACAATGAGTGGTACCCGGGGTGCACGACTTGCACCGGTCACTACAAGCTGGCGATGCTTCAGGCGGACAACTTGTGGCAGCTCGAGCACGGCACCAACAGAGGCGACACTGGCGATCCGTTCCCCGGGACCTTGAATCGTACCAGCATCGACGGACTCACCAGTCCGAGCAGCGCGCTCAATGCCAGCAAGCAAAAGTACTCGTGGGTGTCGATTTCGAACATCAGCGCAGCCGGTGAGACCATGACCGCCACGCTCACCCCCCCCTCGTTCGTGACCGACCGCACTGCTGCTACGGTGCCCGAGGGCGCAACCAGCACCTTCCAGGTCAAGCTGGCCGCCCTGCCTACCAGCACGGTCACCGTGAGCGTCAGCCGCACGTCGACGGGTGACCAGGACATCACCGTCCAGAGCGGCGCGAGCCTGACCTTCACGACCGGCAACTGGAACGTCTATCAGACGGTGACGCTGGCGGCAGCCGAGGATGCCGATTCGGACAACGGCGTCGCGAAGATCCTCATCAAAGCCACCGGTTTGACGGACCAGTACATCAGCGCGACCGAGACGGACAACGACCCCCAATACCTGCCTGACCCATGCAGCGGGGCGGCCGTCATGAGCCAGTTGCCCTACCTCTACGCGGTCAGCACGACTACCGCGACGACGGAGACCGGTGATCCCACTCCCCTGGCGGGCAGCGGAAGCCGCGCGAACAGCGTCTGGTTCAAACTCGTGGCGCCATCCACCGGCTCCCTCACCGTGGATACGATGGGCAGCAGCTATGACACGATTCTCTCGGCATGGACCGGAACTTGCGGCAGCTTCAGTCATGTCGCGTCGAACGACGATGCGAACGGCACCCTCCAGTCGCAGGTGACAGTGTCGGCGACTTCGGGGACCACCTACTGGTTCATGGTGACTTCGTATTCCAGCGGCGGAGGATTGTTGAAGTTCCGGGCCGCGTACGCGTTGCCGAATGACAACTGCGCTTCCGCTGCCGTCGCGACACAGCTCCCATACAGTGACCGCGCCGGCACCATGGCGGCGACGACCGAGACATCCGATCCCACTCCCAAGACTGGGAGCGAAAGCCGTGCCAGGAGCGTCTGGTACAAACTCACTGCACCTACCACCGGCAACCTTCTGGTCACGACCTCCGGCAGCAGCTACGACACCATTCTCTCCGCCTTTACGGGAACCTGCGGCACCTTCACCCAGGTGGCTTCGAATGACGATGGTGCCTACTATGACCTCACCTCTCAACTGCTGCTGCCCGTCACCGCCGGAACTACCTACTGGTTCATGGTGACCGCCTACAGCGGCGATGGCGGGGTCCTGGCCTTTGCGACCAGCTACCAGACACAGCGCGACCGCTCCATCGTCGACTTCGACGGTGATGGGCGCACGGATCCCGTGGTATGGCGGCCCTCGACTGGGAGCTGGTACGCGCTAAAGTCTTCCGACAGCTACAGCCCGGGCACCTATCTGGCCCTGCAATGGGGAAGCCAGACGTATGGGGATGTGCCGGTGCCAGGCGACTACGACGGCGACGGGAAGACGGACATCGCGGTTTGGCGACCGTCCACGGGTATGTGGTACGTGCTGAAGTCCAGCAACAGCTATAGCGACGTGACCTACCTGGCCGTGCAATGGGGGAGTCAGGCGGCCGGCGACGTGCCCGTGCAGGGCGACTACGACGGCGATGGCAAGACGGACATCGCGGTTTGGCGACCGTCCACGGGCATGTGGTACGTGCTGAAGTCGAGTGACGGCTACACCACCTATCTGGCCCTGCAATGGGG
>PMCR01000590.1 GCA_003155465.1 Myxococcales bacterium | reverse complement strand
GGGGGAACGGCGCCGCACCACGGACCCCGGTGCGGCGGCCGAGCCGTCCTGCGGCGTGCAAGCCAGGGGGCCCGGCTGGCGCGGGGCTGGCATCTCGGCTCGACCGACGGCGCGCAGCTTGGGCGATGCGCTTGCGCTCTCCGCCTCGACGGTCAGCTTGTCCAGGGGCACTGTCTCGCCCGGCCCGCGTCCCGCCGGTTGCACTGGCGGCTCGCTGCGCTCGCCGCCCGCAACCGTCGGTCCGCTCCCCTCGGCAAGATACAAAACGCGCCCATGCGGGAGCTGGTCGCGCTACACTTGAAACATGCTGCAGACCAAGGAGATCCTGGACGCTGCCTTGCAGCTCCCGGACAAGGAGCGCGAGTTGCTCGTCGATGAGCTTGCCGCCAGCTTGCACAGCGGCTTTGCCTCGACGGAGATCGAGCAGGCATGGGCCTCTGAGATAGGGCGACGCTCTGCCGAGATCGACAGCGGCAAAGCGGTCCTTCGTGACTGGGACGAAGTCCGAGACGAGATCCTTGCCGACCTCCGTGACCGACCCTAGAAAACCGTACAAGATTCACGACGAGGCGACGCTAGATCTGCGTCTGGCGGCTCGTTGGTACAACCGGCGTCGTGGTGGCCTCGGCGCCGAATTCGTTCTGGCCGTCGACGCCGCGATCGCGAAGATCGTCGAAGCCCCGAGGCGATGGCCGCCCTTCGCTGGGGCCCGTCGCTACATCCTGAGGCGATTCCCCTACAACGTCATCTATCGGGTCGACGAGGAACGGATCCACATCCTTGCCGTCGCCCACCAGAGCCGCAAGCCAGTCTACTGGGGGCACCGTCGCTGAACCCGTGTCACGGCCCGTGCACTGGCGCCGTCTCCGCTGCTCGCTCGCTGGCCACGGGCTCGCTGCGCTGCTCGCCGGCAGGAGCACGGGCCGCGCCACTGGCCACCGCCAACTTCTTCCTTTAGCTGCTATTCCCGGTAGAATCGCGATCAGGCGATGGTCCTCGCTGTCCACGAAGCGGCTAAAGAAAGAAGTCTCCCTCGGGGCGACCGCCGCTGCACACCTCGTGCCCGCTGCGCGAGTGCGCGCCCACGCCTGCGCCCGAGCCCGCACGGTTGCAGATCTGAAAACGCACGTCTGGGCTTCGCGAGAAATTTTCGCAGGGTCGCGCCCGGGCCAAACGGACGGAAGTGCGCAGAAGGCATCAGGGAAATGCCTTCGTTTACGGTGGAATCGTGGTGGACCGACCATCTGAGCCAGGGGGGCGGTGGCGGGAGAAATGGCAGCGGCCAAGCGGGGAGCGGATTTGATCCGGGGGATCTCCTGGAAGAGAAGGCGGAGCGGCCAGGCCATTATCGACTGTCCATAGAGGGGGTCGACAAGTTCGATACGGCCTTCTACACCCGCTTTGGTCTTGATGTTGCCCAAGAGGACTTCAGCTTCGGATGGTCTGGTGCCGGGTCGGGGTACACGATCGGCAACAGCGTTACCCTGAATTCAGAGGTGTGGCAGCTCATTCCTGAAAATCAGGAGTTCACGTTGGCACACGAGATGACACACTCGGTCCAGTATGGGGAACTAGGAACCGGTGGTTTCTTGTCGCGGTATTTGCCCGAATGGTGCAGAGGCCAAGATGCGAACTACGGAATTCCAGATTCCCTCCTGGGCAGTCCAGTCAATATGTCCAACATCGTGAGTCCCTCCTACACGTTGGACCAGATAGCCCAGCAAAACGCGCATCTCGTGGTACCAGACAACACCATCGGGTGGTGGAAACGTGGCGAACTCAACTGATAGGAGCGTCACTGTGAACCGTATCGCTTCTGGCATGGTGGTGCTTTTGTTGTGCGCACTCGTAGGCTGCGGTAGTCCGCTGGTCATTGGCACCAGGAGTTTCGATTCCGGAATCGAATTCGATCTAAGCCCGGGAGTCTTGCGCTCTTCATCGTCGACGGTGAGGGGATTGACTGTTCGTGAGTTCCAGGACGGCAAGCCCGGCGAACACCTCTGCAAGATCCTGCTTCCAGTGGACCGTCCTTCGGTTCCTCTCCGAGTCTGGCGCTATGGTGAGGTGCCGCCTGGCTTTGAAGCCCCGTTCCCGTGTGCAAGGCTGGAAAAAGGGAAGAGGTATCTGTTCACCGTGTTGGGGCCAGCCGTCTATTCTTTCAAGGAGTTCACTGTTCCATGAACAACGGGTTCCGTCCGCCAGCATCGGCGTGAAGGACAGAGGGTTCAAGGACAGGTTCAAGGACCCTGCTGGCCAAGTGACTACTTGGTCTTCTGCTGAGTGCTCTGGGCCTGCTTGACGGCAAGGGCCTGGAGCTCAGCGCGGGCGATGATGGCATCGAGGAGGTAGCGGACGGCCTGCTGGTCGTCGTCGGGAAGCTGCGAAACGCGCTCGAATTTCTGCAGGAGGTCGCCTTTGATGAATTCAGCGGCGGCCCCTGCGCCACCGCGGTCGAAGACGAGTTCATCGGTGGAGACGCGAAAGATGGTGGCGAGTTTGCGGAGGACCTCGAGCGGCGGCTGACTCATGCCGTGCTCGTAGCGATGGATCTGGGCGACACCCATATCCAGCTCTTTGGCCAAGCGTTGTTGTGACCAGCCACGCTCAGCGCGCAGAGTCCGTAGGCGTTTGCCGAAGGCGGCAGCGACAACCGACATGATGATTTCTTGTACCACGGGTTTTCTCCTGGGCCGGGATGTGGGGTGCCTTTTGTGATTGACCGAGACTATCAGATATGATAGCAGTCTATCATGAATCGAAAGGCGCTGGGAATGCGTGCAATCGGTCTTGACAGGGTTGGCGGTCGGCCTGGCGAACTCGCCGCGAACCTCTCCGCAGCCGGACTTGAGTCGTGGCAGGCCCCTGAAGGCTTCTGGGCCATCCGGGTCAAGCCCGCGATGATGGCCACACAGCCGATCCGGCCTGCAAAGCGCCGGCGGTTGGAAGGACGGGCCTAATGGCCCGGGTGAGCGATGTCGAGTTGGGGCGGCTAAAGGCCGAGGTGTCCATCCAGCGGCTGGCCGAGGCTCGCGGAGTGGTGCTGAAGAAGCACGGCGCGGATCTGATGGGGCTGTGTCCGTTTCACGACGACAAGAAGCCATCGCTGGTCATCAGCCCGGCGAAGAATCTCTGGCACTGCTTGGGGGCGTGTCAGGCGGGCGGATCGGTGATCGATTGGGTGATGAAGGCCGAGGGCGTTTCGTTTCGGCACGCGGTGGAGCTGCTGCGGGCGGATCTGCCGCTGACGGCACCGTCGACCGCGGTGGTGAAAGAGTCGTCGGTGCGCAAGCTGGCTCCGCCGGTGCAGGCGGATGCGGATGACCACGAGCTGCTGGCGCAGGTGGTGGGCTACTA
Organism: Myxococcales bacterium; assembly: GCA_003155465.1. Next base: position 612 of record PMCR01000590.1, on the reverse strand, counting down.
CAACCAGACGCTGAAACAGAGCCCGGAGGCGCTCTTCTATCTGTCGAACCGCGGGCTGAAATCGTCGGAGATGATCGACCACTTCAAGCTGGGCTTCGCCAATCGGACCCTGGGACTGCGCTTGCCGATGAAACAGTGGAAATCGGGCAGCGAGATTCGTGGACGGCTGCAAAAGCTGGGTGTGTTGCGCACGACTGGGCACGAGCACCTGAACGGCTCGGTGGTGATTCCGATCTTCGACGAGGAAGGGCACGTGGCCGGGATGTACGGGCGCAAGATCACGGCAGGGCTGCGACCGGGGACGCCGGTGCACCTGTACTTGCCCGGCCCACACCGCGGGATCTTCAACTGGGAGGCGCTGCGGATCTCGAAGTCCATCATCCTGTGTGAGGCGCTGATCGATGCGCTGACCTTCTGGTGCCAGGGCTTCCGCAACGTGACTGCCATGTACGGGGCGGAAAGCCCGGTGGCGGAGCACCTGGCGGCTTTCAAGAAGTACGGGACCGAGCAGGTGCTGATTGCCTTTGACCGAGACGGGGCTGGCGATCTGGCAGCAGAAAAAGTGGCCAAGCAGCTCATCGAAGCCGGGATCTCGTGCTACCGGGTGCAATT
>PMCR01000363.1 GCA_003155465.1 Myxococcales bacterium | reverse complement strand
TGGGGACCGCGGTGCTGCAGGGTGAAGTCGATCGCGCGCAGCATGTGGTCCCACACGCTGTCGCTGCCGCCATCGGCGTAGTTGATCTTCTCGTCCAGATACGCGAGATCGCCGGTTTCGCGCAGGTAGGAGCAGACCCCAAGGATCAGCCACAGGTGGTCGTCACAGAACCACTGCGGCCAGGCCGGGAATTCCGCGGCCAGGCCGGGACCGCCCTCGCCGGTCAAGGGCAGCACCTGGTGCCAGGTGTGTCCGTCCTTGTACTGCAGATGCCATAGCATGCTCAGGGTCGCCCGCGCGCGGTCAGGGGCGTTGTGCACAGTGCCCAGCGTGTCTTGGGCCGAATCGCGGGTGCCCATGCCGCGGCCAGTGCCGGTTTCGTAGGCCGAAACGAAGCGCGACCAGAAAAGCGTGGTACGGCACTGGATGGGATTCCAGACGTTCAACATGGCATTGACGACCGGGTCAGGCGTTTCGACGGTGAAGCGCCCCAGGTAGTCGTCCCAATCGGCGCGCAGGTCCGCAAATGCGGCGACCACGTTGTGGGGTTCGGAAAAGCGCGCCACCACCCCGGGAATGCGCGCCGGCTCGTCGGTCACGCCCATGACAAAGACGATTTCCTTTTCTTGCCCGGGGGCAAGGGTCAGGTTGTGGCAGAGCGATCCGATGTTGTTGCCCCGAGGCGCCTCGATGTTGCTGGGCTTGCCCCGCTCGACCACCTCGGGGTTCGACAGATCCCGCCAGCGGCCGATGAAGACCTCCCGGTCGGTATCGAAGCCGGCCGGCTTGACGCTGGAACCGAAGAAGTTGGTGGTCGGCGCGAAGCGGGTTTTCGAAGTGATAATCCCGTCTTTGAATTCGGCTTCCAGGATGTGCTGGCACCAGTCGAGGTTGAGCTGGTCGCCGAGTGCGTCGCGGAAGCTGAACTCAACATAGGAGAAGGTGCGCAGCTTGCGCGGCTTCTTGCCGGTGTTCTTGATGTTGAGAACCCACAATTCACAGGGGCAGGCTTCATCCTTGGGCGCAGGCGGAACGAAGCAAAGCAGGCTGGCCGTGATGCCGTTGTGGGTGCTGGCGATGCAGGTGTAGCCGGCGCCGTGGCGGCATTCGTAGGACGACAGTTTCACGCCCGGCGTGGGCTGCCAGGTCGGGCTCCAGAACTTTCCGCTCTCCATGTCGCGGATGTAGACATAGCGGCCCGGCTGATCCATGGGGATGGCGTTGTAGCGGTAGCGCGAGACGCGACGGTTCTTGGGGTCGCGGTCGAAGGAGAAGCCGCCGCCCGCGTTCGAAATGATGCCGCCGTAGCGACCCTCGCCCAGGTAATTGAACCAGGGCGTGGGCGTGTCGGGCCGGGTGATGACGTACTCGCGTGCCTCGGCGTCGAAGAAGCCGTAGGGGTTCGACATGGCTTTGCTCTTGCTGCTCATGACAGGATCTCCGCTAGCTCGGTTGCTGGCCAGGCGACGCTGCCAGGCCGGCCCGCCGTTCGGCCAGATCCTTCTCGATCTGCTTCATGCGCTTGTCGTTCAGCGAGTAGAACAGCGGCAGGATGGCGGCCAGCACGCTGCCGACCGCGGGAATGAAACTGACCAGCAGCTTGAGCCCGGTCAGGGTCTCGGCGGTCTGCTTGATTTCCGCCTGATAGCCAAACCCGGCCAGGATCAGACCGGTCACCGTTCCCCCCACGGTCCATCCCATCTTCTGGGCGAACGACGAGGCCGCGAACACCAGGCCGGTCGATCGGCGCCCGGTCTTCCATTCCGAATAGTCGGACGCATCCGCGTACATGGCGTACACCAGCGCCGTGGTCGGGCCCATGATGAGATTGGCCAGAATCTGCAGCACGAACATCGCGATCACGTCCTGCGGCCGCAGAAAATAGAACGAGATGGTCAGCACCGACGAGATCCCCATCATGATCATGTAGAGGGTCCGCTTGCCGATGCGCTGGGCAACCGGCGCGACCAGGGATGTCCCGAAAAGGCTGGCCAGTGATCCCACCACCAGGAAAGCGCCCAGCATGCTGTTCGCCGTCAGATTGATGCCGAGGACAGTCTGCGCGCCCACGTAATACTTGAAGTAGTAGGTGAAGCACCCGTTGCGGATGGACACGTAACTGAGCGTGGCGATGCCGAGCACGAAGAGCACCAGCCATGGCACGTTGGTCACCACGTCGCCCAGGTCACGCAGGAACGACGACGACTGACTTGCCGGGGGCTTGACCCTCTCTTTCGTGGTGGAGAAGCACACGATCCACATGACCATGCCGAGCAGGGCGTATAGGCCCACGGTCAGGGCAAAGCCGGTCTGCTTGTTGGTGCCGCCCAAGAAATCGACCAGGTACATGGTGCACAGGCTGACCACCAGACCGGCGGAGTAGGCGCCCACGAAGCGGAACGACGACGCCTTGGTCCGTTCCGCGCTGCTGGGTGAAATGACGCCCAGCAAGGCCGAGTAGGGCAGGTTGATGGCGCTGTAGACCAGGCCGATGAGGCCGTAGGTGACATAGGCCCAGACCAGCTTCCCGCCCGCCCCAAAGGGCGGCGTGATGAAAGCCAGCGAGCCGCACACGCCGAAGGGCACCACCATCCACAGGAGGTAGGGCCGGAACTTCCCCCAGCGGGTGTTGGTACGATCCGCCAGCATTCCCATCAGCGGGTCGAAAACCGTGTCCAAGATGCGGGTTACGAAGAACAGAGTGGCCATCGCCGCCGGCGCCAGGCCGAACACGTCGGTGTAGAAGTAGCTGCCGAAGTACACGAACGTCATCCAGAACAGATTGGAAGCCGTGTCGCCCAGGGCATAGCCGAATTTCTCCTTGAATGAGAGCTTCTCGTTCGCCGCGGTCGCAGGTGTAGTGGACATTCTTGGCTCCTCCCCACAAGGGGAGGCCCAGTAGAACAAACCTGGCGCCTGCAAGCAATGCCTGGGGTTCGGCGACGGCGAGCAGCCGGCTGACCGGGTGCGGCGCGGGGATCAGGCTGGCGACGGCTGGCCGCCGTTCCTGCAGTACTTTGCGCGTGAAACGTGGCTATGATGCCGAGCGTGCGGGCTGTTCATTGCCGCCAACTGGAGGGAATCGTCATGAGAAAGAAGAACTCGGAAGCCCAGCTCTCTGTCCGCGCAGTTTCAGGCAGTCATGTGGTGGTGCTTGCGTGGGATCTCAAGCAGGACCAATTCGACACGAAGACCCTGCTCGGGTTCGCTATCGAACGGACGGAATTCGACGGCGGGGCGGTGGCCGAGCGCTACTTCCTGCGCGGGATCAAACGCTTCGAGGAGAAGGACAGGGGCCTGCCCGCCGGCACGCCAGTGCCGACCTCCGAGCATCCGGTGCAGTCCTTTCAGTGGGGCGACTACACGCCCAAGCCATCGACGAAATACCGCTATCGGATTGTTCCGGCGATGGGCGCGCCCAAAGCGTTGCAGTTGCGGGATGACCTGGCGGTTGCGGTCGACATCGAAACCGAGCCACTCTACGGTTCGGTGCACTCGGTTTTCTTCAACCGCGGGGCGGCGGGCTCGCAGGCCTATGCCCGGCAGTTTCCCGATCCCGCTCCGAAGACGGCCGATCCGACGTCAGCGCAGATGGCGTGGCTGTCGCGCGGCCTCTACGAGGCCCTGATCGAGTTCATCGGGCGCGCCAAGGACAGCCGATTCAGCCTGCGCGCGGCACTCTACGAATTTCACTACGACCCCGTCGGTGCGGAGTTCGAGGCCGCGCTTCAGGATCGCGGCGTGGATGTGAAGATCCTCTACGACGATCCCTCGTATGGAGAAGACAACCGCAAGATGATCACTCGGTTGGGTCTGGCGAAAGTGTGTGCTCCACGCAAGGCGGGCGGCGCGCAGAAGCACAACAAGTTCATCGTCCTTCTCATGGACGGCAAGCCAGTGGAAGTGTGGACGGGCTCCACCAATATCTCCGACGGAGGCATTTTCGGCCACTCGAACGTGGGGCACATCGTCCACGACGCCGGTGTGGCTGGGAAGTACCTGGACTACTGGAATGCACTCTGCAATTCGATCGAGCCGCCGCCCCCCGCTTCCAAGCCGTTCAGTGAGACCCGCACCGACCCCGGGAAGAGCGGCCTGTCGGCGAGGAACAACAGCGCCACGCCGACTCCCGACGGAAGGCCGGCGGCCGGCTCGATCACCGCCCTGTTCAGCCCGCGCGATCCGAAGACGCTGCAGTGGTACGCCAAGCGCATGGCGGAGGCGGGCGAGATTGTGTGTTTCACGGTCGCCTTCTCCCTCGCGAAGGACTTCGAACCATTTCTGGAGGCAGACTCTAACGTCCTGCGCTTCGTCCTGTCGGACAAGCAGTTGACGCAGGGCGATCTGATTACACGTGACGAGGACGTCGTCTATGCCGCGGGGGCCAAGTTCGAGGAGGGCGCGCTGCCGGCCTTTGTCGAGGAGAAGCTCACCGGTCTGAACAAGAACCTCTACATCCACGACAAGTTCATGCTCATCGATCCATTGGGCGAGGATCCCACCGTCATTACCGGATCGGCGAACTTCAGCGGCGGCTCGCAGGGCAACAACGACGAGAACATGTTGATCATCCGCAGCGACCAGCGCGTCGCCGACATCTACTTCGGCGAGTTCATGCGCATCTTCGATCATCTCTACGCTCGCTATCTGTCGAAGAAGATCCAGGAAGAGCGGAAGAAAGCGGCGAAATCGAAGAAAGCCACGCAGAGTTCTGGTGGCTACCTGCGGCCGGATTCCAGTTGGGTGGCTGCCCATTTCGGCACCGGACCCAAGTCGCGCCGGCGACAGTATTTCCACGGCGCTTGGCAGGCATAGCCGCAGCCGGCATTTCCGCTCCCGTTCACCCGTCTCGGCGGAGGCAAGCCAGCAGACCGGCTGACTGGCTATCACGTACCGGGCAGCCGGCACAGCTGCAGGTTGACCACGAAGTCTTGCTCGGGACGGTGCATAGATTCTTCCTTCGTAGTCGGAACAAGCGCCATTTTGTCTTCACCGAAGCGCATCTGCAAAATCCGCCGGCGCGTCTTCCGCCATCGGTGGCGAGGTCCCATCGGGGCCGGCGGGCTTGGCATCGTCTGCATCGGACGTGCGTTTCGCGTCCGGGACCAGCGGTCTGGTACGATGGCCGGCGTCGAGAGTGATTTGATCCTCGGGGATACAGAGTCCCGCGGCGCTGCAGGCAAGCGGCTGGTCCATCAGCTTAGGACAATCACTCGTGGCAAAGCACATGGGAAGGCAAGTCCTTCCCGTAGGCACGGCCACGCAAGTGCAGCCCATGACGGCGTCCGGAGGGCACGCGCCCTCGGCGGTGCAATCGCTCACCGTGCTGCACGTCACCGCCCCCGAGGTTCCGCCATCAGCGGTCGGGTCTGCGCCGGGGGGAGTGGCGTCACCCTGCGCATCCGTAGCCGTGATCCCGCTGTCATCTGTGAGCGTCCTCGATTTCTTTCCGCATCCCGCCTGGGCCGCGCAAACCAGGGTTGCAAGACCGACGAGCGAGAGCCGGTGAGGTCGAGGATGTTTTGTGGTTGTTTTCATGGGGCTTCCTCCAATCGTCTTGCCGGCCAACGCGTACCTTGCGCCATCGACGGTTTTCTGGGAGACAACTTTAGACTCATCGACAGATTTGGGTCTTTCTCGATCCGGTGGCCATCCCTGGACGTCTTGCGCCAATGGCCGATGGATAGAGTCCCAGCAAATGGTGTGAATCCACAGCCAGGGCGGCGACGCTGGTGCCTGAGCGATTCGAAGGGGGCTTCTTCGTTCGAGAAACTCTACTCCACATCGCGGCACCAGGCCGCCGTACCCGCCAGCCCGGCCTTGCGGGCCGCGTTTCGCATGTTCGGGCACATCCGGCAGCACCTCCGGCATGTCCTGGAAGGCGTGCCTTGACCACGGGGCGCAGTCTATCCCATCGCGTCCCCGCCGAGGTCGCCTTGCTCAGTTCACCCAGTTCTCGCCGCTCTCAGGCTGCCGAGGCGGCGGGCGCGCAGGGGGCAGCTCCGGGATCTCGGTGGGCAGGTGCATGGCGGTCAGGACCTTCTTGGCGATGGGTCCGCTCTTGATGAGGGAGATCAGGCGCGGTGGAGTCTGGCATGAGAGCGAGCGGGTCCATCTCGACCGACGAGGTGCCATCGGACCATGGTCGCTTGAAGTCGAGACTTGTTCTTTGCGGCGACACGCGGGCTGAGGTTGAAGTGGGGCTCTGCGCTCTCAAGGCCTGCTGGGAACAACAGGTATCCCAGCACCGATGGCGTCAAGCGTCTTGGTAATACCGTCTACCGCTCTCTCTGACGCCCCCGCCTCCCGCAACGCTTTCCGCCAGGCACCATTAGTTATCACTACGCGTTCGCCGTCGTGAGCGTAGACCGTTATGTCGTGCGGGCTCATCGTAATGAGAGCATGTCCACCCGGCTGACTTCTCATGTTCTTCGCAATCATCTCGGCAATACTGGAAGGTGACAGACCAGCCCGCAACAACGCAGCTACCAGTGCCGGAAAGTCATCTTCCGCAACCACGCCAAACGCGTGCTTACTACTACGCATACGATTAACGAACTCGCTGACCAACCTAGGTGGCGGGGCCGTATCCAAATATGGCGCAAACAACAACCAGTTGAAAGCGTCCACGGGCGGCCATGGCTTTTCGATGTATTTCAATACTCCAGCAATGTCCTCTCTAGGTACGTTGGCATGCTGCAGAGCATCCCACACCTCAAAAACTAAGGGCCGTTTTCCGGCACCGCTATCTAGCGGCCGGGTTTGCACCGCGCGCCTGAACACTCCCGCGATATCCTTGTTGGATACGCCGCAATCGCGCAATGCAGAAGCCAATGTATAGCTGTGACCCAGAACCTCCTCCGGCGTCAATTCTTGCACATAGGCGAGGACGCCGGCCGGATCTCCCTTGTACTCTCGAGGCAGGGCTGTCAGATCCTTGTCTCGTTTGCTCCATGCCTCCGCCCGCTCCGATTCCTTCTTCCGTTTTTCCTCTCCTATTCTCTGTTGTTCCTTTACCCAACGGATTTCTTCCTCCTTACGTGACTCTTCAATTCGTGCCATGGCATTTCTGGCGTCATTTCGCCACCTACCGGAGCGATACTTCTTCACGTACTCCTGATAGGCCACCCCTGTATTTTGTTCTTTGGCCCGATCCCATTCGGCCCTATCCAGCCCATAGAAGAGATAGTTGACCTTCTGATCAACGCGGTGTGGCGCGGTGATGGCAAGCCGTTCCTTCCATCCGCCACTCGCCAGAGTCACGACGTGGTCACGCCGAATGATCATCACCTCAGATTCCCGCTCGTTGTCCCCAGGGCAGCCCAAACCCATGATACCGAAGAACGGGAAAAGCGTCGCACTCCCCCCACCCACCAAGGCGAGCGTGGTGTAGAAAATCGGGCTGCTGATCGGTGCCTTTCGGCTCCGATAGTAGCTACCGGCGCCTATCGCCGCCCCGACGACTGCCGCGTCGAGAAGCATGAGGGGGAGAGCCGACCAGCAGGCGCGTTGATTCTTTCTTCGAATCTGAGTCTGGTAGCTGAGCCTCAGCGTCGTCGGCGTCTTGCCCGCAGGCGCGCCATCCAGGTTGATATCAGCACCCAGAGGTTCGCTGTTGAGCTCGACGTCGTCGACGCTGTCGGCGGGTTCCTCCACCACCACTGCACGTTTGGTGAGGTTGGAATTGAAAATGATGAAGCCGCAACCGGAGGTCATGCCCGCAGTGGCCACAACCAGACTGAGCGGAATAGCGACGGCTGCACGGACGAAGGCGCTCCCCGGCAACCTGGCGGCCGTGCACTTCGGCAGGCGTCTGTGTGGTTTCATCCTCATGGACGGGTTCAGTCCTGCGGCCTAAGCGTTGACCTGATTTGCTCTTTCAGATCCATATCAGTCGGTTGGGTAAACTTTCAAGGTGGCAGAGGGGCAGCGAACGAGGTCCCCGCCGAGCGGGACCCTGCTACAGCGTTAGTCGGTTGAGCTTCTCATCCCCCTCGCGCAAAATGAGTTGGATAGGAACATCCTTCTGGAACTGGCACGATCCGACGTGCAGCAGAGCCGCGCCTGCGTAGACACTGCCCATTCCCATCCGGTTCATCCATTCGTTGGTTCTCTTGCCGAGTCCGCGGTCGGGAGAGCTCTTTTGCCACCGTGCTGGGGCAGACACGCTGCAAATCGTGTGTTCCTGTTGCTCCAGACGAAAATCCAGAATCCCGGTGGGCTCCAGTGCGCTCATCGTCACCACCGCGGCGACGATCTGGCTCCCTCCCGCAAAAACCGCTTTCACCACCCGCATCGGCAATCGCTTGCTCTCTTCCAAAAGCCTTTCGTCTTCGCGCTCGACGTCCGCCAACATGGCGGAAAAGCCCTGCGTCGGGTGCCAGCTTGGTGGCGGCATCAGGGGCCGCTCTCCCTCGAAGGCATAGTCAAGCGGCAACGCGAACCCGATGCCTTCGGCTTCCTCCTCCTTCATAGACACAACGGCCACCGCGTGCCCCCTGGTATCCAGCACAGGTCCCCCGCTGTTGCCGTGGTTGACTCGCGCATCGACCTGCAAGTAGCAGACATCCAACAACACGCGGCGGGGGTTGCTGACCGCCCCAACGTGGAACGTGCGTTCGAGACCCATGGGAGCCCCCGCAATCATCACCGTGTCACCAGACGCGAGTTCGCCGGCGCTGGCGATCACCAGGGGGGGCCCCTTGAGCGCGGTTTCGACCAAGGCCAGATCGAGCTGTTCGTCTGCTGCCACGACATGTGCCTCGCCCTTGGTGCCGTCGGCCAGTTCGAGCGCCATCACTCCGTTGCGACCGCAGGTCACGTGTTCGTTGGTCAGCAACTGGTGCTCGGTGACGAAGAAGCCGGATCCGGTCTTGAGGCCACAGCGCAGAACCGCCACGCTGGGAAGGGCGAGCGCGGCCACCTCGCGTGAGGTCAAGGGACTGCTGCTCGGTCGCCGCTCGAGAGCGCGGACTTCAGGCGCGCGCGCGCCGATTTGCCGGATGACCCAGGCGCCAAGAACGATCACTATCGCCAGGCCCAGCACCCCGGCCCCACCCAGGAGGGCCCAAGTCATCCTCCGGCCCATGGCTTGCTGTTGGGCGCGCGTGACGGCGACTGCTCCGGCGGCGCGCAGCACGCCCAATACCGACTCGGCTCGGTCAGCGGTCACGCCCTTCAGCATCACGCCGCCCTTTTCCAGGCGGTGCACCCAATCCCCCAGCCGAGGCTTCGGCGACAATGCGACCAGCGCTCGCGACAGGTCGTAGCGCTGGCGAGGATTGAGCACCGGCTCCGTGAGCAAGACGTCCACGGTCACGTCGCGCCGGCAATGGGCGCAAACCCTCGCGGCCGGGTCAAGGGGTTCGCGGCAGTGCGGGCAGGGGGTGCGCACCGGAGACGGAGGAGTCCCACCATGCAGCGTCTCAGACATCGCTGGATCAGCTTATCATGGACGCCTCGACGATTTGAGTTGGCGCGCAGAAACACGCGTCCCCGGCAGAAGATGCTCCGTCGCGCGACCGCGTGGGCAGCCCTCTGGGCGCACCAAGGCATTCGGGATTCGATGCGGAGAAGCTGACCTCGACTTGGGCGAGTACGCGGCGCAGTTGTCCAAGACCAAGAAGGTTGTCGACCTCCTGATTGACGTTCTCGACGCCAGAGTCAGGCTTGGAGTTCCTGCTGGTCGAGGGCGAGGACCTCGGCGGAGATGACGGGACGCGGGCCGCAACGGACCCAACTTGCGGCGGTGGAACGCGGAATACCGAGGTCACGGAACAGCATGGGGTCACGTTCTTCGCAGTGCCCAAGCGATTCGAAGGGGGTTTCTTCGTTCGAGAACCTCTACTCCACATCGCGGCACCAGGCCGCCGTGCCCGCCAGCCCAGCCTTGCGGGCCGCGTTTTGCATGTCCGGGCACATCCGGCAGCACCTCCGGCATGTCCTGGAAGGCGTGTCTAGACCACGGGGCGCAGTCTAGAGGTACTGCCCGTCACAATCGTCGACGAGCTGAACAGCAACTCTACGCCATCGCTGTCCCATGTGTACATCAGGCTCGGGCCGGCGTGAAGGTTGAGTCGTAGACCCTCCAGGAAGGTGCTGGCACCGCACACCGCGCCCTTTCAAGCTCGATCTGATGGGCGGTCGGGTGGCTCATGCTTTGACCGGCATCCCCCTCGTGGTAGACGGCGGCCCCGTGATACTCAACCCGGCCCCGCACTTTGGTGGCGCCTGGACATTCAACGGTGGCAGCACTACAGTTTGAAGGAAAGGGAGGAATCATGCGCCTATTGCCTAGTCTGCTTTTCCCCACAGTGCTTCTTTGCGCGGTTCTCATGCCAGGCGTTGCCATGGCACGCCAGCCCCACTCCTGGTGCACCACGGGAGAACCAATGATACCGAACGACAAGACGACGGACGACGTCGCGAGCAAGGTAATCGCCTACGTCTGCGGCCAGAGCGCCTTCGCCAACTGCTGCGCCACCGGCGGAAGATGGAGTCTCGCGTGCGTCCAGGTGGGCGCGGACTACGCCAAGCAATTCAAATGGTACAACGGCGACTACTGCGGGCGCTACGCGTGGACCCAAGGACCCATCACGATCAACAACACGAATACCAAGCAGTACTACCCACGGGACTTCAATCTGTTCACGTTGAATGGCGACGTGTCCGCGTTGACCGACGTGGGAGGTCCTGTCGCCGCGCAGGGCAACCTGACCGCAAGCAGCTTCGCTTTGAATGGCGCCCAACCCGAGCCGGCCGCCCTGGTGGCGCAGGGGAGCATCACTCTCAACGTGGGCGGCACGGTCTATGGAAACGTGTACTACGGCAACAAGTTTACCGACACCAACTCTGTCACGTATGTCAATGGCACACGTCCCAGCGCGGCCAGTAAGCCCATCGATTTCGCCGGCGCGTCCACGAAGCTGCTGAGCATGTCTTCGCAACTGGCCCTCTACTCCGCGCCCCTCGTTTCGAAGCCCATCGGCACCAGCACCATCACATTTTCGGGCAACGATCCGGAATTGAACGTTTTTGGGATTTCCTCCAGCGATCTGACTGGCACGACCACCTTCAAGTTCAGCGTGCCCAAAGACTCCGCCGTCATTATCAACGTCAAAGGCACAAATCCGGCGTTCATGAATGCTGGGTTCAGTGGGTTGAGTCCATCAAGCCTGCAGAGCGTGCTCTGGAACTTCCCGAACGCCACTACGCTGAGAATCCAATCGGTTTACTTTCCAGGCTCGATTCTGGCGCCAACCGCAGACGCAACGTTGCAATGGGGTGGGATCAACGGAAGCCTGGTCGTGAAATCGGCCGTCGCCAACGCTGAGCTTTACTGGACCCCGTACCACGTTCCAGGCTGTACCGGATGCCTCTGCCGCGATTCGAAATGGTCGTGTTCCAGCGATACCGCCCTTGACGACACGGTACACGCCGCGGGCCTCGCAGCGGAGGCAGGTTTCCTCCAAATTGACGGCGGGGACTACACGGCGCAGAACACGATTACAAACAGCCTTGAAACTCGCACCAGTCCCACGAACCGGATTTGGTACGCATTTCAGCCCGCCTTGACCACGCCCAAGAGCAAGCCACTTGCGGTCTTTTTCAATGGCGGCCCGGGAGGCGCCACCTCTAACGCCCTATTCGCTTTCAACACCGCGGGCATCACGCTCGATCCGGGAACGGGTGTGGCGTACGCGGTGAACCCAAACAATTGGGGTCAGTTTGCCAATCTGCTCTACATCGATGCGCCAGTCACGGGTTTCTCCTATCCGTTGCCCTTCAATGGTGTCCGGCCGGGAATCACAATGGACATGGATCGCGACGCCTCGACCTTCCTGCGTGTCATCGTGCAATTTCTTGCCCGCCACCCTGCCTTGCAGAACAATCGGGTCATCCTGGTTGGTGAGAGCTACGGCGGCATCAGGTCCAACTTGATGTTGTTCTACCTTTTCGATTATCCAAACCTCCAGAGTCCCGGCAGTTTCTACCAGGACGCGCAATTGGCCGCTGACCTGGATGGCTATTTTCTCGCAGCACTCGGCAAGCACAGTCCTATTGCCAGCGAGATTGCTTCGAAATTCGGCCACCAGGTGTTGATTGAGCCGATGGTGGTGGGCTCCCGGCAGAAACTCACCCTCACCGCCTCCCAGTCCTGCGATGTGACGTGCAAGACCTGTGACAAGTACAACTGTGACAAGCGGTCGGGCTGGACCGACAGCCAATTGAACAAGGCACGCGACAATCTAAACACCTTCCCGGCATTGAACGTGGCGCTTGGCGTGGATGCGACGACGATCAAATGGATGCATTCCACGGAGCGCGGTGAGGCCTACGGACGCGGGGATGGCTCGTCGTCGGACGATATGGTCAAGGCCTTCGGCGCCCTATCGAGTGCCGACGACCGCTATTTTGTGGGACTGAACTCCGAGATGTTCGCGCGCGAGCCTGGTGTGCGGGGCTGGGATGGGGACGACAAGGCCGCGATCGACCTAGGCAAGTGTTTTGGGGTCAACGTTCTGAACGGCGTGGCCACCTTCATAACCGTTGCCAAGTATGACTGGAAGATATGGTCGCCGGGAATCAGCGATGGGCTGAACGCCATTGCGCCTGACCAGGACTACGTGTCGGGTGCTAGCTACAGCGAGACTGCCACCCACGCCCCCTACACCAACCTTTCCCTCCCTGGCCTGCTGACCATCAATTACCAGTCACAGAGATCCAGCGTGCCGATGTATGTGACCATGCCGACTGCTTACGAGTCCGGGCACACGGTTACAATGCGCGCGCCGGGCCCACTCTTGGCAGACGTCATGAAGTGGTACTCAGACTCGCCCCACTAGCAGTCTGCGACACATCGTCGATGAAGGCGCCGGTCAGTTGGCTCACCTGCAAGCTCATCTCGGGCATTCGCTCGGCCAGCATCCGGCTGAAGATTTGCCCTCCCGGATGGGGTGCAGAACAGTCCCCGGCCAGCGCCTTCGCGGATGTCGAAGACTTCCTCGCAGCCACCATCGTGCCATGGTCTCACGTCTGTTAGGGAGGCGAAGGAATGAGAAGCAGATTGCACAGCGTTAGACGGCATCCGGTGGAAACGCGCAAGGCCAGGTGCTGGTTCGCACAAACCGGATGACAGCGCCGAATTCCTGGTAAGAGAGTCCGGAAATGCGCCTTCGCTTCCTTCCAATGGCGACAATGATGGTCATCTTCGGCGGACTGGCTTGCTCAACCCCATCATCGCAAGACCAGTTGCCAGACACTGGAATAGCCGACGCCGCGGTGGACGCCGGGGGCTCCTCGGTGCGCACGATGATCGCCTCGCAGCGATACCTCCACTTCGCCGTCAACCGCAGCGCCCTTTCTCGCAAGGTGACGGTGCATCACGGGACTGCCTTTCTTGACGAATTCCTGATCCAGCTGGCGACAGACACGATCGAGTTCTGGTCGTTCTTGGACGTCGGAAACTACGCCGGGGAGGAGCTTTCGATCGCCGTGCCCGACAGCTTCAACGCCAGCATCTTGCTGGCGGATGAGGCTCCCTATCCGAATGACGGCCAGTTGTACAAAGAGCCGTATCGCCCCCAGTTCCACTTCACGGCCCGGCGCGGCTGGATCAACGACCCCAACGGGCTCGTGTACTACGACGGCGAGTACCATCTGTACTTTCAGCACAATCCCTACGGCACGGTCTGGGGCAACATGCACTGGGGGCACGCGGTCAGTGCGGACCTTGTCCATTGGCAGGAACTGCCGATCGCCTTGTATCCTCACGGGCCTGGCGACGCCGTCTTTTCGGGCAGTGCAGTCGTGGACAGCCAGAACACCTCGGGCTTCCGCACGGGCAAGGAATCCGTCCTGGTTGCCGCGTACACCAGCACAGCGCGCGGTGAGTGCATCGTCTACTCGAACGATCGCGGCCGGACCTTCCGCGAATACGAAGGCAATCCTGTCATCAAGCACTCCGGGCGCGATCCCAAGCTTGTGTGGTTCGCGCCCGGGGGATACTGGGTCATGGTCGTCTACGATCAGAGCGCAGGCGCAAGCGACATCGCGTTCTACAGCTCACCGGACCTGAAGGTCTGGACCTATGAGAGCCGCATCTCCGGCTTCTTCGAATGCCCGGACCTGTTCCAGCTTCCCATCGATGGCGACGCAAACAACACGCGCTGGGTGCTCTCCGCCGCCGACGGCGCCTACAGAATTGGCACATTCGACGGCAAAGTGTTCACTCCCGAGACCGACAAGATTCCGTATCAATATGGCAACAACTACTATGCCGCGCAGACTTTCGACAACGCCCCCGGGGCACGCCGCATTCGGCTCGCGTTTGGCAAGGCCACCCAGCCCTCGATGCCCTTCAGCAACATGATTACGTTTCCGGTCGAACTCTCTCTGCGCAGCACGCCGCTTGGTCTTCGTTTGCTCCCCACCCCGGTCGCCGAACTGGCAGGGTTGCAGGGGCAGGCGTTCTCTCTGGTCGATGTGACCCTGGGCCCGGACGCGTCGAATCCGCTGGCGACCGTCGACGCCAGTGTCGTCGACATTGACGCTGACTTTCTGCTGGGCAGCGGCCTGGAGTTTGGCTTCTCGATTCGCGGCGTTCGCATCAGCTATCAGGTTTTGGGCTCAACCCTCGGTGTGGACAGTCTGGGTGCCGCGCAGGTGCCTATCCCCCTGCCGTCGATCGATGGGCATGTGCGGCTGCGCATTTTGGTCGATCGCGAAAGCCTCGAGATCTTCGGCAACGACGGGCTCGCCTACGCGACGGTGCAAGACATTCCCACGACCGCAGCCCAGGGTATTTCTGTTTTCACGACAGGTGGGGACGTCACGATCCACCAACTGCACGTGTTTCCGCTGCGCTCAGCCTGGAATTGACTGAGCCGGTCGCAGTGCCAGAGGATCAAGTCATACGTGGCTGTCACCAGGACTCGCGGTGAACATAGGCGGGCGAGAAGCGGGTGCGGGGGGACTGCTGTTCGGCGGGCCAGCCCACGGCGATGCAGGAAACGGGTAGGACCCCTTTCGGCAGCCGCAGGATCTTGGTCAGCGCATCGATGCGGCTCTGGCGCGGGTGCACACCCAACCAACAGGCGCCCAGGCCCAAGGCATGCGCGGCGAGCAGCAAGTTTTCGATGGCAGCCGAGCAATCCTGCAAGAGGTAGCTCAGCTCGCCNNAGATCGCCGCACACCGCGATGCCGACCGCCGCCCGTGCCAGCATCTTGCCGTTGGGCAGGGCTCCCGCGATCAGTTTCAGGGTGGCCGGGTCTCGCACCACCACGAAACGCCAGGGATCCTTGGCGCACGCAGAAGGTGCCGCCATGGCCGCGCGCAAGAGGTCGGTCACCAATTCGTCAGACACGGGGGCGGCTTGGTACTCGCGAATGCTGCGCCGGCCGAAGATGAACGAAAGCTTCCCATCCAAAGGTGTATTCATGGACCCTCCTTCTAGCACCCAACCTCAGCGGCCGACGTAGGTCGCGTTCTGGCTCGCACACTCGGCGTCGCTCAGGCAGCCAAGGCAGACGCGGAGTCCGTTCTGGCACGCGAACTTGTCGGCGTCGAACCCGGCGCCGGCAAACACACAGTTCTGGGCCACGGTGCAGGTTTGGTAGCAAAACTTCTCGCCGGTGCCGTCGGGATGACAAGGATGCCGGGCCCTCGGCATTCGGGTAGCTACCCTCAGCGCCACCGGATGTTTAGATTGGGCGCCCTATCCGAGGTACATCTGTTCGTTGTGCCACTGTAGAAACTCAGGCGCGGGGCGGTTCTTTTCGTGTTCAGGCAGCACCTTGACCGGTTTGCCGTCCAACGCATAGTAGTCCCTGCCGTTCTCGAACTC
>PMCR01000588.1 GCA_003155465.1 Myxococcales bacterium | reverse complement strand
ATATCGAGCGCCTGCTCGCCGCAATCCGGCTGCGACACCAGGAGATCGTCGGTGCGCACGCCCAAGCGACGCGCATAGGAAACGTCCAGCGCATGTTCTGCGTCGACGAACGCGCAGATGCCGCCCATCTTCTGCGCCTGCGCCACCACGTGCAGCGCCAGCGTGGTTTTGCCGGATGACTCGGGACCGTAGATCTCGACCACGCGGCCGCGCGGCAGCCCACCGACGCCGAGCGCAATATCCAGCCCGAGCGATCCGGTGGGCACGACGCGGACCTCAGGCGCGGGAAACTCATCGCCCAAACGCATGATGCTGCCCTTGCCGAACTGCTTCTCGATGGTGGACACGGCCAACTCGATGGCCTTGTCGCGGGCCGGATCGCGTTCACGCGCAGCCGGCGCAGGCTTGGCTGATTCTGGCTTGCTGTGTTCGTCTTTCTTTTCGGGCGAAACCATACGAGTCTCCTGCATCACTGGGAATGGCGGCGCGCGAGATCGAGAGCGAAGTACGCGGCTGCCCGCCGGATGCGCTCGCGGTCGCCGCTGAAGAGCTTGCTGACGGCCTTGGTGGGCTTTGCGCTGGCGAGGCCAAAGCAAACCGTGCCCACCGGCTTGTCACCCGTACCCAGCACGGATGTGTCGCGCTCCTTCGCAGGACCTGCAACACCAGTGATCGAAACCGCGATGGTAGCGCCGGTCACCCGCCTCGCCCCTTCCGCCATCTCCTTGGCGCAGGGCTCGCTGACCGCCCCACACTCGGCGATGGTAGCGGCCTTCACGCCCAAGACATTGACCTTCACGTCGTTCGAATAGGCCACCACGCTGCCTACGAAAAAGTCGCTCGCGCCGGGGTCCGATGTGATCATCTGGCCTGCCTCGCCGCCCGTGCACGACTCGGCCAGTGCCAGCGTCGCGCCGGCTGTGCGCAAAGCCTGGCCCACCACCAGCGGAAAACTTTCGCCGTCTACGCCGTAGATCCCAGGGCCGATGCGCTTGCGCAAGTCGCGATCCACCTGCTCCAGCAACTCCTGGTTGCGGCCGGTGTCGGGCCCGCGAATGACCACCTTGACGTGATTCTCGGGTGCGTCGGTGCGAAAGTGAAGGGTCGCACGGGGTATGCCTTCGAGCAGCTTTGCCAGGCGGTGGTCGATGTGCGATTCGCCCATGCCGTAGACATGCCAGGTGCGCACGGCCGCAACCGGCACCCCCTGCGCGGCCATGCGGGCCCGCAGCCTTGGCGCCACATGGTCGAAATAGATGCGCTCCATCTCGCGCGGGATGCCAGGTAGGAAGTAGGCCGCGCTGCCCCCGAGGTGAACGAAGAAGCCGGGCGCGATGCCGGCCCCGTTGGGCAGCGCTTCGGCGCCCCGGGGCACGCGCACCTGGCGCAAGTTGTTGGGCGTCAGCTCAAATCCATGCGCGGCGAAGCGCTTCTTCATCGCCTCCAGCGAAGCACTGTGCGGCTCCACCTCGACCCCAAGCATGTCCGCCACGACATCTACGGTGCGGTCGTCCTCGGTTGGACCGAGTCCCCCGGTTACCATGACAACCGCAGCGCGCTGCGCTAGGTCTTCCAAGGCACGCCGCATGGCCACGGCCTGGTCAGCCACGACCCGCTGTTCGCAGACCTCCAGGCCAGAATCGGACAGCCGTTCGGCAAGAAAAGTCGCGTTGGTGTTGGTGACCTCGCCGCGAAGGACCTCGTCCCCAATGGCCAAGATGGCTGCTATGTGCGGTGCCACGACGGGCGGCACCGACGCAGGAGCGTCGTGGGAACGAGCGGATGGTGGTCTTGCGGACGGAGAGCTTGTGGCTGCAGGTTTCTTGGCCGCAACCCTGCGCCCCTTGCCCCGCGGAGGGATAGACATTCGTTCAGTACCTTATCCACCAGACGACACACCGTCAACAAAGGAAAGCATCCCCCACCACAACCGCGCTTGATCCTGCGCTCCAAGGTTGACAGGAGCGACCGACAACGCTCAACTGTACCCGTCAACCATGCACATCCGCTACGCCGCCAAGACGGATCCTGGGCTGAAACGCAACCACAACGAAGACTACTTCTGCCTCATCGAGGACGAACAGCTCTTCCTGGTCGCCGATGGAATGGGCGGCCATGCCAGTGGCGAGGTGGCCTCGAAGATGGCCGCCGACACCATCCGCGAATTCTTCGCCCGTACCAGGGACGACGACGCCACCTGGCCGTACAAGATGGACCGGGCGCTGTCGTTCCTGGAGAACCGCTTGGTGGTGGCCATCAAGCAGGCCAACAAGAAGATCCACGAGGCCGCCACCCGCGACGTGCGCATGACCGGCATGGGCACGACCGTGGTCATCGGTCAGATCTTCGAGGATAAGTTCTACATTGCCCACGTGGGTGATTCGCGCTGCTATCGCGTCCGCGACGGCGTCGTCGAGCAACTGACGCGCGACCACTCACTGCTTGAGGACTACAAGGAAGCGCGGCCTGGCATGTCGGAGGACGAGCAGAAAAAGTTCCCTCACCGAAACGTGATCACGCGCGCTCTCGGCATGAAAGACTCGGTCCAAGTCGACATCTCGGCCTCCGACGTCAAAGACGGCGACATCTTTCTGCTCTGCTCTGATGGTCTGTCGGGCATGGTGGAGCCTCCGACCTTCCGCGACTTGCTCAAGGTGGGCGGTGATCTGGACGATGCCGCCCACAAGCTGGTTGAGGCGGCCAACAAGGCCGGCGGCACCGACAACATCACGGTGCTGGTGCTTGAGTGCCGGATGAACTAGCCGCGGGCAGGTCGATGACGAACCTGGCGCCGCCGACCGCCTCTGCGTCCAGTTCGAGCGTGCCGCCGTAGCTCTCCACGATAGCCCGCGAGATCGGAAGCCCGAGTCCGGTGCCCTGCCCGGGTGCCTTGGTGGTGAAAAATGGATCGAAGACTTTGCGACGAAGCTCGCGCTCGATGCCCGGCCCCTCGTCGCTGACGGCAATGCGCACCCGCCCGGCCGTGCTCTCGCAGGTGACAGCCACCTGGCCCTTGCCGCCCATCGCATCGGCGGCGTTGAGCAGAAGATTCACCAAGACCTG
>PMCR01000251.1 GCA_003155465.1 Myxococcales bacterium | reverse complement strand
CATCCTCTGGCCTTCACTTCCGTCAGCCCCATCGTCGATCAACGGCGATCCCGGGACCCGCCCGCCGACGTTCCAGCAAGACTTCGGGAAAACTCAGGCACCACACTCGGGGGTCAGCCCCATCGTCGATCAACGGCGATCCCGGGACCCGCCCGCCGACGTTCCAGCAAGACTTCGGGAAAACTCAGGCACCACACTCGGGGGAAAACTCAGGCACCACACTCGGGGTGGGGGAAAACTCAGGCACCACACTCGGGGTGGAAAACTCAGGCACCACACCCGGGGGAAAACTCAGGCACCACACCCCGGGGGCACCACACCCCGGGGGCACCACACCCGGGCCGACGTTCCAGCAAGACTTCGGGAAAACTCAGGCACCACACCCGGGGCCGACGTTCCAGCAAGACTTCGGGAAAACTCAGGCACCACACTCGGGGAAAACTCAGGCACCACACTCGGGCACCACACTCGGGGTGGAAAACTCAGGCACCACACCCGGGGCACCACACCCGGGTGGAAAACTCAGGCACCACACCCGGGTGCAACGACGAACGTAGAACTACGTTCCCGGACGGCACTGCCCGAAGCCGCCCGGCCGCGCCCAGCAGAGCACCAAGCCTATGTCGTTGCAGGCGACCGACACGATCGAGCCGTCGGCGCACAACTTGAGCGTGTTGTTGTCGCACTGATCAACGAACGAAGCGGGATCGCACTCCGTGCCCGCAGCGGTACAGGGTTCAGTCGATAGCGCGCCGCCGGCGCAGCGGGTGGCAACCCCAGTCTTCGCGCAGTCGACCGTGGCGCGCGCCCCGCGCGAGCAGTAGGTGGCCACGGAGCCGGCGCAGGTGACCTTGTCGGAGTCGCTGCAAGAAGTCCCGGTTCCTGCACAAACGGCGTAACTGCCCTGGACCTGGCATTTCCGTCCAGACCACGCGCAATCGAGGCTCGTGTATCCTGCCCACCCGCCGCAGCCGCTCGCCGTCGTGCCGTCGCAAGCGGGAGCGACCGGCTCGGCCCCGCTGCATGGTCGGGCGTTGCAGGCGACGCTGATCACGTCGGTGGTCAGCCCCTCGCACACGCCACCCATCGCGCTGCAATTGAGGAACTGGGGTCCAGACGCGCCGGCGGGTGTGACGTCGATGGAATTGCCGTGGCATTCGCCGCCCGCGACGAAGGGGTCGAGCGTGAAAAGGTCACCGCCCCAGCAGCTATCAAAATCCGTACACGTTGCGGCTTGGGCGCAAGTGAGCAAGTGATTCAGCTTGATGTCGTCCTGACGCGAGCCCGTCTTGCCGAACTCCTGGATGCACCGGCTCGCCGAATAGGCATTCGAGGACGCCGCGCACGACGCGGCCAGGGCGCAGGCGTGAATGATCTCGTCCTTGCTCGTGCCCCCGTCCGGTATCAAGGCACCCAGGTCGGTCACCCGGCTATCCGCCCCAGAGTCGGCCGCGTCGGACGTGCGGCGATCAGGCGCAGAATCAGCCGCATCGATCACGTTTCCATCGAATCCCGAATCTGACACATCGGACGTGTTGCTGTCAGGTCCCATTTTCACGGCATCGGATCTGATGCCATCGAGCCCCGGCTTGACCGCATCGGACCCGCTGCCCTCGGTCCCCACATCGCGACCGTCGAGCGCGCCGACCTCGGGCCCCGCGTCGCGCACATCGGATGTGCCGACAACATCGGGTCCGGAGGTAGCCGTATCGGACGCGATGCTATCTGGCCCCAAGGTGACGACATCGGACGCCATGCTGTCAGGCCCTAGGGAGCCCGAATCAGGGCCACCGCCGTCCGCCTGTCGACCCTTGCCGCTCCCAGAGCCCCCGCAGCCAATCGCCACGCAGAACAAGAGCACCGCTGCCAAGGTTTCTTGAGATCGAGATTGATGAGATAGGCGCATGTGACCACCCTGCCTCTACGAATGGGCCTAGCCTACGCTGAAATCGAAGCTCGGTCACCATCATCCTCCCCTCTGGTAGGCGGAGGACGAAACGCCCGTCACAGCAAACCTGCGTGCCGAAATCGCCTGCAACAAATGTCCTGATTCGTAGCTGCGCTCCAAGTCAGAAGCCGCTCGTCGATCGTTCAGCGCGACCGGAGACAGTGTGTCCGGTCGTCTCTGCCACCGGCGGCGCAGGAGGTCACCCCGATGGGGTTTTGGCGAGGGACAGGATCGTCTGACCGTGCTGGGCGGAATTGGTGGCGATGGCTCGGGCGGCGATCTGGCCGGCAAGCTGATTGCCATGAGCGAGCAACTGAAAGCCGCCACCGGCGTCGACATGGTGCAAGCCGTGCGCGAGCGCCTGGTCGGAAAGCCGGTGCCTCCGGTGCGGGTGGGGACGTAGGGGGAAGGCTGGCAGATCTGGTAGCATTATCGTGTGCATCTTGTCGCAGGCCTTCCGCTGATCGGCCTCTTTTCTGCAGGCGATGCCGGCCCCGCAAGCCCCGCGCTGTCACCCGAGGCTCCACCGGCGGCGCTGCTTTGCCTGCAGCGGTACTACGGCGTACAGCCAGTGCGTGAAATGGACCATTGGTTTGCACGCCTGGACCGTGGCCAGCTATTGCCCTACGACGACGGCCGGAAGAAGACTTTCGGGCAGGCGCTGGCCGAGCCGGATCTGCAGGACATGTTCTCCCTTCCCTACCGCCGGGGCCCCACGGCTGCGATTCGTCCCGAAGGCGACGATCCCGGACGCGTGCGCGTCGAGCCGCTGTTCGAGTTCGCGTACGGGCGCGATCGCCCGGCCTTGCGCCGGGTGGAATTTCTCGGCCAGAAAATCCTGCTCCACTCGCGCATCATGGGCCCCCTGGCCAGGGTCGAAGAACGGTTGCGGCGGCTGCTTCTTTCCCATCCCGAACTGCGCCGGACCATCCTTCCGCTCGGGGGTGCTTTCGCCCGGAGACACATCGCCGGCACTGACCGCGCCAGCGCCCATTCCTACGGAATCGCCCTGGACATCAGCCCCAGGCGCTCTGACTACTGGCGCTGGCGGCGTGTCCGGGACTTGCGAAACGGGGCGCACGCCGATCGCATGCCGGCGCAAGCGATCGTGGACGCTTTCGAAGAAGAAGGTTTCATTTGGGGCGGTCGCTGGTACCACTTTGATACGATGCACTTCGAGTTTCGTCCCGAGCTGCTCGATCCTTCCTGTTCTGTCCCGGCCGAGCTTCACTGACGGCACCGCAACCTTCGCCGTCGGGAAACCGCATGAGACGCGGCGGCTGGACGAGACGGGGTGGGAATGTGGAAACCAATCTCGAACCGTCCCGAACGAGCACGGCCGCTCCTGACCGCGCCGGGCGCGAAAACTCGATCGTGCTCCTTCACGGCGCGTGAGAGAATGAAGCCGCATGAAGAAGGGCTGGCTCGACCGCTTGATCACGCTCGCCGCGGCCCGGCGGGCCCGGGCGGCTGAGCCACCCGGAAGCCGCCACGACGTTCTGAAAGCCGAACCGTTCGACGGCAACGCCGGCTTCGACCGGGCGGATGTCCTGAGCCTGGCGGTGCTGTGGGCCACGGCGGCCATGGTGGCTACGCCGCTGCTCTTCGGCGGGTGGGCCACCTATCTCGACAATCCCATCCATGTCGCCGAGCTCAGGGATCTGTCGCGTGCCGACTTCAACGGATGGTCGGACATCGGGCAGTGCGGACTGCCGCTCGGAGTCCTCCATTCGCCGCTCTGGTACGGCTTGCTGGCTTACCTCCACCGCACCGGTGTTCCGCTTGGCATTCTGTATCCCGGGGTGCTTTTGTGCGCTTTCGCGGCGCCCGCCAGCGCGGTGTACGTCGTGGCACGACGCCGTCTCGGCCCCTTTCCGTCCTGCGCCCTAGCCTATCTGCTCCTCATCCAGTTTCCCGCCAGCTTTGGCATCGCATCCGCCTTGGGTGGGATGTGGTCTTTCTACTTTGCCACGGCGGCCCTGGTTCTCCTGCTCGACGCACTCTCGCGCCCGGAACGTTGTTCGCGTCTGGCAATCCGGATCGCCGTGTTGACCGCGGTGGTTGGCCTGTCGCACAGCTTTTTCTTGACCGTCCTGGCCTTGGTCGCGCTCGTGCACGGGGGGCGATGCCTGGCGCAACGGCAGATGGGCCGCTGTTTGCGCTGGGACGCCCCTGCCCTGGCGATAGGCGTGGTGGGCGCCGCGGCCCATTGGCTTCCCTTGCTTCTCATGCGGCGCTGGTTGGTGCTGTCCGCTTCGAACATCTCTGCCCCGAAGGTGTTCGAGCTCCTGTTGTTTCCCATCGACATCCTCGATCTGCGGATCCATTCCGCCCTGTCCGCCGCGGTTTCGCTGCCAACCGTCCCGATGATGCTTCTCGCTGTCGTTGGCGCAGCGGGCACCCTGGTGTGTGTGCTACGCCCCGAGCGCCGCGAAGGCGGCCCTTTTCTTGGTCTGGTGCTGGGCTGGCTCGTCCTGGTCTTGCTCAGCTTGGTCGTGTCCGGAACCAACGCCACCTGGATGGGGCCGCTGAGTTGGAGGCTTCTCTACCTGACAAGAGTGGGCTTTGCCCTGGGAGGGGTCGCGCTGTTGGCAGGACGCACATGGGCGCCTGCTCGGATGAGGCCGAAAACCGCAGGCCTGGTCGGCGTGCTGGCGGTTGCCATGGGTGTTTGTTGGGGCCAGCCGCTGGCGCGTGTCACTCCCCTGCCCCGGGAGCAGGCGATTGCGGACGCGGAGCGCCTGTGGGCGTGGCTGCGCGCGAGACGAGAGACCACGTGGGGCCGGGTCTTGGTCGAGGACACTTTCCGGTCGGTTGACCAGTCGTCCCCTCTCTATTGGAGCCACCTTCTTGCCCGCACCAACGACGAGACCGGCGTGCAGCAGGTGGGACCGTACTACTCGGCGCTGCCGTTTCCCACAAACCGCTGGGCGCTGAGCGAGTTCTCGCGATTGCTGGGCCTGATTGTGAAGGACGCGGACTCTCTGCGGCTCCTCAAGATCCGAATGGCGGCCGCAGACGTCACGCACGCTGTCCTCTCCACGCCTTGGGCAGAGTCGCAGGTCAAAGACGACCCAGAGTTTGCGTTTCTACATCGCGTGGGCCCCTTCTCCGTGTACCAGTTCCGGACGGGGCGTTCGCATGTCGCCCTCCCCGGGGATGCCATGGTGGCGACCGCCGAAAGAGACGGCCCTGGGCATATCCGTGTCGAGGTGAGCAGCCAGCAAGGCGGGGACGTTATGTTGGCCGAGTCATACCACCCCTTCTGGACCGTCCAGGGAGCGAGAGATGTTCATCTGGACATGCTGGACGTGGGACTGATGCGATTGCGCGTTCCGGCCGGGCATCACCAGGTTCGGCTCGACTATGTCCCCCCTCGTCTGCCCGCGCTTCTGTCGACGGCCATCTTGATCATGCTGGGCGTGGCCTTGCTTGGGCTGCGCCTTCGTCGCTGACCTGCGCACGCGTCTCAGGTGGTCGCGGGGCTCACCCGGTGATCCTGGCACCGCCGAAACATGCTATCCTCCGCCACGTGGCGCGTCGCCCCCACTTCTTTTCATGAAGGGTAGTTGCAATGCAAATTGGATGGCTTGAACGATCGCAAATGCGGACTGCCGCTGTGGCCGCTCTGGCGGTGTTATACGCGGCGGGCGTCAGTCTCGGCTGTAGTTCAAACGGCAGCACCCAGACCACCGGGCCGTCGACCAGCGCGCCGCAGACCGGCGGAAATGGCGGCAGCAGCGCGGGCCAAAGCGGCGCGGGTGGTACCAGCAGTGCCCCTTCGACTGGCGGCTCGACCGACCACGCGACAGGGGGCGGTGGTGCCAGTGCAACGGGTGGCTCGGCCACCGGCGGCGTCAGCGCCAGCTCGGCTACCGGCGGCGCCAGCGCCAACTCGGCTACTGGCGGCGCCAGTGCAACCGGCGGTTCGGCCACCGGCGGCGCAAGTGTGGCCGGCGGCTCAGCCACCGGCGGTACCAGCGCAACGGCTGGCTCGGCCACCGGCGGCGCAACCAAGACAGGTGGGACCGTCAGTGGCGGAGCCGGCGCATCTGGTTCTGGAACTGGAGGATCAGCTGCGGGCGGCAGCCAAGGTGGAACCAGCAGCACGAGCGAAGGCAGCGGCGGCTCCACTGGCACAGCGGCCTGCGCGCCTCGCGTGCTATCGCTGAGTTCCAACGCGACCGGCTCAGCCGCCGACACTGCCTACGCCCATGTCGAGGTGGACATGAAGACCGACTTGCCCATTGGGAACGCGGCGCGGACCGTCGAGTTCTGGGCCTACATCAAGACCACGGACTGGGTCGGTGAAAAGAATGAGGTCTACTATATTGGCCCAGCTGCGAGCGCCACGTCAGCCTCGACATTCGGTCTCGACTTCGGCACCAACAACGTAACCGGGAGCACGACCAATCACGCAACGCTGAACCCATTCACCAATGGCCTCAACGACGACACTGGCGCTGACCTCGGAATCAACTCGTCAACCAGCCAGTGGGTGCATGTCGCAATGACCTGGGATCAGAAGGCTCTCATAACCTATGTCAACGGTCTTCCCAAAATCACAGTCAACACAACTGCTGCCATCACGGCGCTCAAGACCGCCCAGTCGGTCCTATACATTGGGTGCAATCCGACCAACAGCAACTGCTTCAATGGCGAATTTGCCGAGTTCCGCGTGTGGAACGTGGCCCGCAGCGCGACTGACATCCTGGCCGACTACAAGAAGCCGCTGGCGGGCAACGAAGCTGGTTTGGTCGGCTACTGGAAGCTCGACGATGCGTCTGGCGCAACCAGCGCGGCCGACTCCGTGACGGCGGCCGGGCATACCGCGCATAATGGCACGCTGACCGCCAAGGCGACCGCGCAGAACCCGACGTTCGTCGCGCCGACCGCACCGGTGCCTCTGGTCTGTCCATAGTCGATCTACCGCGGAATCAGCGACTCCAGCTCGGCCCAGCGGGCGTACAGGCGATCGACCTCGGCTTTGGCAGCGGCGATCTCGGCCTCCAGTTCGACCAGACGGCTGTGGTTGGTGACCACCTCGGGGCTGTCCTGCTCGGCTCGCAGCGCAGTCAGTCTTGCTTCGGCCTCGGCAATACGCGCCTCGATGCTGTCCCATTCGCGCTGGTCGTGATAGCTGAGCTTGCGGCGCGGCGCCGGCGCACTGGTCGCTGCCGGCGTCTTGGACCCGGCGGCATTTGCGGCAGCGGTGGCCTCGGCCTCTTCGACGTACCAGGCCTCCCATTGATTGAGGCCCACCATGGCACTGATGCGCCCTTCTGCGCCGGGCCGCGTGTGGAAGGCGAGCAGCTTCTTGGTCACGCGGTCAAGGAAGTAGCGATCGTGGGTCACCAGCAGGACTGCGCCCTCGAAACCCAGCAGCGATTCTTCCAGCACCTGCAGGGTGTCCAGATCCAAGTCGTTGGTGGGCTCGTCCAGCACCAGCACATTCGCGGGTCGCAACATCAGGCGCGCGATGGCCAGGCGGCTCTGCTCGCCGCCCGAAAGCTGGCCCACGGCCAACTTGGCGTGCTCGCTGCGGAACAGGAAGCGCGCCAGGTACCCGCTGACGTGAACCCGCACGCCGCGAAAGGTGACGTGATCGCCGCCCGGGCACAGCGTGTCCACCACGCTGAGGTTCGGATCCAGGGCCTCGCGCTGCTGGGCGAAGTACGCCACCTGCAG
>PMCR01000037.1 GCA_003155465.1 Myxococcales bacterium | reverse complement strand
GAGCGTGTTCGGGTGGGGTGCGCGGGAGGCGGGCCGCGTAGGGCGAGGGCGTGACCCACTCCCACGCTGGTCGCTACCGCTACCGCTCACGCTGGCCGAGCCACATCTGGCTAGATGCGCCGGTAGCCGAGCCGCCAGATGCGGATTCCTGCCGTCTCGCACTGTCGTTCCCGTCGCGAACGCGCAGCAAAGGGGCTCTCGCGCAGGAAGGTCCACGGCTCGCGTAGGTTGGCGAACCGTCGCGAGGAGTCGTATTCCAGAACCGCCATGGCGTCGAGCGCGATGTCGAAGACATCGGTGGCCACGTAGATCTCGCCACCTTCCACCAGCAACCCGGAGATCTCGGCAACCAGCTCGGGCGACATCACGCGCCGCTTGTGCTGGCGTGCCTTCCACCACGGGTCCGGAAAATTCAGGAAGAAGCGGTTCACCCGGCCGGCAGGGAAAAGTCGGGGCAGATCGACAGACATGTTGGCGAAGACGCTGCGCACCTGCTTGAGCCCCTGTCGCTCGCATGTGGCGTTGGCGAGCGCTACATGGTCGCGGCGAATCTCGACGCCTACGTAGAAGCGGGCTGCATCCTCGGCAGCCCGGGTCATGAGAAAGTGGGCCTCGGCGGAGCCCAGTTCCACCTCGACCGGAATTCCGGCCGGCAGCTCGAGTGGCTCGACCGCGATCTGAAAGAAATTCGCCTTCAGTGGGTTGACGTGCTGACGAATTCGCATCGCTGCGCTGGGGCTGGCCTCCGCCATTCCGGCTGGGCGAAGACTAACCCAGATCCACTAAGCTGCCCCTGATATGGAAACTCAGGCCGTGGCGGTCGCGCGACGATCGGCCCAATTCACGTAGAGCTGCTGCAGGATCCCGAGCAGGTAGCTGGTCAGCGTGTAAGTGGACAGGCCCGCCGGCAAGAAGAGCGAGAACCCGGTGAACATGATCGGCATCATGAACGCCATCATCTTCTGCTGCTGCGGATCGGCGCCCGTCGGCGACATGCGCATTTGCAGAAACATGACCACGCCCATGAGCAAGGGTGTGGCGTAGTAGGGATCCCTGGCCGACAAGTCGGCGATGTAGAGGAACGACGAGCGGTGCAGCTCGACCGCGTAGTTGAGCGTGGAGAACAGCGCGATCCAGATGGGCATCTGGATTAGACTGGGCAGGCAGCCGCCAAACGGCGAGACGCCGTGGGCCTTGTACAGGTTCATCGTTTCGACGCCCAGCTTCTGCTTGTCGTTCCCGTACTTCTTGCGTAGGGCCGCTATCTTGGGTGCCAACCGCTGCATCTTCTTCGCCGAAAGCAGCGTCCGCTGCGTGGGATAGAAGGTGACCAGCTTGACGAAGATGGTGAGCAGGATGATGGCTATGCCCCAGTTGCCGGAGAGCCGATAGGCAACCTTGAGCAAGGCCAACATGGGCCGTGACAGCACCGAGAACGTGACGTCCACGTCGTCCGCCAGGTGCGCATCCTCGCCGCCCGGCTGCACCTTGATTAGATCGCTGTTGTACTTGGGACCGGCGAAAACCTCGAAGGCGTACTCGGTCTTCTCGCCCGGCGCCAAGCTTCGGCTAGCGAGCGAAAGGAAAACCTCGCCGGTCAGAGGGTCAAGGGCGCGAGCGCCGCACCGGCGCTCCCTGGGAGGGCTCTCCGGGAACGGGACGACAGCCAGGGTGAAGAACTTCTCGCCTGCCGCCGCCCAGCGCACTCCCCCCACCACGTCGATCGGTCCTTTGGCCAAGGGTTCCACCGCCGAGCGACGGGCCTTGTCGTTGGCCCAACAAACCAGCTCTGCCAGGTTGGCCGAAGCGTAGTCGAAGAAGCCGCCGCCCTTCTTCTCGGGATCCTGCTGGGCGTAGAGATGCACGATCAGGCCGTGCGACTGCGGCTTGTCGCTCTTGTTCTGCACGCTCATGGTGAGGTTCAATCGGTAGCGGTCCCGCTCGGTTCGGTAGCGCTTCTCGATTGCGACCAAGTCAGTCTCCGCGCGGAAGACGACCGTGTCTGGAGCCGGCTGTTCGGCTGCCCAGGCCGTGTCATCGGGAAGCGAGAAATCCGCCTTGGCGAAGGTCGTCCGCAGGGGCGCCAGCTCCGGCTTGCGCGTCTTCACGAGCTCGATGCCGCTCTCCGGGTCGCGGCGGTGCAGCAAGAACTGGCGATTCTTCAGCTTGACCTGGCGGAGCGTGCCGCCCCAGCTCGACAGCAGGTAGCGCGCGTCCTCCGTGTCCAGCTCAAGTTTCTGTTCGGGTGGGCGGGAAGCCGGCTGGGGCGCGGACGTCGCTGGGCTTGGCGCCGTGTTTGCGAGCTCCGCCGGGCTCGGTGGCACGGTTTCGTGGGTGGTGCTCTGCGGGGCCGGGGTCGGCACTGGCTGCGGGGGCGGAAAGAGCTTCCACCATGCCCACAATATGGCGACGGAAGCGACGATGGCCAGCCCGAGCCGTTTGTCCATGGTCGTCTCCTACGAGTCCCTTCCGTCTGACATGGGAACCCTCAGAGGGTTCCCAAACCCTTCGGCCCCCCACCCGCCACCCGTGCCCGCTCGCTTCGCTCGGCCTCGCGCGATGGTACGCCGCCGGAGAGGGCGCGCTCGAAGCGCGCGGGGGAGGCGGGGTGGGTTGTCCGTCCCGAATTCCCCTTGGGGGCAAAGCCGGCGGGCTCCCCACGCGACTAGAGCAGTGGGGACCGGATCCAAGCCACCGCGCGCGAAGGGGTGGCAGCGAAGCACGCGGCGCAGGGCCAAGCTCCCGCCCCGCAGCACGCCCCATCGCTCGACCGCTTCTTCGGCGTAGACCGAACAAGAAGGAGTGTAGCGACAGACCGGGCCGATGGCCGGCGCGATGGCGGCTCGGTAACCCCGCAGAAGCGCGCGAGCGAAACTGCGGACTATCCGACTGCCATAGGAGAGCTCAGATTTCACGGTATTCCCGCGCGTGCAACAAGTGCGCTCAGTTCCTCGGCAGTCCGCTGGTATGTGCTTTCCGCCGTCGCGGGACGAGCGATGATGACAAGGTCGACACCGCCGGGCGCAGACCTGGCCATGCGACGGTAGCTTTCGCGCAGCCACCGCTTGACGCGATTGCGGACCACCGCATTTCCGACCTTCTTGCTCACGGTAATCCCAATTCTGGCTCGCTCTTTGCGTTCGTGTTCGGGACGGGACAGCGCATAGACGACGAGATTCCGGCCGGAAATCCGGCGCCCTCGATGCTGCACCGCCAAAAAACAGGATCGCGCTCGCAAGCGATCTCTGCGGCCGAGTCCTTCGTGGCGGCCTTTGTCGCTCACGAGGCCTACTTCTTGGGCACACTCACGGTGAGCTTCTTGCGCCCTCTGCGCCGACGGCGCCGAAGCACCTCGCGGCCGGCCGGCGTGCTCATGCGTTTGCGGAAGCCATGGGTTCGCTTCCGGCTCTTTCGGTGCGGCTGGAAAGTCCTCTTCGACACGTGATCCTCCGGCATTTCGACCGTGTGGGACCGCTGACCTAGCATCACGGGTCAGCCATGTCAACGCCGGCATGGCTCATTCC
>PMCR01000053.1:199-6054 GCA_003155465.1 Myxococcales bacterium | reverse complement strand
TCGTGCTCGGGACGGGACAGCGCATAGAGCACAAGATTCCGCCCGGGGATCCGACGCCCACGACGCTGCGCCGCCAGGAAGCACGCTCTCGCTCGCAAGCGATCCCCGCGGCCGAACCTTTCGTGGCGGCCTTTCTCGTTCACGGGACCTACTTCTTGGGCACGCTCACGGTGAGCTTCTTACGCCCTCTGCGCCGACGGCGCCGAAGCACCTCGCGGCCGGCCGGCGTGCTCATGCGTTTCCGGAAGCCATGGGTTCGCTTTCGGCTCTTTCGGTGCGGCTGGAAAGTCCTCTTCGACACGTGATCCTCCGGCTTTTCGACCGTGTGGGACCGCTGAACTAGCACCCCGGGTCAGCCATGTCAACGCCGCCATGGTCTATATGTTGATCGCTCTTGCCGGGCACCCTAGCCCTTGGGCGCGTGAGAAGATCACGGCCACCGAGGCTGCCGGCGCAGGCGAGTCCGAACACGAAAGCGTGACCCGTCGACAACTCGCGGCCTCGAGTGGGTGTGCAGTTTTCTTGTCGACGGCGCTTGGGAACGCTGTCTCGCGGGTAGGGCTTTCCGCCCGTCGGAGAAGTCAGCCGTCGCTCGCTCGCGCGTGCGCCAGGCCGCATCCTGCGCTGGTTTCCCCTCGCAATCGCGCGGCAGGGCCGCAGATCTCGCTCGGATCGGAATGTTCGCTCCTCGCGTCCCAGAATTCCCCAACAATCGCCAACGGTTTGCGCGGAGCCAAGACAGGCACGCACCGCTCCCGGCAAACTCCCCGATCCGCTGGCGCGAAGATTTGCCCTGATCTTCGGCATCTTGGCGGTACCCGGTTTTTGGTCTTGTCGATGAGAGGCGCGATTGATAATTAAGCCGCCTGCCATCGGGTCGTTTCGCTGGACCCCACGCGATATGGCAGCTTGAGCGCTGGGCTCGTGCCCCTGTTGACAGACAGGGGGGAGTAGCGCCCAACCTACTGACATCGTTTGGGTTTTCTTGCCGACCTTGTTGTGGATAGAACAATGATTGAGCTCTGGGGTGAAGCTGTTCGTTCGATCGAGCAAAGGGTCAAGCCGGCCAACCGCGACCAATGGTTGCGCCCCATAGAGTGCTTGGCCATCAGCGAGGGTCGTATCCGCTTGCGGGCGCCCAATCGCTATCACAAGGAATGGTTCGAAGACAACTTCCTTCCCTCCATTCTAGAGAATCTCCGCATCCGTGCACAGACATCGTTCGCTGTGGAGTTCGAAGTTTCGGAGGAGTCGCCCATGCCAGCTAAGCCACAGGATGCCGTCGGCGAGCCGGTCGGAGAAGTCGCCGCTTGGCGCCCTGCGCCAGCCAGCCTTGACAGCCGCTACACCTTCGACAGGTTCGTGGTCGGCGCGAGAAACCAGTTCGGCCATGCGGCGGCGCGCATGGTGGCCAGCTCTCCGGGTTCAAAATACAATCCCTTGTTTCTCTATGGGGGTGTCGGGCTCGGGAAGACGCACCTTCTTCACGCCATCGGACACGAGATTCACCGCCAGCACCCGGACTGGAGGATCACGGTGGTGACCTGCGAACAGTTCGTCACCCACTTCATCCGATCGATGATGAACCAGCGCAGGCAGCCGAGCAGCATCAGCCTGATGGAGGAGTTTCGCTCGTGCTACCGCGAGAAGCCGGATGTTCTCTTGGTTGACGACATCCAGTTTCTCTCCAACAAAGACAGCTCCCAGGACGAATTCTTCCACACCTTCAACGCCCTCCATCTCGCGCAGAAGCAGATCGTTCTGACCTGCGACAAGCTGCCCGCCGAGTTGCCGGGCGTCGAGGAGCGGCTGCAGAGCAGGTTCGCCTGGGGCCTGATCGCCGAGATCGGGCATCCCGACCTGGAAACGCGGGTTGCCATTCTGAAGCGCAAGGCCGAGATTGACTCGATGCCGCTCGACGACGACGTCGCCTTGGCCATTGCCACCATCGTCAGGTCAAATGTTCGTGAGCTTGAAGGGGCGCTGCTGCAGCTATCAGCTCGCTCTTCGATTACCGGTCGCAGCATCGACAAGGCGTTTGCTGAGGAGATCCTGCAGGATCTGGTGAGCGCGACCCCACAGGGTATCAACATCGAAGCCATCCAGCGCGAAGTGGCGACGTACTTTGATGTCAAGTTGCACGATATGAAGGGACCCAAGCGCCTCCAGTCTGTCGCCCGGCCCCGCATGATTGCCATGTACTTGGCACGCAAGCTAACTGGGTCGAGCTTCCCGGAAATTGGCAGCCGCTTTGGCGGCAAGGATCACTCTACCGTCATCAGCGCCGTCAGGAAGATCGAACGCCTCCTTGCGGAGGACTCCAACCTGCGCAGCGTGGTGACCACGATCGAGAGCCACTTGCGCCAGCACTAGTTCCCGCTTCCTTGTATGCCCGGCGGGTCCCGCTTTCTTCCGTGGTCCCGCGATCCACCGAGCGAAAGCGTGGATTGCCTCAGGCGAATAGGTCTTTCCATGATCAAGCCGCCCACCCAATCGTAGCGATCGGTGTCGGGCTTGGACTTTGTCGTGGTCGTTTTCTTGGCCGCTACGGGCACGCTCGAAGCGCACCGGGTCCGGTGGGGTGAATCCCACCGCAGTGGCTGGCCTACGGTGATCACTTCCACGGCCGCGCTTGCCGCCACGACCGTCTGCGGCTATCACGGGATCACGTCCTTCTATCAACAGTTGACTGTCAGAATCTCTGGGACAAAGCTGTGGGACAAAAGTTGACAAGCTCACAACGTCGGGTCGAAGGCTCCTGTCACCTTTGTTATCCCAGTTTTTCCCCAGGCCACAGCCCGCCTTTGGCGACGAGAAACCGATTCTTTCAAGTAATCCACAGGACCTTATACTTCTGCTTTCTTTGATCAGATCTTTATGGATTCAGAGTGACCGGTGACAAGACAACAGGACGAGGGTGACTGATGGACATTCGGATCGACAAGAGCAAGATTCTCAGGGGTCTCTATCTGGCGCATGGGATAGCCGACCGGAAAAGCACCATGCCGATCTTGGCCAACGTACTCATTCGCAGTGAGGGGGCTGATGGAATCTCGTGCGCGGCAACGGACCTCAAGGTTGCGATAGTGGTGACGCTACCTGCTAAGGTAGCGCAAGAAGGGGGCGTGACGGTTGGCGCGAGACAGGCCTTCGAAATAGCGAAAGGCTTGTCGGGGGAAGAGGTCCACCTGCGTAGAACCGAGCACAACTGGCTGGAGATGCAGAGCGGGCGGGCGGAATTCAAGGTGGTGGGGATGAGCGAGCGGGACTACCCCAAGCTTCCAGCGGTAGCCGAGGCGGAACTGAGCTCGGTCGATCCGGTGGTGTTTTCGGAGATGATTGGCAAGACGGTGTTCTCGATATCGCAAGATGACACACGACCGCATCTAGCCA
This sequence comes from Myxococcales bacterium, assembly GCA_003155465.1. Next base: position 2,661 of record PMCR01000053.1, on the reverse strand, counting down.
GCGTGCTTTTCGAGTCAGACGGCGAGAGCGCTCGCATGATCTCGACCGACGGGCATCGTCTATCCAAGGTGGGCAAGGTCCTGGTCAATGGTCCGAAGTTGGCAAGCGGTGTGCTTATCCCGCGCAAAGGGGTAGCAGAGATCCGGCGGGCTCTCGAAGGCAGAGAGGCCGCTTGCGAGATAGGAGTGCACCAGGGGTACTTCGTGCTGCGCGCCGATGATGTGACCCTAACGGTGAAGCTTGGAGAGGGGCAGTTTCCACCATATGAGCAGGTCATCCCCAAGGAGAACGACAAGATCCTCGTCATCGAACGAGAGGTACTTCTGGAAGCGCTTCGCCGGGTTTCTATCATCGCTTCAGACAAGACCTGGGGCATCCGGCTCAGCCTGGAGAAGGGCTCTCTCACCATTGAGGCGGACAACCCAGATCTTGGCAACGCACATGAGAAGCTGGATGTGGATTACAAGGGATCGGGGTTGCAGGTCGGCTTCAATGCGCGTTACTTCATCGACCTTCTGGCCGAGATGGGTTCGAAGAACGTGCGGCTGGAGTTGGGCGAGGATCTGGACCCGGCGGTGATCCGTCCCGCCGATGACAGCGACTACCTTGGCGTGGTCATGCCCATGCGACTATGAACATGGGAACCCTCAGAGGGTTCCCAACCCCTCCCGCGCTCTGGCTCTGGCGGGCAAAGCCCGCCNNTTCGGCCAGAACGGGCAAGGAAAGACGAATATCCTTGAAGCGGCCTACGCCGCGCTTTGTTTTCGTTCATTCCGGACCAGTAGCCTATCCGACTTGGTCGCGTGGGGTGGACTGGCTGCCACCGTCGAAGCCGAAATCACGGTGCGGGCATGCGGCCGGGGCCTCAAGCTCCAGATTTCGCAAGGTCACAAGGCCACGTTTCTCGACGGCAAGGCCGTGCGGCGCGATTCCTCTGCCTTGCTGGGCGTCGGAGCCGTGGTCTTTGGGCCGGAGGACCTGCGGCTCCCGAAGGCAGCGGCAGCGGAAAGGCGGCGTTTTCTGGACCGGGCCGTGTTTGGTGCGTATCGGCCCTACTTTCGCGAAGTTCTTACCTTCGAGCGTGTCCTTCGGAGCCGCAACGTTCTTCTTCGCCGCGGTCGAGTGGAAGACACGCTGCTCGCCACCTACGATGAGCAGCTTGCCGAGGCGGGAGCCCGCATCGTGATTCGGCGTCGCGAGATGACGCGCGCGCTACTGCCTCGGTTTGAGGCGACGTTTCGGCAGATTCACAGTGAGGGTGCTGTGGGCATGCGGTACCGAAGTGATCCGCGCGTCGAGACTGCGCAAGGTGAAGGAGAAGTCGTATCCGCGTTGCGAGAGGGGCTGCTCGCACATCAGGAGGCCGACGCGAGACGGGGTTTCACCGGATTCGGGCCGCAGACAGATGATCTAGAGCTGGAACTCGCGGGCCACTTGGCACGCGAACACGCGTCGCAGGGCCAGTTGCGCTCTCTCGTACTCGCCCTCAAGGTCGCGGAACTGGAATACTCGGGCGAGGTGCTGGGAGAGCCGCCCCTGCTGCTCCTGGACGATGTGTCCAGCGAGCTAGACGAGGAGCGACGGAGGAGACTCTTTGAGGCCATTGCCGCACTCTCCTGCCAGAGCCTCATCACGGTAACCGAGCGAGAGCATTTGCCGCAGCTCGATGGGTGCGTTGACTACGAGGTGAGCGGGGGCGCGGTGCGGGCTTGCTAGGTCCCAAGATGGGCTGGTTCGGTTTTCCTTTACACCCCGGATCCTGGATGCTATGTAACTGTAACTTCTTGGTTTTTTGTCATGGCGGTGGATGCAGAAGACGCCCCGGGTCAAGACCCTAGCCGGGCGGCAAGCGAATACAACGAAGAGAGCATCCAGGTCCTCAAGGGCCTGGAGGCCGTGCGTAAGCGGCCAGGCATGTATATCGGCGACACCGATGACGGCTCCGGTCTGCACCACATGGTGTACGAGGTGGTGGACAACTCTGTGGACGAGGCGCTTGCGGGTTTCTGCGATCGCATCGAGGTAGCCGTCCACTTTGACGATTCGGTGTCGGTGGAAGACAACGGTCGCGGCATCCCGGTTGGCGAGCACCCGACCGAGAAACGGCCGACGGCCGAAATCGTCATGACGGTGTTGCACGCCGGGGGCAAGTTCAACCATTCGAACTACAAGGTTTCGGGCGGGCTTCACGGCGTGGGGGTTTCGGTGGTCAATGCCTTGTCGGAGTGGCTGAAGCTGGAGATCAAGCGCGACGGCAAGGTCTACTACCAGGAATACCGGCGCGGCGATCCCGCCACGCGCCTCGAAGAGATCGGCGTGTCGGCGAAGTCCGGCACCAAGGTGACGTTCAAGCCCGACCCGAGCATCTTCGGGGGCATTACGGAATTCAGCTTCGAGGTGCTGTCGCAGCGATTGCGTGAGCTGTCGTATCTGAACCGTGGCTTGACCATCACGCTGGAGGA
>PMCR01000053.1:0-164 GCA_003155465.1 Myxococcales bacterium | reverse complement strand
CAGGACGCCGTCTACTGCTTCACCAATAACATCAAGAACAAGGACGGGGGAACGCACTTGACCGGGTTCCGTGCCGCCTTGACGCGCACGATAAACGGCTACGCTCAGTCTGCCGGGCTGCTCAAGGATCTGAAGAATGGCCTGGGTGGCGACGACATCAGCGA
>PMCR01000009.1 GCA_003155465.1 Myxococcales bacterium | reverse complement strand
GCGCCAACGGCCAGCAACGGCCAAAGTCTGCACTGGCGGCTCTGCACTTACGGTCTGAACCTGTGGCCGGGCCGATTTGTCCGCTCCTGTCCACTCGGGTGTTCCTCATTAGAATGAGGGACGTCTCTCGTTCCACCCGCTGACGTTCCTCGTTCCTCATGCGCTGGACCCGCCTGACTGGTTATCACCGAAGCCTTCGTGGCGCTCAGCGCCTTCGCGGCCGGCGCCATGTTCATGGTGGAGCCCAGCGGCCGGCTGATGGGGATGACGGAGGCTACCCTGGCGCGGTCGCCGTTTAGGAGCTACCTCGTGCCTGGGATCGTGCTGTTTGTGGTGGTGGGGGGCACGCTCGCGCTGGCGGCGTGGGCGGAGATTCAGCGCTGGCCCCGGGCCGGGTGGCTGTCCGTGGTGGCGGGCGTGGTCCTGGCCGGGTGGATCGCGGTGCAGGTGGCGATGATCGGGCTCGGCCACCCGATGCAACCGAGCCTGTTCGTGGTGGGCGTGGTGATCGCGGGGCTGGGGTGGAGGAGACGGGTTGCGCGCCGCTTCCGAGCGTCCTGAGAGTGGCGAGCCGATTTCTGGAAGCGGCGAGTCTGCTTCCCATTTCCCCCTCGTCTCCCTAGACGAAGTACCAGAGGATGACCCGCTATGGTCCGCGGCCGTCGCGAATCTCATGAACGGTCCACACTGGCAGCCTCGTCTTGCCAAGCAACGGCGATATCAACGGTACGCTAAACACGAACGCGCCCTCCACACTCCATGGCCCCACAGTCGCCCCACAGCCCAGCCATGCAGCGATTAGGTCCACATGCGCCTTCAGCCACTCCAATCGCATCAGGTGTTTGTCCTGCGCACACCGCCTTCTCTCCGACGAAACAAAGAGTGCATTCATGTCGGCGCTAACCTCATTCGGCATTCGGGCCATGGAGAAGTCCTTGCACTCCACCGCCACGATGCGCCGCTTCCCGACATCCAAGCATAGAACATCAACATCGCCCAACGTGTTGCCCTTGGCGTCGGCGATCTTTTCCTTCCCTATCTTTGCCACCTGGGGTCGCACCTGGAAACCTCGCTCGGCCAGCGCAGCAGCAACCGAATCGTTGAACTCGTCGGATGCCGCTTTGGTGAAGGCCCCCATGGCAGCGGCTAGACTCTTCGAGCGCGCCTTAAGTCGTCCCGACGTGATGAGATTGACCAGATTCTTGGAAGAACGATATAGATGGCCAGGCGTGAAGTGCAACTCCATCGAGCCGTCAGCGCCCGCTGATCGAACTAGGGGCCGACGAACGTAGGACAAAGCTCTATTGAATCGCCATGGCCAAATGTCCGTTCTTTCAAAACCAGGAGGTGGTTGGAGGAACGCGGTTCTCGGAAAAAGAATCAGTTGACTGAAGGCACTGTCCAGCTTTGATTCATCCAGAGAGGTCCTTTCCTGAATGTGAAGGCGGAGCCATCCTTCCGGTACCGTCACAATCGGCCCGCCTCGCTCAAGTGCAAGCGCGAGAACCTCTCCCAGAACCTTTGCGATATCTGAAAGTGAGACCCCGAACTCGTCTTGGCTCGCGCTGTCAAGGGTGGCAAACTCCGCCACGGCCTCATCTTGCCGACGGGAAGTCCGAGAACGCCCCACCTCTTCCCGAGCCTTCTCATGATCAATGATCTCTCGTGTGAACGCCAGGAGTGAACCATGCGATGCCTCGTCGTAGGTTCCACCGTCAATCATCAGTTCGCCCTCATCCTTTGTTACAGAGACCTTCGCCAATCGGAAGTGGGCCACATCGCTTGCGACGCCCATTCTGATGATTTCGCGCCCTAGGGCCAGCATCTCGTCCAGGTCAGCATCGCTTGCAGGCCGGTTGCCTCCGGTCGGCTCCGCGACGACGTGCTCAAGAAGGAAGCGGGTGGCCATCAGGGCAGAAGCTCGCCGCGGTCCTTCTTCGAGGAGCCGCTTTGTCATAGTTGCTGCCGACCGATAGCAAGCCAGATGAGAGGGGAGCGTGAGGCGAGCCTCCGCGTCCTCATGGACAAGCGATTCATTATTGATCAGGAGCCTCCTGCGAAGGTCCCCGACCTCAAAACGACCGACCAGCGATCGGAGGTCTGCGTATTCAGCCCCCACGGCTTGATTAAGCCATTTCGTCGCTGCCTCTCCGCTAGCTTGATCTCCCGGAATCGACAGCGTTGCCAGAACCTTTCGCTGGATTCTTATGCAGTCGGCTGGGTCCGGATATCTGGGCTTGGGCAAGCACTGTGCACTGATGAACTCCGGTTCCTCCGCGGTATTGATGATGTGGATCATCCGTTTCACGCCCAATGGCGCAATCTTGTCGATGAACTCGGGCAACTCAGTGTCGCCGGAACCAAGACCGGGCAGCGCCAACACCGCTCGAACCAAGTTGCCGACGAACTCACGTTCAGTCGCATTCGTGTTGTCGTACCTTTCCAGGAATCGCGGATGGATTCGCGCAAAGAGCCTGCTAGAGGACGCTCGCTCGATCTGGTATCCGGCTTCTGAGGGAACCGTGACCGATCTTTCCAAGAGTTGAAACTCCACGACCACGCCGTTGCATCGATTCCCTAGCCTTGTGAATTCGTCGACGAGGCAGGTGGACGACTCCCAGAGCCAGTAGGCAATCATTTTGCCCATATCGAACCAGCTGAGACGATCGTCGCCCTTGTTGCCAAGATCCTCCGAGGCCAGAATCCACACAATCAAGTTGGGTAACTCCACTGCGATTCGCAGGCGATTTGCATCCATGTTTCGGGGGAGGAGAATAGGGAAGCCTGAACCATCAGCGTTGCAGACCTCTATGGTCCTGGTGGGCTCCCACGATGGTAGAGCATGCCAGTCACGTCTTTTGATGGCTTCCTCGTGCAGAGTGCGACCAAGACCGGCCTCGACCCATACCGTGTCATATGTCGTCCAGAAGGAACGGGAACGCATCCGCCACGCACCGAATTGATCGAGCGGCGCTGTAGCCCAGATCTCAGCGCGAGTTTCCAATTCCCGGACGGACCGAGAGTATTTCCAGAAGAGCAAAGGAGAGCGATCGTCCAAATCCGCGCCAACGATGGCTTCAAGGTCGCTTCCAAAGAAAAGGAGAATATCTGGCTCATCCGGTTTCGGACGGGACACGAAGATGGTCGACTCCAGGCCGAATCCGCCGATTACCACCAAGCTGAGCCAGCCGGATATGGAAGGGGCTTGCTGCACCAACCAGCGTGGTACCGCTTCGCGGGCAAGTCGGAGTTCCTCGTCAACGGCAGGTGAGTTCCACGCCGATGTGGGCTCATTCCCTGGTGGCGCCAAGGCGCGAGAAACGACCGCAACATGAATGGCCTTGTCCAAATCACATTGGAAGATCGAATGCGACACGATCGCATCCTTTGATTCCGACCATGGCCGGAGAACGGCCGACTGTCGACGCAGGCCAAGGTGCTCCAGATTTCGATCAACTTCGATGACCTGGAGTTCGTGAAAGGCCTCTGCGAGCGGAGAAGCGTTGTCTGTGGCAGCACTCAATCCAAGCAACCGATTTACGAGCGCCTCCGCGAGGCGATGAGGTGCCAGAACGATGACCTCATCACCGAGTCGCAGGAGGGGACTGTCAAGGATCTGCTTGACGTCGCATGGATCATCCGGCAGGCGCGCAACGTCGGTACGCTCGGCAAGCCTGCCGAGTCCCCCCGCACCGAGTGCTGCGAGTCCGGCCCTCTGGCATAGTTCGTCGAGTTCTCGTCCGCCTATTCGGACAGCCGCCATTAGTTCCCGAAGTCGCACGTCCGAAGGAATGTTGAGGCTTCGCGTGGGAGCGGGTACGCATTGGTTCCGCCCCAGAGCAGCACGAGAGACGATCAGGTCAGATATCGCGCAGAATCCTTGGATAAGGAAGGTGGCCTGGTTAACAAAGTCCGCTGAAAAGCGATCGAATCTCAGAATGGCGGTTGCCAGCAACCGAAGCGAGAAGAGGCTCTCCGGATAGGGGTCGACGAAGACATGATTTCCACCATGGAATGTGAAGGTTTGTGTGGCTAGGGCGTCGCACGGATCGTCATAGCGGCCGACCCAGGCGCCGACAGGTCCCTCCAACAGCGATGTCGCGGAACTCTGGAGGAAGCTTCGGTTGCCTTGGGGGACGCCGCAAAGAGATACGACCGCGAGCCATTCAAGCTGCGCCAGGTGATGCAGATTTTCCGGAACGAGGGCAAGCCCTCCGGCGAGCGCTGCCAGCTCCTCTTGCCTATATCTCGACGCGGCGGCAAGTGCCGCGTCACGGGCCGTTGGTCCCTGTGCCCGCCCGGTCTGCCTTGCAGACGATTTGCGACGTTTCTTCTTCGCCATGCCTCGATTGTAACCCTGTGGATACGTATCCGTACTAGTGGCTGACGAGCGACGACGATCCGATCGATCGAAACATGTCATCCATTGCCCAGCCTGGATCGCATCTTCGCCGGGTGCGTGCAGTCTCCAGCGCCCACCGTTCTTCCCCATGCGCTGGGCATGGACGGCCAGTGTGCTCAGGGGCATGTGCTTGTGTTCAGGCGCAAGCGCGATCTCGTTGACGGTGGACACCTCGACGGCCGCTACCTAGCCAGGCGCTCTCGCCTCCAACTGGATTCGCCCGGAGAACTACCGCCCCCTCGTATCCACGAAATCGAACGCGGGCAGCTCCGCGAGCCCGTAGGCTTGCAGGCTCAGGTTGTCCAAGGCTGCGAAGTCGCGGGCGCGGAAAGCCTTCTTGATCTTCCCACACAGGGCGGCGGCGAGGCTCTCGGGCGCTGGCAAGCGAATCCGGCGGAGGTACTGCGCCTGGAAGCGTAGGTATCCGCCGCGCATCTTCACCGCGTAGGACCAGACGAAGAACAGCGCCACGCGGGAGCTGAGCAGGCC